>NZ_CP110644.1:2827954-3152045 GCF_026153515.1 Pseudomonas sp. KU26590
GCAGGAGTGGGGCGCAGGTCGGGAAAGGGAGGGCGTAAAACGAAACTTGCCCGCGACCGAATCAGTCAGCCGTTGTTCCTGGCTGACCGACCCTGTCGCGGGCAAGCGTGTCGCTATGAATCCAGACGCGAAGACTTACGCCTGTGGAGCCTTTTGCAGTTCAAACAGCAACAGCGAACGCGGCGTGACCGTGTACTCGCTGCCGAACTCGAACTGATCCGTGCCATCGATCTCCGGCTGATTGGTGTCAATCAGGCTGGTCCAGTTCAGGCCTTCCGGCACCTCCGGCAGGGTGAAGTTGACGCCGTCGTGGTGGGAGTTGACCAGCAGCAGCAGCGTGGCTTCAGAGCCGCGACGACGGATACCGGTTTCCTGCGCGCGGCCATCCATCAGCATGCCCAGGCAGCGACCGTTCGGGTCTTCCCATTGCTCGATGCTCATCTCTTCGCCGCTTGGCGACAGCCAGGTGACGTCCTTGACGCCCAGCGACTCGTTGTAATCGCCCACCAGGAAACGGCTGCGGCGCAGGATCGGGTACGACTGGCGCAGCTTGATCAGGCGCTTGACGAAGGCCAGCAAGGCCTTGCCGTCTTCGTCCAGGTCCCAGTTGACCCAGCCGATCTCGCTGTCCTGGCAATAGGCGTTGTTGTTGCCGTGCTGGGTGCGGGCGAACTCGTCACCGGCGACCACCATCGGCGTGCCCTGAGCCAGCAGCAGCGTCGAGAAGAAGTTACGCATCTGACGCAGGCGCAGCGCGTTGATTTCCGGATCTTCGGTCGGGCCTTCGACGCCACAGTTCCAGGAGCGGTTGTCGTTGCTGCCGTCCTGGTTGTTCTCGTCGTTGTCCTCGTTGTGCTTGTCGTTGTACGACACCAGGTCGTGCAGGGTGAAACCGTCGTGGGCGGTGATGAAGTTCACCGACGCGTATGGCCGGCGGCCACGCTGGTTGAACAGGTTGCCCGACGCCGTCATGCGGTTGGCAAAGTCGGCCAGCTGGCCTTCGTCGCCTTTCCAGAACGCACGGATGTTGTCGCGGAATTTATCGTTCCACTCCGCCCAGCCCGGCGCGAAGTTGCCGACCTGGTAACCGCCTGGACCGCAGTCCCATGGCTCGGCGATCAGTTTCACCGAACGCAGCACCGGGTCCTGGCGGCAGGCCACGAGGAAACTGTGGCGCTCGCTGAAACCGTCGTGGTAACGGCCGAGGATGGTGGCCAGGTCGAAGCGGAAACCGTCGACGTGCATCTCGGTCGCCCAGTAACGCAGCGAGTCAGTGACCATCTGCAGGACGCACGGGTGGCTCAGGTCGAGGGTGTTGCCGGTGCCGGAATCGTTGATGTAGTAACGCTTGTCATCCGGCATCAGGCGGTAGTAGGAGGCGTTGTCGATACCGCGCATCGACAGGGTCGGGCCGCGCTCGTTGCCTTCGGCAGTGTGGTTGTAGACCACGTCCAGAATCACTTCCAGGTTGGCATGGTGCATGTGCGCAACCATTTCCTTGAACTCGGAAATCTTGCCGTGGGCCAGGTAGCGCGGGTCCGGTGCGAAGAACGCCAGGGTGTTGTAACCCCAGTAGTTGGTCATGCCTTTTTCCAGCAAGTGCTGGTCGTTGACGAAGGCGTGGATCGGCAGCAATTCGATCGAGGTGACGCCCAGACCTTTGATGTGCTTGATCACGTCATCGACCATCAGGCCGGCAAACGTGCCTTTGACTTCATCAGGTACCGAAGGGTGACGCATGGTGAAACCGCGGGTGTGGGTCTCGTAGAAAATTGTCTTGTCCCACGGCACGTCCACACGCTGCTCGCGGCCCCAGGTGTACGCAGGGTCGATGACCTTGCACTTGGGCACGAACGGCGCGCTATCACGCTCGTCGAAGCTCAGGTCGTCGTCCGGGTGACCGATGGTGTAACCAAACAGCGCTTCGGACCACTTCAGCTCGCCGACCAGTTGCTTGGCGTACGGGTCGATCAGCAGTTTGTTGTGGTTGAAACGGTGGCCGTTTTTCGGATCGTACGGACCGTATACGCGGTAGCCATAAACCTGGCCCGGGTGGGCGTCCGGCAGGTAACCGTGGAAGATTTCGTCGGTGTATTCCGGCAGCTCGATACGCTCAAGCTCCACTTCGCCGGCAGAGTCGAACAGGCACAGCTCGACCTTGGTGGCGTTGGCGGAAAAGATGGCGAAGTTGACGCCGAGGCCGTCCCAGCTCGCGCCCAGCGGGAAGGGCAGGCCTTCACGAATGCGCGAAGCGGTGACTTCTGGGCTGCCAGCGTTGCCGGATTCATTCTGTGTAGCGGCGTTCTTATCTTGCGTGCTCATGTGTATTCCTGACGTGCGAATGAGTTCCTGAAGGCGAACAAAGCCGTGGCCTCAGTACAGGACTGCGCCATCGATGCAACAGGTTTGAAAGTTACCGCAGGGTGACGACCGTTTTGAGACGATCCCTGCGGTAGGGGTGTTAGCTGCGCAGCAGTGACGCGTTACGGTATGCGATCAAGGCGCCGGCTTGGCCGCAGGCTTCTTGGCAGCAGGCTTGGCGGCCGGTTTTGCAGGGGCATCAGTACCGCTCGCAGCAGCCTTGGGTTTCGCAGGCGCTTTGGCCGGCGCTTTGGCAGCCGGTTTAGCGGCAGGCTTGGCGTCTGCTTTGGCGTCGGGCTTGCTTGCCGCCTGATCAGCGGATTTCTCTGCGGGCTTGGCTGCAGTTTTAGCCGCAGGCTTGGCAGCAGGCTTCGCCGCCGGTTTGGCTGCACCCTTTGCAGCGGGTTTGGCGGCGGCAGCCTTGGGCTCCGCTTTGCCGTCAAGCTTGGACTTCGCCGTCTTCGCAGCAGCCGGTTTTTTAGGCGACTTCGCCTCGGCGGCGGCCAACTTGCTAGCCATTTCCCAGTGGCGGGCATCTTGCCCATGTGGCTTGCCTTCCGTTTCCCAGATCTGGTGGGCAAGCTCGCTGATTCTTTTATCGTCGGCACTCATCTCGACACTCCCGGTATCACAAGGTTTGTATAAGCAGGTTTACAGAAATTTCCTTGAGCGCTGCGCTGAGCAACATTTCCTTGCTGGATGTGACTGTAGCCTGTGAAAAAAGTCCCTTCCAATTTGGATGTGAATCAGCGAACGGCAGGTTGATTCGTGTATCGCCCCAATTTTCTGCATTGATGAATGGAGTTTGCGCAGTGCCCAATAGTTCAGCCGGCAAGCGCGGAACCACAACAATAGCCCGCATCTCCTTCGTTACCCGGGCAAAAGCGATGACGTGATCGGCTTTTTCGCCGACCACTTCCAGCGGTTGATACTTACCTTCACTGAACAGAGCGGGGTACTCATTGCGCAGGCGAAGCACCTGGGCAATCAACGCCTGCTTGATCCGGCCGTCGTGCCACTGGTTCAACAGCTCGGTGACCGGAACGGATGCCTGCAGCGCACGTTCGCGAGCGGGGTAATCCACCGGACGACGGTTGTCCGGATCCACCAGGCTGAAGTCCCAGAACTCGGTGCCCTGATACAGATCAGGCACACCAGGGGCAGTCATGCGCAGCAAAGTTTGCGCCAGACTGTTGAGCGCGCCGGCCGCCGCGATGCGATTGGCTGTGGCACCGATGGATTGGCGCAGCGCCAGGCCGTCGGGGTGCAACAGCAAGTGCTCGAGAAACTCGCGGCAAGCGGTCTCATACGCCTCGTTGGGCGCGCTCCAGCTGCTGTGCAGTTTGGCTTCGCGCAGGGCCTTCTCCTGCCACTGAGTCAGGCGTTTTGCGTAGGCCTCGAAAGCCGGCTCGCCTTCGAGATCCAGCGGCCAGCTGCCGATGATCGCCTGATACAGCATCAGCTCGTCACCCGGGCTGATGGGCGTTTCGCCGGTCTTCAGAGGGGCCGACAATTGCTGCCAACGCTCGACCTGCTCGGCGTACCAGGGTGCCAGTTCACTGAGCACAGCCAGACGGGTGCGAGTGTCTTCGCCGCGTTTGTGGTCGTGGGTGGCAGTGGTCAGCAGGTTGTTCGGGAAAGTCGCGTGACGCTCGATGCAGACCTGATGAAAATCGTTCACCGGCGCACTGAAATGTTGCGGGTGGAAGCCCACATCGTTGCGAGAGAGCAACACGGCGGAGCGATAGAACGAGGTGTCTTCCACCGACTTGGCTGCCACAGGCGAGGTCAGTTGCTGGAAACGGTTGCCGGCCTTGCGGCGCATTTCGCGCAACGGGCCGGTCGGGTAGTCGCGCAGCTTCTCGCCGCCCAGCCACAGCTTGAGTGAATCCAGCACCGGCCAGTCACCTTCGCCGAGCATCTCGCGCGCGCCGTCCATGGCCTGCCGGAAGAAGCGCTCGTCTTCAGCCGACCGGCCGCACGCGGTGAGGTAGGTGCGATAGACCGGGAAGTTGCTCACCAGCGCCAGCAGCGCGCGGCGGATGGCGCCGAGGGTCAGGTCGCGGGTCATCACGTCACTGCGCGAGACCTGCAGCAGCGCCTGGGCCAGGTTCTCGAAATCCCCCGCCAGGGTGCCGTGGAGCACCAGATCGCGGGCTTCCAGCACTTCCTTGTTGAAGTCGGCCGTACGCCCGCTGAGGCGGCTCCACAGCTCGCCCAGCACGGCTTCACCCTTGGGATCGTGCTGCAGCAGCGACACCTGGTTCATGAATTCATAACCGGTGGTGCCGTCGATATTCCAGTCAGTGCGCAGTTGCTCGTCTGGGCCGAGGATCTTCTCGACGAAGATCGGCAAGCGATCCAGCTCGGTGCCTGCAGGGCGCAGTTTCATCAGGCTGTCGACGCGACGGCGCAGCTTGCGGCAGTAGCCGCGCGGGTCGGCCAGACCATCGATGTGGTCGATGCGCAGGCCGTCTACCAGGCCTTCGGCGATCAGTTCGAAAATCTTCCCGTGGGTCGCTTCGAACACCTGCGAGCGCTCGACCTTCAGGCCGCCCAGCTCGTTGATGTCGAAGAAGCGCCGCCAGTTGATGTCATCGCCCGCCGTGCGCCAGCTGGCCAGACGATAATCCTGCTGCTCAAGCAAACGGTGCAGGCGATCAAAGCCTTCCGGTGTGCTGGAATCGAACTGCGCCAGACCTTCTTCGATAGCCTTGACCAGCTCGGGCTTGGCCTTGACTGCTTCGGCCAGCTCGGCCTTGGCCTGACGCGCACGCTCGTAGGCTTGAGGATAGTGGTCGAGCTCGGCGAAACGCCGGGTCACTTCGTCCAGTTCGGGACGCTTCGCCGCCTTCAACAGCGGCGCGTAAGTGGCCGGGTTGATCGGGAAGTGATGCTGGTAGTGCTCGGCGTGGAAGCTGCCGTTTTCTGCGTCGAAACGCAGCGGCACTTCGCCGTTCTGCAACACGGTGCCGTAGTCGGTGCTCAGGAACGGCAGCAACAGTTGGCCCTTGAGCAGCGGGTCCGGGGAATTCCACTGGATGTCAAAGAACTTGGCATAGGGGCTGCGCTGGCCCCATTCCAGCAGGTCAAGCCACCAGGGGTTGTCATTACCGCCGACCGCCATGTGGTTGGAGACGATGTCGAGAATCAGGCCCATGCCGTTCTCACGCAGCGCCGCGATCAGACGGCGCAACGCCGGCTCACCGCCCAGTTCGGGGTTGATCACCCGTGGGTCGACCACGTCGTAGCCGTGCATGGAACCGGCGCGGGCTTTGAGCAGCGGCGAGGCATAAATGTGGCTGATGCCCAGGCTGGCGAAGTACGGCACCAGTTTGGTCGCGTCGTCGAGGGTAAAGTCTTTATGGAACTGCAAGCGCTGGGTGGCGCGCAGGGATTTAAGAGGGGTACTCATTTTTGATCACGCTCCGCGGCTTGTTGCCGTGCCGCTGCCAGAATTTTCAAACGTCGCGCTGCATCGGCGTTGTCCAGCAGTGAACCGCTGTCGCCGTTGAGCCGACGTCGCCAATTGGGATGACTGTCGATGGTGCCGGGGAAGTTCGCCTGCTCTTCGATACCGAGGGCGTCCTCGATCGGAAGCAACACCAGCGGTGCCGGGGTGTGGCCAAGATAAGCAATGCTGTAGTCGATGATATCGGCGGCGCTGATGTTGTCACCGTCGCTCGGCATCGTGTAGTTCTGCTTGAGTGCCTTGACCAGCCCCTGGCGCTCGCGCTCGCGGCCGTCACGCATCTTCTGCTCGGCTTCGTCGTCGACAAAACCCAGGGTCTTGCTCCACTGAATATCCAGCTCGCTCAGCCAGCCGGTGAGGGTGGGGAGGTCGTGGGTGCTGGTGGTGGCCAGTGCTTCTTTGGACCACTTCGTGATGGGCTTGAACGTCGCGTCGTCCTGTTCAAAGAGCAGCACGCGCATGCCGAGAATCTCGCGCTCGGACAGTTTCTCGTGCAGGCCTTCAGGCACGGTGCCGAGGTCTTCGCCCAAAACAATCGCTTCGTGACGACAGGATTCCAGGCTCAACAGGCGCAGCATGTCGTCCAGCGGGTAATTGAGGTAAGCGCCTTCACTGGCAGGCGATCCCAACGGGACCACCCACAGGCGCTGCAGCCCCATCACGTGGTCGATGCGCAGGCCACCGACGTGGGCGAAATTGGCCCGGAGCATTTCAATGAACGCCTGAAAGCCGTTGCGCTTGAGGCCGGTCGGCGAGAACGCCGAAATGCCCCAGCTCTGGCCCGAGCGGTTGAGGATGTCCGGCGGCGCGCCGACGGTCAGGGCTGAAAGCAGTTCGTCCTGACGGCTCCAGGCCTGACTGCCGGCACCGTCGGCACCCACGGCCAGATCGCCGATCAGGCCGACACTCATGCCGCTCGAACGGGCAGCGGTCTGCGCACGTTCAAGGCCACGGGCGATGAGCCATTGGGCGAAGGCGTGAAAGCCGATTTCTTTCTCATGCTCTGTGGCGAAGGCGTCGAGGGCAGGGTCTTGCGGATTCTTGTACTGCTCCGGCCATTCGTGCCAGTTACCACCAATGCCCAGCTCATCGCCGGCGTCACGCAAGGCTTCGAAGCGGCAGTGGTTTTCCAGCGCTTCGCCGCCTGCGCGCCGGAAGCTGTTGAAGTCTTCATGGAAGGGGTGATCGCTGCCGATGAACCCGGCATACAGCTCGCGTAGCAGGGCATATTTTGCCCTGGCGGCGGCGGGCCATTCGATCAGCTGCAGCGCTTCCAGACGTTTGAACTCGTCGGCCAGGCCGGCTTTCTCGATCGCCAGCTCAACCGCACGGTCACCGAGGATGGTGCCGGGCGCTGCGTACAGCGCGTTGAGGAACAGACGGCTGGACGGGGAGTAGGGGCTGTAGCGCTCGCTGTCGTTGGAAAACATCGCGTGAACCGGGCTGATTGCCACGGCCAATGCGCCACGTGTGCCCGCAGCGCGAACAAAAGCTTCCAGCCCTTGGGTGTCGCCGATACCGCCATCGCCTTCGCGACGCAGATAGTACAGCTGAGTGGTCAGGCCCCAGTCGCGGGCAATCGCCTTCTTGCTGGCCATGGTCAGGCTGTAGCAGGTCTTCGGCGCAACGGCGATGGTCAACTGCTGGCCGTTCACTTCCAACTGGTGATAACCCACCGTGGCCAGTCCGGGCAGCGCAGCCTTGTCGGTCAGGCTGGCTTCCAGCAGCGAGCCGTCTTCCAGGGTCAACTTGAACGCGGTGGCCGGCGCGAACCACGCCGACAGATCCAGATCCTTGGCATGGTCGACGGTCATCAACGGCGGCGGGGTGGCCGGCTGGCTTTCTTGCTTAAGGCGTTTGAGGCTGGCCTCGACGTCTTCGTCCGTCTCGGCGGGGTAACCCAGGCCGCCGAGGACCTTGCGCAGGACCTCGGGGCTTACGTGTTGCGGTTTGGCGTTGGCGTCCTTCCAGTCAACCGACAGGCCCGCCTGGGCCGCCAGCGTTTCCAGTTGCTCATTGCTCATCCTGTTCCTCCACAACGTCACTCGATTTCAGGCTGACAATGGCCGTGTAGGGATTGAGGGTGGCGGAGTGGGAAAGTTCTGCGGACTTGCCGTGGGAGTGATGAAGGACTCTGTAAGCGGCGTAGTCATCGGTGTCGACCGGCTCGGTGCCGAGGTTCAGATCGATGCGCAGTTCGCTGCCGTCGCCCAGTTTCCAGCGTGCGCTGACGGCCTTGTCGCCCAGCTCTTTCACGCCGAGGGCGCTCGCGCCGTGCAGCCGAGGGAAGAGCTCGGTCCGGCGGATTTCCAGCAAACTCTTGTAGAGCTCAAGCCAGTTGCGATGGTCCTGGCCCTTGTCGGTTTCCAGCAGCAACGCATCGAACGCCGGGCGCGAGGCCTCGAAGGTTTTCAGGGCGTTGGGATCGGGAATCTGCTCGCGCTTGGCGGGGTCCTTGAACGCGGCAAAGTCCTTGAACTCGCCGCGACGGCCTTCACGCACGGCGTCTGCCAGCTCGTCATGGAAGTCAGTGAAGAACAGGAACGGTTCGCTCGCGCCCCATTCATCGCCCATGAACATCATCGGGATCATCGGTGACAGCAGCAACAGCGCGGTTGCCGCCCGCAACGCCTTCGGCGGGCTCAGCTGGATCAGGCGTTCGCCAAAGGCACGGTTGCCGATCTGGTCATGGTTCTGCAGAAACAGCACGAAGGAGGTCGGCGGCAAATGGCCGCTCGGTTCGCCTCGTAGATGGCCATGGCGAGTGGCTTCGCCTTGATAGACGAAGCCTTCACCCAAAAGCCGCGCGAGTTTCTGCGTGGGTTTCTCGGCGAAGTCGGTGTAGTACGCGTCGGTCTCACCGGTCAGCAGCACGTGCAGCGTGTTGTGGCCGTCATCGTTCCACTGGGCGTCGTAGCCCTGATCCATGCGCCCGGCTTCGTTGAATTCGTTCTCCAGGGTCAGCCAGACGTGGCGGTCAGACGGAATCGTCTCGCGCACATGCTTCGCCAGGTCTTCGAGAAAGGTCGGGTCTTCGATGGCGTGCACCGCGTCGAAACGCAGGCCGTCGAACCGATAGTCCTGCAGCCACATCATCGTGTTGTGAATGAAGAAATCATGCACTTCACGACGGCGGAAATCGATCGCGTCGCCCCAAGGGGTCTTCTTGTCGCTGCGGAAGAAATGGCTGGCGTAGGCGCCGAGGTAGTTGCCGTCCGGTCCGAAGTGGTTGTAGACGACATCAAGAATGACCGCCAGACCCAGCCCGTGGGCGGTGTCGATCAGGTGCTTGAGCTGGTCGGGCGTGCCGTAGGACGACTGCGCGGCATACGGCAGCACGCCGTCGTAGCCCCAATTGCGGTCACCCGGGAATTGCGCGATGGGCATCAGTTCGATGGCGGTGATGCCGGTGTCGACCAGATGCTGTAGACGTTGTTCTACGCCTTCATAGCCGCCCAGCGCGCCGACGTGCAGCTCGTAAATGACCGCCTCGTGCCACGGCCGACCTTGCCACTGGGTGTTCTGCCATTGATAGGCCGCCTGGTCGACGACAATGCTGTAGCCATGCACGTCGCCTTCCTGAGCCCGGGAAGCCGGGTCAGGAACAGTGAGGTGGTTTTCGGGGCCGATGGCGACGTTGTAGCGATAGCGTGTGCCAGCTCCACACTCGGTCTCGAGCACGAACCAGCCGTCCTGCTCTGGCTGAAGGGCCTGGGCAGGCCCGTTTTCGAATTCGACGCTGACGCTTTTGGCGTCCGGTGCCCAGAGGGCAAACCGGGTGTGTTGTGGATCCAGCATGACGGCGCCGTGGCGCCAGTTTTGATCCGTGCGCGAAGGCATCCGTAATTCCTTGATCAGTGAGTTATCAATAATGCAATGCCGCGCCTGCGTTCTTCTTCAGCAGCTCCTGGTAAAGATCGGCGTAGGGTTCTACCGCCTTGTGCCAATCGAACGGAGCGGCCATGGCCCGGCAACGCATGGCGTTGAGCAACAGCGGGCTCTCGAAGACCTTGAAGGCACGGGTCAGGGCTTCGCTGTAGCTCTCGACAGTGGATTCGTCGAACAGAAAGCCGGTGCAGCCGTCTTCAATGGTGTCAGCCAGGCCGCCGGTGCGACGGGCCACCGGCAACGAGCCGAAGCGCTGCGCGTACATCTGGCTCAGGCCGCAAGGCTCGTAGCGCGAAGGCATCAGCAGGAAATCACTGCCGGCGAACATGCGGCGCGCGTCGGTTTCGTTGAAGCCGACCCGCACGCTGACCTGACCCGGGAAGCGGGCGGCGAGGTCGCGCATGGCGTCTTCTTCGTCAGGCTCGCCACGGCCGATGATCGCGATCTGGCCACCGTTGTTGACGATGTGCTCGGCCACGCCGATGGTCAGGTCCAGGCCCTTTTGGTAAACCAGGCGCGAGACCACGGCGAACAGCGGTCCGGTTGAAGGCTCCAGCTCGAACAGCTCGCGTACGTAGTCGGCGTTGATTTCCTTGCGCGTCCACTCATTCGGAGCAAAGCGGCAGATCAGGTGTTCGTCGGTGGCAGCGTCCCAGCTCTCGTCGATGCCGTTGGGGATGCCGCTGAGCTGACCGCGATCGGCCTTGCTCTGCAGAAAACCTTCCAGGCCGCAGCCGAAATCCGGTGTGGTGATTTCTTTGGCGTAGGTCGCGCTCACGGTAGTGATATGGCTGGAATACGCCATACCGGCCTTGATGAACGACAGCTGACCGTAAAACTCCATGCCCTCAGGGTTCAGCGCTGCGTCGGGAATGCCCAGCTCGCGGCTGGAGGCAATGCTGACGAAACCCTGGTAAGCCAGGTTGTGAATGGTGAAGATCGACGGCGTGTTCTGCCCGCGCCATTTCATATACGCCGGCGCCAGACCTGCTGGCCAGTCGTGGGCATGAACCAGTTCGGGGCACCATTGGGTCTTCACCGCGCCGGCAGCAAAGTCGGCAGCAGCCAGGCCCAGGCGGGCGAAGCGGATGTGGTTGTCGGACCAGTCGCGGCCGTCATTGTCACCGTAGGGCGTGCCTTCACGCTCGTACAACTCGGGACAGATCAGGACGTAGATGACCAGACCGTCTTTCATGTCCATCCGGCCGATCTTGCAGGGAGGCAGCGCGGCGTGGCCGGGCAGCTCGCTGATGATATGGATCGGGTTGCCACTGTTGATGACCTGTGGATAGCCGGGAATCAGCACGCGTACATCGTGCAGGTGGCGCATGGCGCGCGGCAGTGCGGCAGACACATCGCCCAGGCCGCCGGTTTTCACCAGGTCGGCCATCTCTGAAGTCACGAACAGGACTTTCTTGCGGGTCACCGAAGAAATCGCTGGTTGAACAGGAGGCAGTTGCAGCACAGGTGCGCTCGTCGTTGCGAAGACCGGCAGATGGGTCAGCTCGCTGGCCGGCTGATTAAAACTCTCTCCCTTCTGGGTTTTGACAGCGGCACTAATCATCGTTTTCTCCAGTTCGATATGCAGTGTTGGTACAGCACTTGGTTGTAAACGGCCATTTCCTATGGCCAGGCACACAAGACCTACGCAAGATCGATACCCATTTACCGACTGCACATTAAGGGACAAGGTGAAAGCAGGCTCTGCTTCGATTTTCAACAGCATAGTTGCTCTATTCACATGACCCCGGCGCCTGTGCAGAAGTTTCGACTATTTTTCCGGGCCATGTCTGGCATGCGGGGTTGCAATGGGGGGCATCGTGAAAGCCATAGCGTTGAATTGATCTGCAACGCCCTGAATGCGCCGTTGCGGAGCATGGGGTGTCGGCCTCTATAACGGGGCGCCGCCGGTCGGATTGTTGGACAATCATCGGGCCAATGGTCTACTCCCGTGCAGCCCCTGCGCTTTTGTGGGACGCGGCACGCACAATTTGATCGCGCTGCCTTTTCTCGGTGCATACCGGAAGAATTCCTGACCGATCAGAGACATTTCCTACTTCTGTATAAGGATATTTTCTCGACCAGGGCGGTAGAATCCATGCCACGCGGCACGTCGGCACATTGAGTCGAGCGCCTGTTGAGGTTTCTCCAGCGGTAGAGGAAGTCAATGCAAGCCCCTGAGGTTCTGGTACTGCAAGCCAGTTACACCAATTCGGTACACGCACAAGCCATCGGATTCCTGCTCAATCAATACGCCGAAGACGCCATGGGTGGCGGACAGTCACTGTCCGCTGACACGCGTCAGCAACTGGCGATTGAACTGGCCAAGCGCCCCCATGCGTTCAGCGTGCTGGCGTTCATTGCCGGTGAGCCGGTTGGGCTGGTCAACTGTTTCGAAGGGTTTTCGACCTTCGCCTGTCGGCCATTGGTCAACGTTCATGATGTGGCGGTGATCGCCTCGGCCAGAGGCCAGGGCATCAGCCAGAAGATGCTGGCGAAGGTCGAGGAAATCGCCCGCCAGCGCGGCTGCTGCAAAATCACCCTGGAAGTGCTGGAAGGGAACGAAGCGGCCAAAGGCGCGTACCGCAAGCTGGGTTTTGCCGACTACCAGCTGGACCCGCAAATGGGCCGCGCGCTGTTTTGGCAGAAAGCGCTGTAGCGGAGTGCTGTCAGGGGGACCGGCTTCAGCCGGGAAGAGGCCCGTATGCGCACCCTTAATATATTGCGGTGTGACGCCTGACGCCTTCCCGGCTAAAGCCGGTCCCACTATGCGTTCATTCACCACCCCGCCGAATGTACGCGATGCTGTTAGTGGGACCGGCTTTAGCCGGGAAGAGGCCAGCATGATCACCCTTAATATTGCGGTGTGACGCCTGACGCTTTCCCGGCTGAAGCCGGTCCTACTCAATGCGCAAACCATTTGTAACAGTTCTGTCCTGTAAGGCAATTCCGAGAGCGCGATAGGATCGCCTCCCGTATTGCTTTCAGGACTCACATGTCACTCTCTCTGGAACCTCCCAGTCGCCGATTCGCTACACTTCGGATCGCAGGCGTTCATTCCTCGTTATCCCGCTTAAACAAGATTGCTGTCTGGCTCGACCCATTTCGCGGTGTGTCGGGCCTTTTCGTGTCTGTCGTATTGACTGAGAAGGGGCGCTGACCCATGGAGTGGATTGCAGACCCCACGGCCTGGCTTGGCCTGTTGACCCTGATCGTGCTTGAGCTGGTGCTCGGCATCGACAATCTGGTGTTCATTGCCATCCTTGCCGACAAGCTGCCGCCCGAGCAGCGCGACCGTGCGCGAGTCCTGGGCCTGTCGCTGGCGTTGATCATGCGTCTTGGCCTGCTCGCGAGCATTTCGTGGATGGTCACGCTGACCGAGCCGCTGTTCGAGATCTTCGAGAAAAGCTTCTCCGGTCGGGATTTGATCATGTTGTTCGGCGGCGTGTTCCTGCTGTTCAAGGCGACCATGGAACTGCACGAGCGCCTCGAAGGCCACGTCACCCAGCGAGCCGGCAGCACGGCCTACGCGCTGTTCTGGCCCATCGTCGCGCAGATTGTGGTGCTCGATGCCGTGTTCTCCCTCGACGCTGTGATCACCGCCGTGGGCATGGTCGATGAGCTGTCAATCATGATGATTGCCGTGGTGTTCTCGATCGGCATCATGATCATCGCCAGCAAGCCGCTGACCGCCTTCGTCAACGCCCATCCGACGGTGATCATGCTGTGCCTGGGCTTTCTGATGATGATCGGTTTCAGCCTGACCGCCGACGGCCTGGGTTTCCATATCCCCAAAGGCTATCTGTACGCGGCCATCGGCTTCTCGATCCTGATCGAGGCGTTCAACCAGATCGCCCGGGCGCGGCGCAAACGCAGTGTGAAAGGCGACCTGCCACGCCGCGAGCGCACCGCCCATGCCGTGTTGCGTCTTTTGGGTGGCCGCAGGCCGAGCGCGGAGGAGGTCGGTGAGGAGATCGCCGACATGCTCGATGGCGACAGCGACGAGGTGGTGTTCGACCGTCGCGAACGGGTGATGATCAGCGGCGTCTTGCAGTTGGCCCAGCGGCCCATTCGCGGCGTGATGACGGTGCGCAACGACGTTGACGTGATCGATCTGGATGACACGCCGGAAGGCATTCGCCAGCGACTGGTCAACTCGTCGTACTCGCGCCTGCCGCTGATCCGCGGGGGCCGTATCGACGAGCCATTGGGCTTCATACACAAGAAGGAAATGCTCAACGCCTGGCTGTCCGGTGCCGAGCCGAACATTGAGCACCTGGCTCGACCGACGCTCAATCTGCTGGAAAGCTTCTCGATCCTCAACGCCCTGGAACAGATGCGCGCGCAGTCCACGCACATTGCTTTCGTGATCAACGAATTCGGCGATTTCGCCGGCATCCTGACCATGACCGACATTCTCGAATCCATCGCCGGCGAGCTGCCGGACGCCAGCGAAATCGAGGGCCCGGACTTGATCGAAGAGGGCGAGGGCGTGCTGGTCAACGCCGCCATGAACCTGAGTCACCTGCGCGAACGCATCGGCTTCAGGGCGCGGGCGACCGGTGACTATCAGACCCTGGCAGGACTGGTGGTGAGCCTGCTGGATCGGCTGCCGGTGATCGGCGACGAAGTGCAGTGGGAGGGTTGGCAGATGAAGGTCGTGCAAGTGCAGGAGCGGCGGGTGACCCGCGTGTTGTTGCGCCAGAGCCCGTCGTCATAGCCGTCCCTCTCGCTGACCCATTCAGCGGAAACCAAGGCGGGCATTTGTAGGAGCGCGCTTGCCCGCGAAGGGGCCGGCGCATCCGACCCATCTTTATCGTCTGTACCGCCGCCATCGCGGGCAAGCGCGCTCCTACAGGTGTTGCGTTCGCCACCGGCTGCGCTGGAGTGTTATTTCTTTACGACTTCGGGCATGGCGCCGGGCTGGCTGGCGGCCTTCTCCATGTGGGCGAAGTCACTCAGGCCTTTTGGCGCGTAGGGGTCGCCAATCATCCGTGGGCGCGCCTTGAAGTCCAGGCTCACCAGGCTTTTGGTGGTGTCGAGTTCATCAAAGCTCAAGCCTGCCAGTTGCGCCCAGGTGTGGATCAGGTTCGAACTGGTGTAAGGCCGGTCGTGGATGCTCTCGAAATTCCAGTCATGGGTCTGCCGCCATTTCGGCGAGGCGTAGGCAATGAACGGCACGGTGTACATCGGGATGGTCGGCTTGTTCTCGTTGCGGCCCAGGGTATTGCGGCCTGGCGAGTCATAGACATCTTCGCCGTGGTCGGAAAGGTACAAGAGGAAGCCGTTCGGGTCAGCCTTGCCGTATTCCTTGATCAGGCTGGACACCACGAAATCGTTATACAGCACGGCGTTGTCGTAGCTGTTGTAGAACTCCAGCTTGCTGTCATCGATGTCCGCCGGCACGCCGTCACGCCCGCTGAATTTCGCATACTCATCCGGGAAGCGGTACTGATAGGCCATGTGCGTGCCGAGCAGGTGAACCACGATCAGTTTGCGTGGTGCGGCATCGGTCAGCGCCTTGGCGAACGGCGCCAGAACATCGCCGTCATACTGGCGGGCGTTCTGATTGCGGTTGTTGTTCAGATAGACCTGCTCGTCAGCCTGCTCGGAAAAGGTGGTGAGCATGGTGTTGCGTTTGGTCATCGTCTGCTGGTTGGTGATCCAGAAGGTCTTGTAGCCCGCCTGCTTCATTACGCTGACGATGGACGGCGTCTTCAGGTAAAGGTCCGGGTTTTCCTCGTCGGCGAAGGTCAATACCTGCTGCAGGGCCTCGATGGTGTAAGGCCGTGGTGTGATGACGTTGTTGAACACCTGCAACTGGTCCTTCATGGCGTCCAGGTTCGGTGTGGTCTGACGCGGGTAGCCATAAAGGTGCATGCGCCCGCGGTTGGTCGACTCGCCGATCACCAGCACCAGCGTGGTGGGCAGGCTGGCCTGCTGGTCCTTGAGGTTTTTCAGCGGCGCGATGTTGTTGCTGCTGGTCAGCATGTCCTGCATGCCATCCAGTTGCTGGGTGTATCGGTGATAGGCAACGATCATCTGCCATGGCACCGCTGGCTCGATGCGTGATTCAAAGGCTTCCAGCGCGGTCGATGCTTCGTCGAACCGCGCAAACTGCTTGGCCAGCGGGTAGCCGATGATGCCGATCAACAGCGCCGCTGCAACGGCGTAGGCGCGGGGGCGTGGCATGTACACCGGGCGCAGGCGTGTAAACAGGAATATCGCGAACGCGGTGTGGGCGATGAACGCCAGCACGATCCACCAGGCGAAGTACTGGGTCATGTATTCGCCGGCTTCAGAAATGTTCGATTCGAACATGATGAAGATGACGCTCTGGGAAAACTCTTGCTGGTAGATGAAGAAGTAACCCAGGCTCGCCATGGAGCAGGCCCACAGGATCACGCCGATCACGGCGGCCATGATCCGGGTCTTTTGCGGGAACATCAGCATGGGCGCGAGCCAGATGCCACTGATGACGAACGCCTGGCGGAAACCGGCAAAACCGGTGATACCGGTCAGTTGAATAAGCAGCTGGGTGATGCCAGAGAAATACCAGAAAAACACGAACAGCCAGATTATGCCGGCCCAGTCGAACCCTTTCGGAGTCGCAGTGCTCCGTTTCATCGTTGCCATCAAGCGCTCCGCTATAGATCTTTTCAGGCGGCAGAACACCGCCCGGATTCATTCCAGTGCCAGCAATTCGCCAGCAACCAACCTGTTAAGGGTCGGGATTATGTTTTCAGACGGGTGAAAATTTTGTCAGGAAGGCATTGTGGAGCGGCAGATAGCAGCTACAGACGCGCACGATGGAGCAGGGCGGGGAACGTAACAGACTCTGTCGGGTCCGACGCAGGGTCGAAAACCGCGCCTGGCATGGGGCGGTGCAAGCTCCTGCCAAGCTATAGCCAATGTGCTGCGGGGGATCAAACGATGCGCCGGCAAGCCTGCAGATCGGGCTTGCCTTGGCGTATGAGGCACAGGGGCGTCGCGGGTCAGGCGTGCAGGGCAGTGCCGCTGCCGATGAGCTGCGCGTGCTGCAGCATCGAAGTCAGCTGGGCGACTTTGTTCTGCAATACGGCCCGTTCTTCCCTGAGCTGGCGCAGCTCGTCACGACGGATGGTGACGTAGAGCGTTTGTGGAGCGTTGGCTGTCAGTACTGTGCCCATTGCACACCTCGCAAATGGCGGATTCAACTTCATAAGGTTCAAGCCAGGACGTTTGCTACTCGGCATGTCCTGCTCACTACCTCTATCGGCCGGAAGTCTGATTTCTTTTGCGTAAAAAAGGAACTTTTTTATTTTTGATTGTCACGAACGTTTCTTGATCGCGAAAACCCGCGTCATAGGGCAGTCTTGCAGACCTCTGTGCCGTTGCACATGAAACTTTTTTCACCGGGAAACCATAGTTTGCCTCCCCGGACTAACCCACTATGCGGCACTGGGCTATAAACTGAGGCACCTCTGAATTTGATTAAGGAGCACCTCTACATGCAACTCGGGATTGTTGGACTAGGCCGCATGGGCGGCAACATCGCACGTCGACTGATGCTCAATGGCCACACGACCGTGGTCTATGATCGCGATGAGAAGTCTCGCACCGTGCTCGCCAACGAAGGTTCGACCCCAGCCCACGACCTCGCTTCACTGGTCGCGGCCATGGAAAAACCACGAGCCGTCTGGGTGATGTTGCCTGCTGGCGCTCCAACCGAAGACACCATCAACGAGCTGGCCACTTTGCTCGATGCCGACGACGTGATCATCGATGGCGGCAACACCTTCTATAAGGACGACATCCGTCGCTCCGTCGCGCTGAAAGACAAAAACCTGCATTACGTCGATGTCGGCACCTCCGGCGGCGTATGGGGTCTGGAACGCGGCTATTGCATGATGATCGGCGGCGAGACCGACGTCGTTACGCGTCTGGACCCGATCTTCAAGACCCTGGCCCCTGGCATCGGCGACATCCCTCGCACCAAGGACCGTTCAAAAGATGCCGATCCGCGTGCCGAGCACGGTTACATCCACGCGGGCCCGCCGGGCGCCGGCCACTTCGTCAAGATGATCCACAACGGCATCGAGTACGGAATGATGCAGGCCTTCGCCGAGGGCTTCGACATCCTCAAGACCAAGAATTCGGACCACCTCCCGGTTGAGCAGCGCTTCGACCTGAACCTGGGCGACATCGCCGAAGTCTGGCGTCGCGGCAGCGTGGTGTCCTCCTGGCTGCTGGACCTCACCGCCGACGCGCTGGCCACCGACCCACAGCTCAACGCCTACTCCGGCTCCGTGGCCGACAGCGGTGAAGGCCGCTGGACCATCGAAGCGGCCATGGAGCAGGCGGTGCCGGTTCCGGTGCTGTCCACTTCGCTGTTCGCCCGCTTCCGCTCCCGTCAACAAAGCACGTACGGCGACAAGATGCTGTCCGCCATGCGTTTCGGATTCGGTGGTCACAAGGAACCAAAATAATGGGTTTATCCCGCAGCAAGCAGAATGCGCCGGTCGCTCCGGCGACCACGCTGTTCCTCTTCGGCGCCCACGGTGACTTGGTCAAACGGCTGTTGATGCCGGCCCTCTACAACCTGTTTCGCGACGGGTTGGTGGGGGAGGATCTGCACATTGTCGGCGTTGACCACAACACCGTCAGCGACGCCGATTTCGCCAAAAAGCTTGAGGACTTCATTCGTCAGGAGGCGGCCAGCAAGGTCGCCCAGGGCGGCGAAGAGCCGCTTGACCCGGCGCTGTGGGGCAGCCTGTCCAAGCGCATCACCTACATCACCGGCGATTTTCTCGACGACGCCACGTATGCGGACATCGACGCGAAGATCAAGAGCACGGGTACCCGCAACGCGGTGTTCTACCTGGCGACCGCGCCGCGTTTCTTCAGTGAAGTGACACAGCGCCTGGGCTCTTCCGGACTGATGGTCGAAGACGACGAGAGCTTCCGTCGCGTGGTGATCGAGAAGCCGTTCGGCCACGATCTGCCCAGCGCCGTGGCCCTGAACAACTGCTTGCTGAAGGTCATGAGCGAGAAGCAGATCTACCGGATCGACCATTACCTGGGCAAAGAGACGGTACAGAACATTCTGGTCAGCCGTTTCTCCAACGGTCTGTTCGAGTCGTTCTGGAACAACCATTACATCGACCACGTGCAAATCACCGCGGCCGAAACGGTGGGCGTTGAAACCCGTGGCAGTTTCTACGAAACCACCGGCGCGCTGCGGGACATGGTGCCCAATCACCTGTTCCAGTTGCTGGCAATGGTGGCGATGGAGCCGCCCGCTGCATTTGGCGCCGATGCCGTGCGCGGCGAGAAGGCCAAGGTGGTCGGCGCAATCCGGCCATGGTCGGAGATGGAAGCGCTGGCCAATTCGGTACGCGGTCAGTATTCCGAGAGCAACATTGATGGCAAGGCGGTTACCGGGTATCGCGAGGAAGATCGCGTCGATCCCGAAAGCAACACCGAAACCTACGTCGCCCTCAAAGTGATGATCGATAACTGGCGCTGGATGGGCGTGCCGTTCTACCTGCGCACCGGCAAGCGCATGAGCGTGCGCGACACCGAGATCGCCATCTGCTTCAAACCCGCGCCGTACGCGCAGTTCCGCGATACCGATGTCGACCGCCCCGCGCCAAACTTCCTGAAGATCCAGATCCAGCCTGACGAAGGCATGTGGTTTGATCTGCAGGCGAAGAAACCCGGCCCGACCCTCGACATGCAGACCATCGAGATGGGTTTTGCCTACAAGGACTTCTTCGAAATGCAGCCGTCGACGGGGTACGAAACCCTGATCTACGACTGCCTGACCGGCGACCAGACCCTGTTCCAGCGCGCCGACAACATCGAAAACGGCTGGCGCGCGGTGCAGCCGTTCATCGATGCCTGGGCCAAGGATCCGCAAGTAGACCTCTACCACGCTGGCGAGGACGGGCCCTCGGAGGCCGATGAGTTGCTGGCCCGAGACGGCCGCACATGGCAGCGCCTGGGATGAGTGAGGTTTCGCAACCCCTCATCCAGTTCATGTTGTCCGACATCGACGGCACGCTGCTGCACCCCGATCACAGCCTGAGCCAGGCCAATATCGACGCTGTGCGTAAATTGCAGGAGGCCGGGATTTATTTCTCGGTCGCCAGCAGCCGTCCACCCCGTGCCATGCGTCAGCAGATCGAAGCCCTGGGCATCACGCTGCCGACGGTGGCGTTCAACGGCGCCAACATCATCAATCCTGACGGCAGCCTGTTGAAGGCCCACCGCATTGATGCCGCAGCGGCGCGCACCAGCCTTGAGCTGTTCGCCGGCGAGGCGGTGGCGGTCTGGGTGTTCGCCGATGACCAGTGGCTGCTGCTCAATCCCGAGGGCGATTACGTCGACCACGAGCGCAACACCCTTGGCTACGACTTCGTACAGGTCGCCAGCTTCGACGACTACCTGGACCGCATCGACAAGATCGTCGCGGCGAGCAAGGACTTCGAGCTGCTCAAGCGCCTTGAGGCCAAGCTCAACCCGCTGATCGCCAAGTCGGCGCTGGCAGCGCGCTCGCAATCCTACTACCTGGACGTCACCGCCCTGGACGCCAACAAGGGCACTGCCCTTGAGACGCTGGCCGATGCGTTGGGCGTGCCGCTGGCCCATACGGCAGCGATCGGTGATGCGGGCAACGACGTGGCGATGTTCCTCCGCGCCGGGCTGTCGATCGCGATGGGTCAGGCCGAAGTGGGGGTCAAGACCCAAGCCAACTACGTCACCGACAGCAATGCCGATGACGGGCTCGCCAAGGCCATCGAGCGCTACATTCTGCCTCGTTGATTCGGGGCAGGGGTTGCGCTGCTACTCATGGGTACAGCTACTCAAGGGTCCGTCGTACAACAAGAATAAAGTGCTAACCAAGAGGGATGACCGCCCGATGGCTGTATTGATTGAAGATTACGCGCTGCTCGGCAACTGCCGGACCGCAGCGCTGGTGGCCCGCGACGGGTCACTGGACTGGCTGTGTTTCCCGCGCTTTGATGCGCCGGCCTGTTTCGCCGCGTTACTGGGCGACAGCAACAACGGACGCTGGAAGCTGGCCCCGGTGGATGGCAGCGCTCAGTCGCGACGCAGCTATCGCGACGGCACGCTGATTCTCGAAACCCTCTTCACCACCGACACCGGACAAGCGCTGCTCATCGATTTCATGCCCATGGAGATCGACAGCAGCGTGGTGCGCCTCATCGTTGGTGTGGAAGGGCGCGTGGATTTCTCGATGGATCTGGCGATCCGCTTTGACTATGGCAGCACCGTGCCCTGGGTTGAAAAACGCGATCCGCACACCATGACCGCCGTTGCCGGGCCGGACATGCTGGTGCTGCGCACGCCTGCAGAATTGCATCCGATGGACCATCACACCGAGAGCCTGTTCAGCGTTGAAGCCGGTCAGCGGCTGGGTTTCGCGCTGTCATGGCAGGTCTCCCACGAGCCACTGCGCGCGGGCTTCGACGTGGAGTCGGCGCTGCAACAGACCGAAACCTTCTGGCGTGATTTCTCCGGACGCTGCCCGGATGTGGGGCAGTGGACGGATCAGGTCAAACGTTCGCTGATCACCCTCAAGGCCATGACCTATGCACCAACGGGCGGGATCGTCGCGGCGGTGACCACCTCGCTGCCCGAACAGTTGGGCGGCGAGCGCAATTGGGATTACCGATTTTGCTGGCTGCGCGATGCGACCATGACCCTGCTGGCGTTCATGAACCTGGGCTACTTCGAAGAAGCGACCGCGTGGCGCAACTGGCTGCTGCGCTCTATCGCCGGTAACCCGGATCAAGTGCAGATCATGTACGGCCTGGCGGGCGAGCGACGTTTGCTGGAGTATGAATTGCCATGGCTGGCCGGTTACGAGCAATCGCGTCCGGTGCGGGTCGGCAATGGTGCGGCCAGTCAGGTGCAGCTGGACGTGTACGGCGAAGTCGCCGACGCCATGACCCAGGCGCTTAAAAACGGTTTGCCTGCGCTGCCTCGCAGCACGGAAATCCAGAAAGTGATCATGCCGTTTCTGGAAAAAGTCTGGCATCAGCCGGACGCCGGTATCTGGGAAATCCGCTCGGCACCGCGGCATTTCACCCATTCCAAAGTCATGGCCTGGGTGTCATTCGACCGCAATGCCGGGGTGTTGGCCAAGAGCGATGATCCAGAGGATCGCGAGCGGGGACGGCACTATCGAGATGTCGCCGATCAGATTCACGCCGACGTCTGCGCCAACGGTTACGACGCCGCGCTGGGCAGCTTCGTGCAGACCTATGGCGGCACAGAGCTGGACGCCAGCCTGCTGCAGATCGCGCTCACCGGCTTCCTCCCGGTCGACGACCCGCGCGTCACCGGCACCGTCACGCGGATTGAACAATCGCTGATGAAGGACGGCCTGCTGCTGCGCTACGACAGCGAACGCAGCACCGATGGCGTGTCCGGCAGCGAAGGGACGTTCCTGGTGTGTTCGTTCTGGCTGGCCGACGTCTACGTGCTGCAAGGCCGCGACGAAGAAGCCCAAATCCTGTTCGAAAGACTGTGCAGCCTGTGCAACGACGTCGGCCTCCTCGCCGAACAATACGACCCCCAGCAAAACCGCATGCTCGGCAACTTCCCCCAGGCATTCAGCCACATTGGCATCATCAACACAGCGCTGAACCTGCACCGCGTCATCTGCCCCGTAAAAAGCCGCGCGGCTGCGCGCTCTTAGTGGAGGGGTGATTGGGGGATGGTTTGCGTTATAGCCCGAGATTGAAGGTGCCCGCTCGGGCCTCTTCCCGGCTAAAGCCGGTCCCACAAAAGCACCGGCGTACAACCCGTAGGACCGGCTTCAGCCTGAGATGGACGCGGAGCGTCTCGGGATGCATACCCACGCGGAGCGTGGGCACGATCGAATGAGGTGGCTGGTTTTGCGTTATGCCGCGAGATTGAAGGTGCTCACACGGACCTCTTCCCGGCTAAAGCCGGTCCCACTAACAGCATGCGGGCAGTCAGTGAGTTTGGCGGTGCCCCAACTGTGGGACCGGCTTTAGCCGGGAAGCTTTTGATCTGCTTTGCATGTGCTTTTGATCTTCAAACACAAGAGGTCCAGTCACCGCCAATCGCGACTTGGGTGCAGGCTGAACGCAGGTCTCGCGCAGTGGGCCGAGCCGCATGTATGCGGCGAGAGCGCCGTCAGGACAGGGATGTCCGTTCGGCGCGGGCCCACGGAGCGAGACCGGAGTGAAGGAACCCTGACGAAGGAAGGGCCCAACCAGGAGCACAAGCCCTTGGTTACTTGGGGCTTTATCAAGTAACTCGCCGAAGGCGAAACGGTCTGCCCTTAGGCAGACGCTCTTGATCTTGATCTTAAATCTCGAGGATCCCAGCCCCGATCACCGCGCCCTACGAAACGTAAAATTAATCCGCTGCTCCCCCAACTGTGGATGCTCCGCCTGCCGAATCGGCATCACCCCATGAAACCGCAACCGATCAACCCCGCCCCACACCACTACATCCCCATGAAACAACGGCACCCGCTGAGTCGGATCACCGCGCTCATCCCCGCCAAACAAAAACATCGCCGGCAACCCCAGCGACACCGACACCACCGGCCACTCTAAACCGCGCTCATCCTTATCCTGATGAAGCGACATCTTGGCCCCGGGAATGTAACGGTTGATCAGACACGCATCCGGCACAAATCCCGCAAAGCCCGCCGCCGAAGCCGCCGCCAGCGCCAGCTCCAGAAATACCTCAGGCATTGCCGGCCATGGCTGACCGGTGAGTGGATCGATCGGGGAATATTGATAGCCACCCCGGTCAGTGGTCCAGCCAAACTCCCCACAACTGCTCAATGCGACCGACATCGTGTAACCACCGGGCGTGACCATGTTGCGGAACGGCGCCTGAGTCAGAACCGACTCAAGCGTCGGCAGCAGCCGCTCTATGAAGGGCAGGGCGAAGCCACGAAACACAAACGACTCCGGCCCGATCTGCTCCCGTGAAGGCGGTTGCGGCGTATCTTCCGCAAACAGATCAAACGTCGCCGGCGTCGTGCCTTTGCGTTGCATCACCATGGGCTTCCCCGGTTCAGATTTCGCCTACAGCGCTTTGCTGACCTTGACATCACTGATCACATCATTGCTGTCGCCGTGCATCTTCTGCAGGGCTGCCAGCGCTTCCTCGGCGGAAGGCGACGGCAACAGGGCAAACTCGAAACGACGCTCGCCATTGAGCTTGTAGCTGATGGCATATTTGACGACGGGGGCAGAGGTGCTCACATTTGACTCCTTGGAAAAGCTGACCGGATGTTCGCAAAAAAAACACGAAGATTTCACGCCATCCGGTGTTCAATGACGCATCAGCTCAGACGCGAGGACGAGCGGCGGACGATCTTGATCGAATGGGTGAAAGCGGTTTTGCGCCCGCCATTGCTGTCCAGCTTGCGGCCAGCGGTGTCGATGGTGATGTTCCAGAAGCCGGTGCTGGGCACCGCGATCTTGGCGGGGAAACGGTCGAAGGCGCCGCCGTGGTAAGTGTGACGGCCGCCGTTTTTGAAGCTGCGGAAGTTGGCATCACTCATCAGGCGTATGTTGCAAAGCTGGGAGCACTCGATGACGACCACGTCGTCTTCGTTGAGGTGCTCGCGCTGGTGGACGAATTTCATGGGTGTCTCCGGAGACAGCGTTTTCGAAAACCCGAAACGATACCACGCCGAGCCTGGGCATTGACCATCCCGGCCGGTTTTATTGCGCTGTCCTCAGCGCCAGTCAGCGCAGCGCTGACAGCAAGGCGGGCAGTTAAAAAAGCAGGCGCGCGGGATTTAATCCGGATCAGGCTTGTCGTAAACACCTTTACTGGAGGGATTGTATGAAATTGGCGGTTGTTATTCTGGCCCTGGCGATGACCGGTTGCGCCACAGTTGCGGACATCGAACACACCCCGGCGACCATGAGCGTCATGTCCGGCAAGTCGCCGAAAGATTATGCCGCGTGCTTTGTCGGACGCATCTCCGATAGCCGCAAGCCGCCGCAGATCGAGCCGCACAAAGAGGGGCTGCGTATCATCGTTCCACAGAAGCTGCTGAGCAGTGACCCTGCTGCCATCGTCGACATCGAGACCCGTTCCAGCGGCAGCTCGATCAAGCTGTTCGAGCGCATTGCGAACAACCCGCTGCGGCCCAAAGACGTACAGCACGCCGTCACCGCCTGTATCTCGGGCGAGTAACGCAGTTGAGACGCGACGCGTTCAGGCGTTAAGTTAAGCAGGCGGGGACGTTATTTGCAGACCACCAGCACCGTGCGGTTTTTATAATTGCCGACATCGACACCCAGGGTCTTGTCATCTTCCTTGGGTTGCGGCGTACCGTTAGTGCTGACGATGTTGTAGCCGGTGCCCGCGCAGGAGGCGTCAGCCTTTTCGTAGCAGGCAGCCCAGGACATGGCTTCGCCGGAGCAGTCGATGCTCAGCGCCTGCTTGCCGTCTTTGAGGTAGGTGTTCTGCGCAGTCGCGCAGCCGGTCAAGGCCAGTACAGCAATGACGGATAAGATCTTGATCATGGTGGAATGCTTCGCGATGAGGGCCGGTGTGGGGTTTGTTGCTTTGAAATGGCTAATGTCAGACTTGAGGCGTGTGCCATCGTTCCGGCATCACCCGACATTTTTTTGCACGACGCGCGCGCTGATTTAACTGCACATGCGCGCCGGCTTTATCTAAAGCGCGCCCGGCCATGCCCCATTGCAGGGCTGGCCGGGCGAGGTTATCAATCTTTCTTGTCAGCGCGGCGGCGCGGAGCCGGTGTGTCCTCGAACACGGACGCGACTTCGATGGCGGTGCTCTCGCTGGAGAACGGCCCGGCAACTGCCTCGCCATCGTGGCCCACCAGCCACCACTGGCCGTCCTGGAGTTTCTGGATCAGGTACCCGTTCACGCTTTTGACTTCAGACATCGACTCGTCTCGATTAGTGATTCAGGCGCCCATGATAATCGGCAAATGCCAAAGGGCAATCGCACAATTTTCTCGCGAGCGCTAGAGAATTCCCGTGCGCGATGGCGAACATTTCCCCCGCAGGCTGGCGAACAGGGCTACGCTTGCGAGGGTCACCGAACGGCAGTTACGCGGCGCTGGATGCCCTCGTACGATGGTCAGCATGGAATTCCATTAATCAGTGGGTGGAGCGCAGCGAGGTCGTGGCAGGCAATTGCCTGCTCGACAGCGAGGGTGTCCCGAACAGTTAAGCGCAACTCATTGGGGAACTATCTGCTCCAGCGTTCCTCTACCTAGGCAGCGAACGGCCAGTAGCGGCATTGTAAGGTTATCGCCGCCTCATTAGACTGCGCCGCAACACCCCCAGCTCATCAAGGATTTATATGATCAAGAAATGCTTGTTCCCTGCAGCCGGATACGGCACTCGCTTTTTGCCAGCGACCAAGGCCATGCCCAAAGAGATGCTGGCAGTTGTTAACAAGCCACTGATCCAATACGGCGTAGAAGAGGCCCTGGAGGCCGGTTTGACCGAAATCTCCATCGTGACCGGCCGCGGTAAGCGCGCGCTGGAAGACCACTTCGATATCAGCTACGAGCTCGAACACCAGATCAAAGGCACCGACAAAGAGAAATACCTGGTCGGCATCCGCAAACTGATCGACGAATGCAGCTTCTCCTACACCCGTCAGACCGAAATGAAAGGCCTGGGCCACGCAATTCTCAGCGGCCGGCCTCTGATTGGCAACGAAGCATTTGCCGTGGTTCTGGCGGATGACTTGTGTGTCAATCCCGGCGGTGACGGTGTCCTGGAGCAGATGGTCAAGCTGCACAAGCAATACAAATGCTCCATCGTCGCCATTCAGGAAGTGCCTGCCGATCAGACTCACAAATACGGCGTGATCGCTGGTGAAGAGATCAAGCCTGGCCTGTTCCGCGTGACCGACATGGTCGAGAAGCCAAAGCCTGAAGATGCTCCTTCGAATCTGGCGATCATTGGTCGTTACATCCTCACCCCGGACATTTTCGAGAAAATCGAGCAGACCGAGCCGGGCAAAGGCGGTGAAATCCAGATCACTGACGCCTTGATGAAGCAAGCTGCTGAAGGCAACGTACTGGCCTACAAATTCAAAGGCACGCGTTTCGATTGTGGCGGTGCGGCCGGCTACGTCGAAGCCACCAACTTCTGCTTCGAGCATTTCTACAAAGAACTGTAATCAGCACATGACAGCAGTTGTACTGGCTTTTGCCACGCCGCTGTATGTAAGACAAAGCCACCTTCGGGTGGCTTTGTCGTTTCTGTCCTGCGGAACTTGCCGAGCGCGCTCAAGCGGTTATGCTAACGCCTCGCTTAGGAGATCCACATGAGTTACGACTTTGACCTTTTTGTAATTGGCGCAGGCTCGGCCGGCGTCCGGGCGGCGCGATTTTCTGCCGGGTTCGGTGCGCGCGTGGCCGTGGCCGAGAGCCGTTATCTGGGGGGCACGTGCGTCAACGTCGGTTGTGTACCGAAGAAGCTGATGGTCTATGGCGCGCACTATTCCGAAGACTTCGAACAAGCGAAAGGCTATGGCTGGAGCAGTGGCGAGGCGCATTTCGACTGGCCGACCCTGATCGCCAACAAAAACCGTGAAATCAGCCGCCTCAATGGCGTCTATCGCCATCTCCTGGCCAACAGCGGTGTAACCCTGATGGAAGGCCATGCGCGCCTGCGCGGCCCCCATGAGGTGGAAATCAACGGTCAGGTCCACACCGCCGAGCACATCATGATCGCCACCGGTGGCTGGCCGCAGGTGCCGGACATTCCAGGCCGCGAGCACGCCATCACCTCCAACGAAGTGTTCTTCCTCGAGCAGATGCCCAAGCGCGTCGTCGTGGTTGGTGGCGGCTACATCGCGGTGGAATTCGCCTCGATCTTCAATGGCCTGGGCGCTGACGTCTCGCTGATGTACCGCGGCGAGTTGTTCCTGCGCGGCTTCGACGAAAGCGTGCGCACCCATCTGCACGAAGAACTCGCCAAGCGCGAGATGGACATTCGCTTCAACACCGAAATCAACAGCATCGAGAAGCTGGCCGACGGCACCTTGCAACTGAGCCTGAACGACGGCAGCACGTTCAACACGGACTGCGTGTTCTACGCCACCGGGCGCCGTCCGATGCTCGACAACCTGGGCATGGACACCGTCAACGTCGAGCTGGATGACAAGGGCTTCATCAAGGTCAACGGTGACTACCAGACCACCGAGCCGTCGATCATCGCCGTCGGCGACATCATCGGTCGCGTACAGTTGACGCCGGTGGCCCTTGCCGAAGGCATGGCCGTCGCGCGGCGCCTGTTCAAGCCCGAGCAATACCGTCCGGTGGATTACCACCACATTCCCACGGCGGTGTTCAGCCTGCCGAACATTGGCACGGTCGGCCTCACCGAGGCCGAAGCCATGAAGGACGGGTATGAGGTGCAGGTGTTCGAAAGCAAGTTCCGGCCGATGAAGCTGTCGCTGACCGACAACCAGGAGCGCACCCTGATGAAGCTGGTGGTCGACGCCAAAACCGATCGCGTGCTGGGTTGCCACATGGTCGGCCCGGACGCCGGCGAGATCATCCAGAGCCTGGCGATCGCACTCAAGGCTGGCGCCACCAAGCAGATTTTCGACGACACCATCGGCGTGCATCCTACGGCGGCGGAAGAATTCGTCACCATGCGCACACCGACTCGCTAAGGCTTGCACAACACGCGGTATTGAACACCGCACAGCACACGTGAACGGTCCGGCCTCCATGGAGGGAGCTGGACGAGCCATTGTTTTTAGGGACGGACCCACTCTTTGACCAGCACGAGTTTTTCGGCAGCCATGCCTTTGAATCCAGCAGGACCTGATGACCAGGCGCTTTCCAGAACCGAAGCGCTTGAGGAAAGTGAGCGGCAGTTTCGCAGCCTCGCCGACAACATGAGTCAGTTGGCCTGGATCGCCGACCCCGCCGGGCGCATCCATTGGTACAACGAACGCTGGTACAGCTACACCGGCACCTCGCACGAAGCGATGATGGCGCTGGGCTGGCGATCGTTGCATCACCCCGATCATTGCCAGCGAGTCGAGTCGCGCCTGCAGCGCTGCTTCGCTACGGGCTCTTTGTGGGAGGACACGTTCCCGCTGCGCGGCAAGGACGGCCAGTACCGCTGGTTCCTGTCCCGTGCGTTGCCGATCCGGGATGAGCGCGGCAGCATCACCTATTGGCTGAGCACGAGCACGGACATCACGGCGCAGGTGAGTGCCGAAGATGCGTTGCGCGAGCTGAACGAGAGTCTTGAGCAGCGCGTCGCCGCGCGCACCCGCGAACTGGCCGAAAGCAATGAGCGCCTGCAGATCGAAATCAGCGAGCGCGCCCAGGCTGAAGAAGCACTGCGCCACGCCCAGAAGATGGACGCCATCGGCCAGCTGACGGGTGGCATTGCCCACGACTTCAACAACATGCTGACCGGCGTGCTCGGCGCGCTGGATCTTATACAGCGTCGGGTGGCCGCAGGGCGTGTTTCGGAGATTGATCGCTACATCGAAGCCGCCATGGGTTCAGCGAACCGCGCGGCGTCACTCACCCATCGCCTGCTTGCGTTCGCCCGTCGCCAGTCGCTCAATCAGTGTCCCGTCGACGTCAACCGCATGGTCATGTCCATGGAAGAGCTGCTGCGCCGTACCATCGGCGAAAGCATTGAGCTGGAAGTCGATCTGCACGCGACTTCGTGCCTGACCAACACCGATGAGCACCAACTTGAAAACGCCTTGCTCAACCTGGTCATCAACGCCCGCGACGCGATGCCCGATGGCGGCCGGCTGCTGATTCAGACCGAGTTGACCCACGTTTCGCTGTTGCAGGATGCGCTGGCGCCGGGCGACTACGTGCGGCTTCGTGTGCAGGACACCGGGCTGGGCATGTCCAGCGAGGTCATCGCACGGGCCTTCGATCCGTTCTTCACCACCAAGCCGATCGGGCAGGGCACCGGGCTGGGCCTGTCGATGGTCTATGGGTTTATCAACCAGACCGGCGGCCGGGTCAGCATTTCCAGCGAAGAAGGGCGCGGCACTCGGATCGATTTACTGTTGCCCTGTCATCACGAAGCCGTCGAGCATCCGCCTGCCGTTGACCGCCGCATCGAGCCCCCTCGCGCCAGCCTGGGCGAGCGCGTGCTGGTGGTCGAAGACGAGCCTGACGTGCGCATGCTGGTAGTCGATGTGTTGAAGGATCTGGGTTATCGCGTGAACGTGGCCTGCGACAGCCATGAGGCGCTGGTCGTTTTGCAGGGTGCCGAACCCATTGAGCTGCTGGTCACAGACGTAGGGCTGCCGGGTTTGAACGGACGTCAGTTGGCCGAAATCGCCCGCCAGCATCGCCCCGGGCTTAAGGTTCTTTTCATGACTGGCTATGCGAAGGATGCGGAGGTCCGCGGAGACTTTCTCGACGATGGCATGGATTTACTTAGCAAACCCTTCAGCATCGACGAACTTGCCGTGCGCGTTCGCAGCCTTATCGAGTTGGTGGCGTAGCACCGGCTGGACCAGCAGGACCCGCTGGGCTAGTAGGACCGGCTTTCGCCGGGAAGCTCTGCGGTTGACGGTGCGGGCGGCCAGACCGCAGCCTACCCAACAACGTCTTCTATTAATAAAGCATCCTCATAGTCAAAACCAATCGTTAGCATGAGCTTTGCCAATGAGTTCTTGCCGACGATTTTGCGTAGTATCCTCCCCATCGAATTTGTAACACCCATTTCTACAACCCTCAGGAGATTCACTGATGCCTATCATCAACAGCCAAGTCAAACCGTTCACGGCAACTGCTTTCAAGAACGGCAACTTCGTAGAAGTGTCGGACGCCGACCTGAAAGGCAAATGGTCTGTGGTGTTCTTCTACCCGGCTGACTTCACCTTCGTTTGCCCAACCGAGCTGGAAGACCTGGCGGACAACTACGCCGAGTTCCAGAAACTGGGCGTCGAAATCTACAGCGTTTCCACTGATACCCATTTTGCCCACGCTGCCTGGCACAACACCTCGCCAGCCATCGGCAAAATCCAGTACACCATGATCGGTGACCCGACCCTGAAAATCTCCCGCAACTTCGACGTCCTGATCGAAGAAGCAGGTCTGGCTGACCGCGGTACTTTCGTGATCAACCCGGAAGGCGAAATCAAAATCGTCGAACTGAACGACGGCGGTGTTGGCCGCGACGCTTCCGAGCTGCTGCGCAAGATCAAGGCCGCTCAGTACGTTGCTGCGCACCCGGGCGAAGTCTGCCCAGCCAAGTGGAAAGAAGGCGAGGCCACTCTGGCACCGTCCCTGGACCTGGTTGGCAAGATCTAAGTCGTTATGACCGGATCGGGGGCGATGAGCCCATAGGCACGTAAACCGCATCGCCCCCAAAAAACGCCCGGGCGGTTATCGCTCGGGCGTTTTTTTTTGCAGAACCCGTTATCCAGACGCTGAAAAGTATCTAGACCCTGAAAGTGAAGAAGGAAGCCGAACCATGTTGGACGCCAATCTTAAAGCTCAGTTGAAATCTTACCTGGAGCGGATCACTCGCCCGATCGAGATCATTGCGTCCCTTGATGACGGCGCAAAATCCCAGGAAATGCTGGCCCTGCTCAACGACATCGTTAGCAGCTCCGACAAGATCACCCTGGACACCAATGGCAGCGATGCACGCACGCCGTCCTTCGCCCTGAACAGCCCGGGCCAGGACATCAAGCTGCGCTTCGCCGGTTTGCCAATGGGTCACGAATTCACCTCGCTGGTGCTGGCGCTGCTGCAAGTCGGCGGCTACCCGTCCAAATCCTCCGAGGACACCCTCGAACAGGCCCGCGGCCTGACCGGTGAGTTCAAGTTTGAAACCTACTTCTCGCTGACCTGCCAGAACTGTCCGGACGTGGTCCAGGCGCTGAACCTGCTGGCGGTGTTGAACCCGAACGTGCAGCACGTCGCCATCGAAGGCAGCCTGTTCCAGCAGGAAGTGACCGACCGCCAGATCATGTCGGTGCCGAGCCTCTACCTGAATGGCGAGCTGTTCGGCCAGGGCCGCATGAACCTGGAAGAGATTCTGGCGAAGATCGACACCAGCGGCGGCGACCGTCAGGCCGAGAAACTGAATGGCAAAGAAGCGTTCGACGTGCTGGTCGTCGGCGGTGGCCCGGCCGGTTCCTCCGCAGCAATTTACGCGGCCCGCAAAGGCATTCGCACCGCCGTGGCAGCCGAGCGTTTCGGCGGCCAGGTGCTGGACACCATGGCGATCGAGAACTTCATCTCGATGCAGCACACCGAAGGGCCGAAGCTGGTTGTTGCGCTCGAAGAGCACGTCAAGCAGTACGAAGTCGACGTCATCAACCTGCAGCGCGGCGAGCAGTTGATTCCGGGCAAGAGCGGCGAGCTGCACCAGGTCAAGTTCGCCAGCGGTGGCGTGCTCAAAAGCAAGACGGTGATTCTGGCGACCGGCGCACGCTGGCGCGAAATGAACGTCCCGGGCGAGCAGCAATACCGCAACAAGGGCGTGGCGTACTGCCCGCACTGTGACGGTCCGCTGTTCAAAGGCAAGCGCGTCGCGGTGATCGGCGGCGGCAACTCCGGTGTGGAAGCGGCCATCGACCTGGCCGGTATCGTGTCCCACGTGACCCTGCTGGAATTCGACGCCAACCTGCGTGCCGATGCGGTGCTGCAACGCAAGCTGCACAGCCTGCCCAACGTGACGGTGCTGACCAGCGTATTGACCAGCGAAGTGACCGGCGACGGCCAGAAGGTCAACGGCCTGCGTTACAAGAACCGCCTCACCGGTGAAGAAATCACCGTTGAGCTGGAAGGTATCTTCGTGCAGATCGGTCTGCTGCCGAACACCGAATGGCTCAAGGGCACCATCGAGCTGTCGCCACGGGGCGAGATCATCATCGATCAACGCGGTGAGACGTCCATCCCCGGCATCTTCGCCGCCGGTGACGTGACCACCGTGCCGTACAAGCAGATCGTGATCGCGGTCGGCGAGGGCGCCAAAGCCTCGCTCAGCGCCTTCGACCACCTGATCCGCACCAGCGCCCCGGCGTGATACCGCGCTAAACCGGTCCTGCTGGCTGCATGCGGTGTTGTAGGACCGGCTTTAGCCGGGAAGGCGTCTGTCGCCATACTGCAAAAAATGATGGCGTACACACCGACCTCTTCCCGGCTAAAGCCAGTCCCACTAAAGGCATCCCATGCATTCAGTGGGGTCGGGTGTACGCCGACTTGTGGGACCGGCTTCAGCCGGGAAGGCGTCTGTCGCCATACTGCAAAAAATGATGGCGTACACCCCGACCTCTTCCCGGCTAAAGCCAGTCCCACTAAAGGTATCCCATGCATTCAGTGGGATCGGGTGTACGCCGACTTGTGGGACCGGCTTCAGCCGGGAAGGCGTCTGTCGCCATACTGCAAAAAATGATGGCGTACACACCGACCTCTTCCCGGCTAAAGCCAGTCCCACTAAAGGTATCCCATGCATTCAGTGGGATCGGGTGTACGCCGACTTGTGGGACCGGCTTCAGCCGGGAAGGCGTCTGTCGCCATACTGCAAAAAATGATGGCGTACACACCGACCTCTTCCCGGCTAAAGCCAGTCCCACTAAAGGTATCCCATGCATTCAGTGGGATCGGGTGTACGCCGACTTGTGGGACCGGCTTCAGCCGGGAAGGCGTCTGTCGCCATACTGCAAAAAATGATGGCGTACACCCCGACCTCTTCCCGGCTAAAGCCAGTCCCACTAAAGGTATCCCATGCATTCAGTGGGATCGGGTGTACGCCGACTTGTGGGACCGGCTTCAGCCGGGAAGGCGTCTGTCGCCATACTGCAAAAAATGATGGCGTACACACCGACCTCTTCCCGGCTAAAGCCAGTCCCACTAAAGGTATCCCATGCATTCAGTGGGATCGGGTGTACGCCGACTTGTGGGACCGGCTTTAGCCGGGAAGGCGTCTGTCGCCATACTGCAAAAAATGATGGCGTACACACCGACCTCTTCCCGGCTAAAGCCAGTCCCACTAAAGGCATCCCATGCATTCAGTGGGGTCGGGTGTACGCCGACTTGTGGGACCGGCTTCAGCCGGGAAGGCGTCTGTCGCCATACTGCAAAAAATGATGGCGTACACACCGACCTCTTCCCGGCTAAAGCCAGTCCCACTAAAGGTATCCCATGCATTCAGTGGGATCGGGGGTACGCCGACTTGTGGGACCGGCTTCAGCCGGGAAGGCGTCGGCCGCCATACCATTGAACCCAGGCTGCAGAAACAGAAAAACCTCATGAGCGATCATGAGGTTTTTTTGGGTCTGTCGCTTATGCGTTCACGTAAGCGCTGCCTTTCTGGCCAGGCCTCCGTGATATTCTCGCGCCCGTTTTCATCACTGCCGTGGGATCCCCGTGAAATTCATCCACCAACGCGAACACCTCAATGAAGGCGACATCGTGGTAATCGAGTCTTCGAACGCCTGCAACATCCGCCTCATGAGCGACGCCAACTTCCGCAGTTTCAAGAACGGCGGTCGGCACACCTACCACGGCGGCGCCTTCGACCGTTTCCCGGCGAAAATCGTCGTGCCCAGTACCGGCTTCTGGAACATCACCCTGGACACGGTCACCCAACGGGCGATCAGCGTGACGCGCAAGCCCAACCTTAAACACTCGATCAAGATCGTGCGCCGGTCAGGCTCCAGGCTTCAAAACTGAGTGCCTGATGACTGCACCTTCAGCGGCGCGAATCAGGCCCGCCATTGCAGCGGGCCCGAAGCAGGGCGGTCAGAGTTTCGGCAGTTGACCGATGCGGCCCATCATCTCGGTGACGATCTGCAAGTCGAGCAGGAATTGCTCGGTGGTCTTGAACTCGGCGTCGGTGTGACCGGTGTATTTGACGTCGGGTTTGGCCAGACCGAACTGCACGCCGTTGGGCAGCTCATGCACTGACGTGGCGCCGGCCGAAGTGCCGAACTTGTGCTCCATGCCCAGGTTCTCGGTGGCCACGGCCAACAGCGCCTTGACCCACTCGCCTTCAGGATTGCGGTACATCGGCTCGGCGATTGAGTAATCGAAGCCCGGTGTGATATGGCTCTGCTGGGTCCAGGCGGTCAGCTTCTGTGCGATTTGCGCCTTCAACGCTTGCGGTGATTTGCCCCTTGGCACGCGCAGATTGACCGCCAGCTTGAAGGCCTTGTCGTCCATGGACACGTAGGTCAGCGAGGCCGTCAGCGGGCCCATGAACTCATCGCTGAAGCCGACGCCCAGTTTACTGCCCAGGTAATCCAGGCCCCAGTTGTCAGCGGCGTAGCGCGCGGCGTCGGTGATCGCGTTCTGCTTGAACGCGACTTTGCCATCCAGACCGTTGATGAAATCGAGCATTCGCGCCACCGGGTTGACACCCGATTCGGGCTCGGAGGAATGCGCCGAGACGCCTGTGACCGTCAGCTTGACGTCCTTGCCGGCGACTTCTGCGTCGACCTTGAAGTTGCGGCCGTTGCGTTGGACGTAATCGACGCCGGCTTTCTGTAGCTCGGCCGCGAGTTCAGCCGGGCGATCAGTGACCAGCGTGACAACCGATTTCGACGGGATCTGATTGGTCGCCATGCCGCCGGTCATCGAGGTGATTTCCGCGCCCGTGCCTTCGGCGTTGCGACGGGGGAAGCTGGCCATGACCGTGCCGTAACCCTTTTCCGCGATGACCACCGGGTAGCTGCCGTCGAGTGCCAGGTTGTAGGCCGGCGTCGGGTTGCGTTCGAAGTAATAGGGAATGGCGTCGCCAGAGGTTTCTTCGGTGGTGTCGATCAGCAGCTTGAAATTGCGCGCCAACGGAAGCTTTTCCTCCTTGATCACCTTCATGGCGTAGAGCGCGACGACGATGCCGTTCTTGTCGTCCTCGGTGCCGCGCCCGTACATGCGGTCGCCGATCAGGGTGACTTTGAACGGATCGAGGCGAGTGCCATCCGCCAGCACCCAGTTTTCCGGGGTGACCGGAACGACGTCGGCGTGGGCATGAATCCCCACCACTTCAGGGCTTGAGCCCTCAAGGGACACTTCATACACGCGGTTGTCGATATTGCGGAAGGTCAGGTTGAACGACTGGGCGAGGGTTTTGATTTTCTCGGCAATCTTGATGAACGCCGGGTTGTCGTGCTGGGCAACGCCTTCGGTCTGGAACGTGGGAATGGCGACCAGCTCGCGCAGGGTTTCGGTGGCGGCCGTGCCGTATTTCACCCGCGCGTAGATCCCCAGCAGGCGATGGATGTCGTTCTGCTCCTCGGCGGAGAGCTTTTTACTGGCGAGGAAGGTGTTGATCGCCGGCTCGATGCCCGCAGCCTTGACCACGTCTGTGGTGCTGATCGTCTTGAGGAATTGGCGGAAATCAGTGACCGCGTTTTCCTTGAAACTGCCGACGATCACGCTGCTCTGTTGCGCGGTGAGGTTGGCGAAGGCAGCCGGTGCGAAGGCGGAAACACCGGCGAACATCAGTGTGGCGGCGGCGAGGTGCTTGAGCGAAAAATCCATTGGGTGGGGCATTCCTTGGCAGGCATGTTGAGAGAAATGTCTGATCGTTCGATCAGAAACCACCGCACGCTACCATCGCCGGTGGAGCAGGGGGAGTCCTCATGCTGATATCTGTCGCCTTGGAGGGTGAAAGCGGCGCACAACCGTAAATGACTCAGGCTATTGAATGGCCTGAAAAAATAGTTGTGAACCGGCCTCGCTCATACCACATAACCGTCTACGCTGATGGCGCAGCGCGACGGCATGGTGTTGATGTACATGGTTTTCCGTAGCCGCAAGTCTTTCAGGCGCTTTCACGCCAGGCTATATCACTAAGGAACTCCATGAAACTGCGTCAATACGCTGACCGGACGCTGTGTGCGTTGCTGGTCATGATGAGTGTGGGCCTCTGTCAGGCGGCAGAGCAGCAGCGGGTGAATATCGGCTCGGTGAACATGAGCGGCGGCAAAATCTCACAATGCGCGTTGGGTTATCGCACCTACGGCACGCTGGCAGAAGATCGCAATAACGTCGTGCTGGTGACCACCTGGCTCGCCGGACGGACGTCCGACCAAGCCGACATGATCGGCCCCGGCAAGTTGGTCGACACCAATCGCTGGTACGTGGTGGCGATGGACGCCATCGGCAACGGCGTGTCCTGCTCGCCGTCCAACAGCCCCAGCGCGCCACGCCTGAAATTCCCGCAGTTCGGCATTCGCGACATGGTCAAGGCGCAGCATCGCTTGCTCGCCATGTACCTGGGCATCGATCACGCCCACGCCATCGTCGGCATTTCCATGGGCGGCATGCAGGCCTTGCAGTGGGCGGTGATGTACCCGGACTTCGCCAGCAATGTGGTGACAATCGTCGCCACGCCTCACCCGACCGAGCGCGACCTGCAGGCCTGGAATGCAGAACTGGCCGCCATCGAACGCGCGCCGGGCTGGAATGACGGCAACTACGCGTCGGGCACGGTGTTCAAGCAGCTCACGGCGCTACACAACGGCTACCTGTGGACGCCGGAGCGTGCTGCGGCCAAGACCGTCGCCAAGGGGCCGGCGCCTGGCGGAAAACTGCCCGTCGCCACGGGCAATCAGTCCTTCAGCACCGTCGACTGGTACCGGCAGTTGCAGGCGATGACCTCCTTCGATCTGTTGCGCCATGGCGACATGGCCGTGCTGGCCGGGAAAATCAAGGCGCGGCTGCTCATCATCACCTCTGAGCAGGACCGCATGGTGGACCCGGCACCTTCCAAGGCGCTGGCCGCTCAAAAGCGCGCGCAGTTGCTGGTGCTCAACAGCGATTGCGGGCACATGGCGCCGGCGTGTGAGGCGGACAAGGTGAACGAGGCGGTGAAGGCGTTTCTCAAATAGGGCGGCGGCCCCGGGCTGTCAGCGGCGCTCTGGCCAGTACGGCAAGCCGGCGGCGAGAATCTGCCGCAGACGGCAAGCATTGTCGATTACACGGCCCGTAATTGCTTGGCGCTTGGTCCACAGGCCAGTGCTGGCGGGGCTTTCAGGGGATGTCGGGCTGCATGGCATCGGTTTTGCTGCTGTCGGGGTACATCGGACAACCTGAACAGGAGGTGAAAGATGTTAATCGGCAACAGTGCCATCCAGCAGTTCGTGTCGAAGGCCGTAAGCCACACGCATTACGCCACGGCGGACACGGATGCCTACACCAGCGCCATGGCCGGCGCCGCCACACCCGTGGCGGCGATTGCGAGCAATGGCGAAGGCGCGACGCAAAGCAGTAACGACGGTAAGCAGGGCTATGACGAGTCGTTTGCCAAAATGATGGTGAACTTGAAGGCAGCGGCGGCCAACACGGCGTCGTCGGTGACGGATGATGACAAGGCGGCAGCCGCCGCGGCGTTTGTGTCCAGTGCTGACAAGCAGGTTGCGGCGTCTGATAGCGTCAGCAAGACTGTCTCCGATGATCTGGCAGCCAGTGATGGCGCGGCGGGTTCTGACGGCGTGGGTTCGGTGAAGGATCAGTTTTTGTCCTACATGAACCAGACCGATGCGGAGAAAGTGCGGCAGCGATTGACGGGTGTCAGCAAGGCTGAATACGACGCCATGAGTCCGGACGAGCAGGCGGCGGTGAACAAGCAGGTGACCGAGCTGCAGAAGCAGAAGACGGATCAGCAGGTCGCTGAGCAGGAGGTGAAGACCAGGATCGCCATGGCGAAGGCGGAAATGGCCTGATCTGTTGGCGCTTCGGGGGCTCTGCCTAACGGCAGAGCGTTTCGCCTTCGGCGGTTTGTTTAGATCAAGAGCGTCTGCCTTTGGGCAGACTGTTTCGCCTTCGGCGAGTTACTTGGAAAAAGCCCCCCAAGTAACCAAGGGGGCTTGCTCTCGGTTGGGCCCGACTTCGTCGGGTTCCTTCACTCCGGTCCCGCTCCGTGGGCCCGCGCCGAACGGACATCCATGTCCTGACGGCGCTCTCGCCGCATCCATGCGGCTCGACCCACTGCGCGAGACCTGCGTTCAGCCTGCACCCAAGTCGCGTTCTGCGGTGTCTGGCCTTTCTGTGTATGAAGATCAAGATCAACCGCAGATCAAAAGCTTCCCGGCTGAAGCCGGTCCCACTGACTGCATGCATATTCATTGTAGGAGCGCGCTTCCCCGCGATGGCGTCCTGTCAGCCACAGCCATCCAGCTGACCCACCGCAATTCGCGGGCAAGCGCGCTCCTACAGGGGATCTTCATCACGCCGAAGGACTTTTCCGAACACGCAGGCCGCAGATGGGCTTGCCGATCCTGATCGTTCCCACGCTCCGCGTGGTAACGCCGACCCCGACGCTCCGCGTCCCGCAGACGAAGCGCATTCAGGCCTGGGGAAGTGACGCGGAGCGTCACGGGATGCATGCCCACGCGGAGCGTGGGAACGATCACAGCGTGTACGCGTTGCTTTAGTGGGACCGGCTTCAGCCGGGAAGCTCTTGATCTGCTCTTGATCTGCTCTTGATCTGCTCTTGATCTGCTCTTGATCTGCTCTTGATCTGCTCTTGATCTTCATACGCAGAAAGCTCAAACACCACAAATCGCGACTTGGGTGCAGGCTGAACGCAGACGACGCGCAGTGGGCCGAGCGGCATGGATGCCGCGAGAGCGCCGTCAGGACATGGATGTCCGTTCGGCGCGGGCCCACGGAGCGTCGTCGGAGTGAGGGAACCCGACGAAGTCGGGCCAAACCAGGAGCAAGCACCTTTGGTTACTTGGGGTGCTTTTCCAAGTAACTCGCCGAAGGCGAAACAGTCTGCCCCCAGGCAGACGCCCTTGATCTTGATCTAAACGACCTCCGCCCGATAGGGCAAATCCGGCCCCTCACGCGTACAGGTCACTGCCGCCGCCGCCACCGCAAACTCCAGCATCTTCGTCAGCGTCTCCCGATCCACCCCAGCCAGCGCGGCCGGCGCATCCAGACCCCGCTCCGTCAGAAACGCAATCAGCGCCGCCTGGAATGTATCACCGGCACCCACCGTATCCGCCGTATCCACCTTGCGCGCCGCCACCGACCACGTGCCCAGTGCCCGCGTGAATATCGTCGCGCCCTGACGACCCCGGGTCATGATCACCCATTGGCAATTGTCCTTCAGCCAACCCTCGGCGACCGCCGCCGCATCCTTCTGCGGATACAACAACTCCAAATCCTCATCACTCACCTTGATGATGTGCGCGTGCTCGGCAAACTTCGCCACCTGACTGCGCCACAACTCAATGCTCGGCGCCGGATTCAGGCGCACGTTGGGATCGAAAGTAATCAGCCGCTTGCCGCTTTCCCGCCTCACCAGCGTCAACAGCGCATCGGCGACCGGCTGCACCACCAGCGAAAACGACCCCACGTGCAAGCCACGCACGCTGTCGTCCAGCGTCGGCAGATGCTCAACGCTCAACATCCGGTCGGCGCAGCCTTCGCCGCGAAAACTGTACTGCGGCGAGCCGTCGGCGCCCACGGCGACCATCGACAGAGTGGTCGGCGCGTCGATGTGCACGAGAAAGTCATCGCGCACGCCTTCTTCGGCCAGCACCTTCAACAGGCGCTTGCCCAGGTAATCGCTGGAAATCCCGGCAAAAAAACCGGCATCGATGCCCAGCCTGCGCAGCCCGACGGCGACGTTGAACGGCGAGCCGCCGGCGATGGCCTGATACCCCACTTTGTTGCTTTGTCCGCTGTCCGGCTGACAGAAAAAGTCGAACAGTGCTTCGCCACAGACCAGATACATAGTTGCTCCATAAAGGCCGACGGGGCTGTCCGTCAGAGGCCCTGCAATTGATTGCGATAGTGCTGATAAACCGCCTGATACGCCGCAACGTGTTCGGCAACCGGCCGGGTTTCGCTGGCCGGATCAAGGCTGACGCAACGCTCGGTCAGCGCCTGCAGCGATTCGCCGTCGCCGTTACCCCCGGCATCGGCATGGGCATGACACCACGCCGCCTGAATCGCTGCGCCCAGAGCTGCCGCTTCGGTGCCGGTGGTGCAGATGACCGGCGTATCCATGATGTCGGCGACGATCTGCCGCCAGACCGCGCTTTTTGCGCCGCCGCCGATCAGGCGGATGTTATCGCTCTTAATGCCGCTGTCGCGCAACAGGTCCAGGCCGTAACGCAGGCCGAAGGTGGTGCCCTCGACCACCGCGCGGCACAGGTTGGCCTGGGTCAGGTTGGTGCTGTCCAGCCCGAGGATGCTGCCGGTTGCGTGGGGCAGGGCGGGCACGCGTTCGCCGTTGAGGAACGGCAACATGAGCACGCCCTGGGCGCCAATCGGCGACGACGCGACCGCCGCGTTGAAGGCGCCGATGTCCAGCGTAAACAGCTCGCGGATGGCACTGGTGGCGTTGGTCAGGTTCATGGTGCAGATCAGCGGCAGCCAGCCGCCCGACGAGGAACAGAAGGTCGCCACCGACGGCTGCGCGCTGACGTTGCCTGCATCGGCAAAGGCGTAGACCGTGCCCGACGAACCCAGGCTCATGGTGATCGAGCCCGGCGCGATATTGCCGGTGCCGATCGCGCCCATCATGTTGTCGCCGCCGCCGCTGGAGACGATCGCCTTCGGGTTGAGGCCCAGGCGCTCGGCGATCGCAGGGAGAATCGTGCCCACCGGCTGATGCGCTTCGATGAGCTCCGGCAGCGCCTTGACCAGCCGGCCGCTGGGGTCGATGTGCTGAAGGATGTCGAGGTCCCATGCGCGGGTGCGCACGTTGAAATAACCGGTGCCCGAGGCATCGCCGAACTCGCTGCAACTGCGGCCGGTCAGCCAGTAGTTGAGGTAGTCGTGGGGCAGGAGGATCTTGTCGATGCGGGCGAACAATTCGGGGAACTGTTCTTTGCTCCACAGCAGTTTCGAGACCGTGTAGCCGGGCGCGATGGCGATACCCAAACGCTCCAGCGATCCAGCTTGACCGCCCAGATACGCCAGCAGCCGATCGTTTTCGGGCGAGGATTCGGTGTCGCACCACAGCTTGGCCGGGCGCAGCACCTGGCCTGATTCATCGAGCATGACCAGGCCGTGTTGCTGCCCGGACACGCCGATGGCCAGGATGTCCGCACCGGACAACCCGGCCTGCTGCAAGGCCGCCGCCGTCGCCTGCTCGAACGCATCGAGCCATTCCTGCACATCCTGTTCGCGGCGCCCGTTGGCGCCACTGATCATGTGATGGGCACCCGAGCCTTCGCCCAGAACCTTGCCGCTGACGGCATCCAGAACAATCGCCTTGGTGCCTTGGGTGCCGCAATCGATGCCGAGAAACATGTTCACCTCTTTACCTATGAAGCTCAGGCGGTTTTCGCTAACAGGTTTTCCAGGGTTTTGCTGACGCCCAATTGCTTCAGGCTGTTCAGGTTGTGCTCGAACGATGCCACGAACTCGGCCGAGCGGGGAATCGCCGCGCCGAAAATTTCTTCCACGTCCAGCAGGCGCTGGGTGATCAACACGTCATCGGCCACCAGCGCCTTGCAGAAGTCGGCGCGCGGGTCGACCACGGTGTACGGGACGCCGTTTTCGCCAGTGAAGTCGCCGGTGCGATTGCCCTGCAGGTACAGCGCCCAAGCCGCGACCACCAGCGATGCGCGGTCCATGTTGCCGCTGTCGAGGATCAGACAGTTGATGGTCGGCACGGTGAATTTCGGGAATTTCGACGAGCCGTCGGAGCACACCCGCTCCAGCTGATCGGCAATCGCCTGATTGGAGAAGCGGTCGATCAGGGTCTGTTTGTACTCGGTCAGATCGATGCCCGGCACCGGCGCCAGTTGCGGCGTGACGTCCAGGTCCATGTAGGTGCGGATGTAGTCGACGAACAGCGGGTCGTTCATGGTTTCGTGGACGAAGCGATAACCCTTCAGGGCGCCCAGGTAGGTCAGCGCCAGGTGGCTGCCGTTGAGCAGCTTGATTTTCATTTCTTCGTACGGGGTCACGTCGTCGGTGAACTGCACGCCGACCTTTTCCCAGGCGGGGCGGCCGTTGACGAACTTGTCTTCCAGCACCCATTGCACGAAGGGTTCGCAGACCACCGGCCAGGCGTCGTCGATGCCTTTCTGGTCATGCAGTTGCAGGCGGTGGGCGGTGCTGGTCATCGGCGTGATGCGGTCGACCATGGCGTTGGGGAAACTGACGTGTTCAGCGATCCAGTCGTGCAGTTCCGGGTCGCGCAGTTGGGCGAACGCCAGCAGGGCCTTGCGTGTCACCGCGCCGTTGTGCGGCAGGTTATCGCAGGACATCAGGGTGAACGCCGGAGTGCCCTCGGCGCGGCGCTTGACCAAGGCAGCACACAGATAGCCGAACACGGTTTTCGGTGTCGCGGGGTGTTCAAGGTCGTACTGAATCTGCGGCAGGTGGCTCATGAATTCGCCGGTGCTGTCGTCGATGCAGTAGCCGCCTTCGGTGATGGTCAACGAGACAATGCGGATGTCGGCGCTGGCGAGTTTGTCGATCAGCGCCAGGTCACTGTCGGTGGACATCAGCATCTGGCTCATGGCGCCGATCACGCGGGTTTCGGTGTCCGGGGTGTCGCCCAGTTCGAACAGCGTGTAGAGGAAGTCCTGGCCCTTCAGCGCCTCGAAGTTACCGCGGTCTTCCTCGCGCAGGCTGACCCCGCAGATGGCCCAGTCCAGGCCTTCTCCGCTGTGTTCATTGGCCCCGAGGGACATCAGCGCATCGGTATAAAACGCCTGATGGGCGCGGTGAAAACCGCCGACGCCGATGTGCGCAATGCCCTGGCGACGCTCATCAAGGGAGTAGGCGGGGATGGCGATGCCGGCGCCCAGGTTGGAGAGGTTCTGCTTGCTCAGTTTCATGACGGTGTTCCCGAATGCTGTGGAGTGCGAGGGGTCAGGCAGCGGCCTGCAGCGCGCGGCGGATGACCTGGCCCTGAGCGTCGAACAGGTGGCAGTGCGCGCTGTTCAGGTGCAGTTTCAGGGTTTCGCCGTACTGGCTGGCCAGGTCGCCGCGAATCCGCATGGTCAGCGGTTCGCCGGAGGTGGTGCGCACGTGGCAATAGGTGTCGCTGCCCAGGCGCTCGCTGACGTCGGCGATGACGGTCAACTGGCAATCGCCCTCGTTGGCCAGTTCCAGGTGCTCGGGACGAATCCCCAGGGTCACCGCATCACCCACGCTTTGTTGCGCGTTGGTGAAGGGCAGCAGCACTTTCGCGCCGGCGTCCAGGGTGACTTCACAGGCCGACGCTTCGACGCCGCTGATGATGCCCTTGAGGAAGCCCATTTTCGGCGTACCAAGAAAGCCTGCGACGAACAGGTTGGCCGGGTGGTGGTACAGCTCCAGCGGCGAGCCGACCTGCTCGACGCGACCGCCGTTGAGCACGACCACCTTGTCGGCCAGGGTCATGGCTTCGACTTGATCGTGGGTGACGTAGATCATCGTCGCCTGCAGCTCTTTGTGCAGGCGCGACAGCTCCAGTCGGGTCTGCACCCGCAGGGCGGCGTCGAGGTTGGACAGGGGTTCATCGAACAGGAAGATTTTCGGATTGCGCACGATGGCGCGACCGATCGCGACGCGCTGGCGTTGACCGCCTGACAGCTGCTTGGGCTTGCGTTCCAGCAGCGGGCCCAGCTCGAGGATGCGCGCGGCTTCATCGACCTTCTTTTTGACCTCGTCCTTTGGCGTGCCGGCCAGGTCCAGTGCGAACGACAGGTTTTTGCCGACGGTCATGTGCGGGTACAGCGCGTAGGTCTGAAACACCATCGCCAGGTCGCGCTTGGCCGGTGTGACCTGGGTGATCTCGCGGCCATCGAGTTCGATGCTGCCGCCGGTGACGTCTTCCAGGCCGGCGATCAGCCGCAGCAGGGTGGATTTTCCGCAGCCCGACGGACCGACGAAGACCACGAATTCACGGTCCTTCACGTCCAGGTCGATGCCTTTGATGATCTGGTGGCCGTCGAAGCCTTTTTGCAGATTTCTGATTGTCAGGTTAGCCATGATGGGCTCCAGTTTTTGTTCTTCAAGAAGGGCCAGATGTTCGGGTGGCCTCAACACCGACCTGTAGGAGCACGCTTGCCCGCGAACGCGGTACATCAAGCGATAAATTCGGCGCTGACACACCGCAATCGCGGGCAAGCGCGCTCCTACAGAGGGCTGCGTTAGTTATTTCACGGCACCAAACGACAGGCCGCGGACCAGCTGTTTCTGGCTGATCCAGCCGAAGATAAGGATCGGCGCACAAGCCAGCGTCGACACCGCCGACAACTTGGCCCAGAACAAGCCCTCGGGGCTTGAATACGAGGCGATCAGCGCAGTCAGCGGCGCGGCATTCGACGAGGTCAGGTTTAACGACCAGAACGCCTCGTTCCAGCACAGGATCAGCGACAGCAGCGCCGTCGATGCCAGCCCGCCCTTGCAGATCGGGATCAGCACCCGAAAGATTTCCTGGCGTGTGGTCGCGCCGTCCAGCCGCGACGCTTCGAGAATCTCCCCGGGGATGTCCTTGAAGTAGGTGTAGATCATCCACACCACGATCGGCAGGTTGATCAGCGTGTAGATCACGATCAGCGCGATGCGCGAATCCAGCAGGCCGAAGGTCTTGGCCAGCAGGTAGATCGGCATCAGCACGCCCACCGGCGGCAGCATTTTTGTAGAGAGCATCCACAGCAGCGTGCCCTTGGTCCGTTTGGTTTCGAAAAACGCCATGGAGTAGGCCGCCGGCACCGCGATCAGCAGGCACAGGATCGTCGCGCTGAAGGAGATCAGAATCGAGTTCCAGGCGAAGTGGAAGTAGTCACTGCGCTCCTGGATGTGCAGGTAGTTTTCCAGGGTCGGCGTGAAGAAGAACTGCGGCGGCGTGGCGAACGCGTCGATCTCGGTCTTGAAGCTGGTCAGGACCATCCAGAAGATCGGGAAGAAGATCAGCGCCGCGATCAACCACGACAAGGTGCCGAGCAGAGCACTTTGCAGGCGACGGGATTGTTTGAGCGTCATCATGGCCTTGCCCTCAAGACTTGTCGGTGAGGTTTTTGCCAATCATCCGTACCAGGATGATTGCGGCAATGTTGGCGATCACGACAGCAATCAAGCCGCCTGCCGATGCCATGCCCACGTCGAATTGCAGCAGTGCCTGGTTGTAGATCAGGTACGCCAGATTGGTGGACGCGAAGCCCGGGCCGCCGTTGGTGGTGGTGAAGATTTCGGCGAACACCGAGAGCAGGAAGATCGTTTCGATCATCACCACCACGGCGATCGGGCGCGCCAGGTGAGGCAGGGTCAGGTGCCAGAAGATCGCGATCGGGCCGGCGCCATCCAGACGCGCGGCTTCTTTCTGTTCCTGATCCAGGGACTGCATGGCGGTCATCAGAATCAGGATCGCGAAGGGCAGCCACTGCCACGACACAATGATGATGATCGAGAGCAATGGGTAATTCGCCAGCCAGTCCACCGGCTGGGCGCCGAACAGCTTCCAGACCCAGGCGAGGATGCCGGACACCGGGTGGAAAATCAGGTTCTTCCAGATCAGCGCGCTGACCGTCGGCATGATGAAAAACGGCGAGATCAGCAGCACCCGCACAATGCCGCGACCGAAAAACTCACTGGCTTCCAGCAGCGCCGAAATCAACACGCCGAGGATCACGCTGATGGCCAGCACGCTGCCGACCAGCAACAGCGTGTTCATGGCGCCGGGCAGAAAGCCTGCGTCGGTGACGAAGAATTCGAAGTTCTCAAGGCCGACGAATTCGTTTTCGCCGGGGTTGAGCAGGTTGTAGCGGATCAGCGAAAAGTAGATGGTCATGCCCAGCGGCACGATCATCCAGACCAGCAGCAACAGCACCGAGGGGCTGACCAGAAACCAGCCGGGCTTGGTGACGCTGCCTTTGGCGGACGACTTATCGTCGGCCGCGGCGGTGCGCGGGGTGAGGGTTGAGGTGTTCATGTCGACTCCGAACCGGGCAAAAGCGTGAGCGTGAACGTGGGCGGCAGGCAATCGGCGCCTGCCGCCTTCAAGCAGCGGGTGTCAGCCCTTCTTCGGGTAACCCGCGCGCTTCATTTCCCGCTCTGTCACGCTTTGCGCGCTGGTCAATGCCTGATCCACGGTGGAGGTGCCCACCAGTGCCGCCGAGAACTGCTGACCGACGGAGGTGCCGATCGACTGGAACTCGGGGATGGTCACCAACTGGATGCCCACGTACGGCACCGGCTTGAGGGTTGGCGCCTTCGGCGTGACGGCCTTGAGGGATTCCAGGGTGATGTTGGCAAACGGCGCGGCTTGTTTGTAGGCATCGGTGTAGGTCGATGCGCGGGTGCCTGGCGGCACGTTGGCGACGCCGTCTTTCTCGGCGACCAGCGCGGCGTACTCTTTGGACGTGGCCCATTCGGTGAAGGCGCGCGCGTCCTTGTCGTTCTTCGCGCTGGTCGGGATCGCCAGTGCCCACGAGTACAGCCATGCCGAGCCCTTGTCAGTCACTTCGTGCGGCGCGTAAGTGAAGCCTACGCTGTCAGCCACTTTGCTCTGGGCTTTGTCGGTGACGAACGAGCCGGCGACGCTGGCATCCACCCAGATTGCGCATTTGCCGCTGTTGAACAGCGCGAGGTTTTCGTTGAAGCCGTTGCTGGAGGCGCCAGGCGGGCCGTCCTTCTTCATCACGTTGGTGTAGAAGGTCAGCGCGTTCTTCCACTCAGGCTGGTCGAATTGCGGCTTCCACTGTTCGTCGAACCAGCGGGCGCCGAACGAGTTGGCGATGGTGGTGATCAGCGCCATGTTCTCGCCCCAGCCGGCCTTGCCGCGCAGGCAGATGCCGTACTGTTCCTTGGACTTGTCGGTGAGCTTGTCGGCGTATTCGGAGATCTGCGTCCAGGTCGGACGCTCCGGCATGGTCAGGCCGGCGGCCTTGAACAGGTCTTTGCGGTAGTAGGTGATCGAGCTTTCGGCGTAGAACGGCAGGGCGAAGAGCTTGCCGTCGACCGACAAGCCATCGCGTACCGAAGGAAACACGTCATCCAGCGCGTAGGACGCAGGCAGGTTGTTCATTTCCTTGAGCCAGCCCTTGGCGCCCCAGAGTGAGGCTTCGTACATGCCGATGGTCAGCACGTCGAACTGGCCGCCTTTGGTGGCGATGTCGGTGGTCAGGCGCTGGCGCAGCACGTTTTCTTCCAGCACCACCCACTTGAGCTTGATGTCCGGGTGCTGTTCTTCGAAGGTCTTGGACAGCCGCTGCATGCGGATCATGTCGCTGTTGTTGACCGTGGCGATGGTCACGTCACCCGCATTGGCGGTGGTGCAGAGGGACAGGAGGGTGAGACAGGTACCGGCAAGGAGAACATGTGCAGAGGTCTTCATTTATCACTCCTCTTCTGCGCCCAGGCGGACGTCAGAAGCTTGGTTATTGTTTTTGTTTCTTCCGGAGGCCAGGAAGAATGTCAGTTGATTACAGCCTTGTACGCGCGGGTTGACAAATCCTGCGGCGCACTTGAACTGATACTTTTTTGCACTGCAGTTTCCGGGGGGCACGCCGCAGAACTGCGCCAGCGCACGGGGCGGCGCAGTTCCAGCGTAGTCGACAGGGCCGAAGAGGGAGCGAATCAGTACAGGTTTTGTTCGGTCAGGCGCTGCACGGCGAGTCGGCGATAGTGCGAAGGGGTCATGCCTTTAAGCTTCTGGAAGCGCCGATTGAAGTTGGAGATGTTATTGAAACCGGACTCGAAGCAGACGTCGGTCACCGGCCGGTCGCCATCGGCGAGCAGTTCGCAGGACTTGCTGATGCGCAGCCGGTTGACGAATTCGACAAAGCAGCGCCCGGTGGCTTGCTTGAACACCCGGGAAAAGTAGGTCGGCTTCATGCCCAGGTACTCGGCCACTTCTTCCAGCGGCAGCTCCCGGGCGTAGTGGGTAAAGATGTATTCCACGGCTTTGTTGGTGCGCTCCACGGCGTGATCATCGGACAGCTGCGACGCCGTAGTACCCGACAACAGCTGGAAATCATCACTCGCCGCCAGCACCTCCAACAGAATGAAGAAATGCCCCAGGCGGGTCATGCCCGTGGTGTCGGCGATTTTCTGCATCAGTCTGGTGGCTTGGCGGATGGTGCGCTTGCAGCGAAATTCGATGCCGTACCGCGCGCGTTCGAGCAGCGGTGCCAGGGTCTTGAGTTCGGCGAACACCTGATTGCCGCTTTCGAGCAGCTCTTCGGTGAAGTTAACCAGCATGTCGCGCTTGGGCACCACCTCGTCTTCCTCGATCTGGCTGATCCAGTTGTGCGGAAGATGGGGGCCGGTGAGAAACAGCGTCTCAGGGTAGAAATTGCCGATGTAATCGCCGACGAAGACCTTGCCGGAACTGGCAACGATGAGGTGCAGCTCGAATTCCTTATGGAAATGCCAGCGCACCAACGGGCAGGGAAACCCGTGCTCGCGGTAGATGATCGACAGGCCATTGTGGTCGTCCATCAGCTCGTAGGAAGGGTCGGTGACTCTTGTTGTTTTGGTCATGCGGGTGCCGATCTGGAGAGAGGCGTGGGGCTAATGTGCACTATTTGTTGGGCGGAATACAGATGCGGGTTTTAAACGAACACCACCTCGAACTTTTGCGGTGTGCTGTACGACGTCTTCCCGGCTAAAGCCGGTCCCACCAGGTGATCGCGTGTTCAGCAGGACCGGCTTCAGCCGGGAAGAGGCCAGTTCGAGCACCATCAATTCTGCATTGTGAGGTCCGACGCTTTCCCGGCTAAAGCCAGTCCTACAGGCTGAACGCGGTGTTCAGTAGGACCGGCTTCAGCCGGGAAGAGGCCAGCCTGAGCACCATCAATTCTGCGGTGTGACGGCTGCCGTCTTCCCGGCTAAAGCCAGTCCTACAGGCCGAACGCGGCGCTTCAGTGGGACCGTCTTCAGCCGGGAAGAGGCCAGTTCGAACACCATCAATCTGTATTGTGAGGTCCGACGTCTTCCCGGCTAAAGCCAGTCCTACAGGCTGAACGCGGCGCTTCAGTGGGACCGTCTTCAGCCGGGATGAGGCCAGTCTGAGCACCATCAATTCTGCATTGTGAGGTCTGACGCTTTCCCGGCTAAAGCCAGTCCTACAGGCTGAACGCGGTGCTTCAGTGGGACCGGCTTCAGCCGGGATGAGGCCAGTCTGAGCACCATCAATTCTGCATTGTGAGGTCTGACGCTTTCCCGGCTAAAGCCAGTCCTACAGGCCGAACGCGGCGCTTCAGTGGGACCGTCTTCAGCCGGGATGAGGCCAGTCTGAGCACCATCAATTCTGCATTGTGAGGTCTGACGCTTTCCCGGCTAAAGCCAGTCCTACAGGCTGAACGCGGTGCTTCAGTGGGACCGGCTTCAGCCGGGAAGAGGCCAGTTCGAACACCATCAATCTGTATTGTGAGGTCCGACGTCTTCCCGGCTGAAGCCGGTCCTACAGGCCGAACGCGGCGCTTCAGTGGGACCGGCTTCAGCCGGGAAGAGGCCAGCCTGAGCACCATCAATTCTGCGGTGTGACGGCTGCCGTCTTCCCGGCTAAAGCCAGTCCTACAGGCTGAACGCGGTGCTTCAATGGGACCGGCTTCAGCCGGGAAGACGCCGGTTCGAACACCATCGAGTATGCGGAGTGACGGCTGCCGTCTTCCGGCGAAAGCCAGTCTGTTTGCCCATTCAAGATAGGTCAGGCGCGCGCTTGCCCGAACAACAATCTGCTCAGGCCTTGTCGACGGTAAGCCTGTTGGCTATCGCAGCCTAACGTCCGGCTCTGTCAGTTCGAGTATTTTTTGAGTGGCCCCGGACGTCGCGAGCAGGTGGAGCGCCAAACATCCGCGCATATTCACGGGTGAATTGCGACAGGCTTTCATAGCCAACCGCCAGGGCGACGCCAGCAACATGACCCGGGTCGGCGAATAGCCTGCGACGGGCTTCATAGAGCCTGAGATGCTTTTGGTACTGGAGCGGAGACATGCCCGTGCTTGCCTTGAAACTTCGATGGAAAGACGATGGGCTCATGTTGGCCAGATTGGCGAGATGTGCCACGCGCAAAGCGGTGGAGTAGTTTGCCTTGATCCAGTCTAACGCCTTCCTTATTCGTGAAAACCGACTGTCGATGCTGGCCACTTGTCGCAGGACCGCACCTTGCGGGCCGCGCAACAAACGAAAGAGGATCTCCCGTTCCAGCAACGGGGCCATGACCGCAATCTCATCCTGACGCTCCATCAGGCGCAGCATGCGAAGCCAGGCGTCCAACAGGTCTTCGCTGGCCTGACTGACGCAGAAGCTTCGATGATCTGGAGTCTCGTCAAGCCCCTGCGCATCGCGTAGCAGGTCAGCCACCACCGAACGGTCAAAGGTCAAGCGGACTGCGAGGTAGGGAGCGCTGGCGCTTGCCTGGACGATCTCCCCGATCACAGGGACATCAATGGAAGCGATGAAGGTATGTCCGGCGGTATAGCGCAGGACTTGGCTCCCAATGACGAGCCGCTTTTCACCCTGCAGGATTAGGCTAACGACGGGTCGGTAGATATCTGGGGCAAGCTGGGTAGGCGCACAGACCTTAAGGATGTCAACACGCGGCATGTTAGTCAGTGTCAGCACGCCGATAGCACGCTGCTCAACAAACGATTTAATGACCCTAATGACGTCGTGCATAGCGTGCCAGTTGCCAGATCCAGATGACCGATCAAAGCACGTTAGCACGAATGGGCAAATGACTGACCCGATCGCACAAGCATCGCTCGCGGACGCGCCGTAGGATTCTACCCATGCGCATTAACTCGCCCGCAACAGCCAGATCGAGGGAATACCTTATGGACATTGGAAATGCAGTGGTCATCGTGACCGGGGCTTCATCCGGAATTGGAGAAGCCACTGCGCGCGCGGCCTCCCGTGCCGGCGCGCGGGTGGTGTTGCTAGCCCGTCGGCAGGATCGCATCGAGGCCTTGGCACTAGAGCTTGTTGATGCCTTGACAGTGGTGTGCGATGTCACCCGGCCCGAGCAGGTGCAACACGCCATCGACACCACCATCGCTAAGTTTGGACGCATCGATGCATTGATCAACAATGCGGGACAGGGACTGCATGCCACCATCGAAGACATCAAGCTGGAGGATTTCAAAGAGCTGCTCAATCTCAACACTGTGGCCCCGCTTGCCCTGATGCAGGCCGTCATCCCCTCTATGCTCAAGCAAGGACGCGGCAGCATCGTCAACGTCAGTTCGGGCGCGACGCTTGCCACCTACCCGGGTTCGGCGGCCTATACCAGCTCGAAGGCTGCGCTCAACATGCTCTCGAGCGTGGCGCGCTTAGAGCTGGCGGACGCGGGTATCGCCGTTTCCGTTGTGCACCCCTCTATCACCAGCACCGAGTTCTACGGCTCGGTGAAGTCGGGCCTTGCGTCTGCCAAGGCGCAGGAAGCCGAGACCGTTTCGTTCGCACACCCGCCAGAACGGGTGGCGGAAACGATCCTGGGTCTGATCGAAAGCGGCGATGCACAAGCCGATCTGGTCGCAAAGGAATACGGTGGCAGTTACGAAGCCTGACATCGTGACGTCCGAAGCCTTCCCGGCTAAAGCCAGTCCTACGGGTGTACGCGGTGTTTTCAGTGGGACCGGCTTCAGCCGGGAAGAGGCCGGTTTGCGCACCGTCAATTCTGCGACGTGACGTCCGACGCGTTCCCGGCTAAAGCCAATCCCACTAAAACCCTGCAGTGGGACATTGGGAATGTCTTCAGCAAGGGAGGACGCGCAAGCAGGATCGCCTCGGGGTCACGTTACATACCGTCGCTTAAAAGGTTTCCCGCGCGGTGGCGCAGGAAACTGCGGTGTGTACTGTCCACATCAGTCAGCAAAAGGATAGGCTGATGCGCAGCGGGGACATATTGAAACAGGCCGGCCTCAAATGAATGTTCCAACGCAAATGAGCTCGGAAGGATAAAACATGAAATTACCCGTCGTTTTACATAAGGATCCCGACTCGGTGTACGGCGTCACCGTGCCTGATATCGCGGGATGTTTTTCCGCTGGCGCGACCATTGGCCAAGCGCTGGACAATGTGAAAGAAGCCCTGGCGCTGCACTTTGAAGGGCTGGTCGCTGATGGCGAGGCGCTGCCGCAGCCGATGGACATCGACGCGCATATCAACAATCCGGACTATCAGGGCGGCGTGTGGGCTGTGGTCGAATTTGACGTGACACCGTATTTCGGCCGCTCAGTGCGGTTCAATGCAACGTTGCCGGAAGTGCTGCTGGAACGCATCGATGCCCGCGTCAGGAGCGATCAACGTTACAGATCGCGTTCGGGCTTCCTGGCGACAGCCGCGTTGCGCGAGCTGCACGAATAAGTCCGCGCAATGCCGCTTAGCTGCGGCATTGCGAGCACCTTCCGCAAATGCCTTCAGAGAAGCGCCACCCCATGAAAAAAGTCCTCGTGATCGGCATCGGCGCAGGCAATCCCGAGCACATCACCGTTCAGGCGATCAAGGCGCTGAATCGCACCCGGGTGTTTTTCATCCTCGACAAGGGCTACGCCAACGACGACCTGCTGGCGTTGCGCCGGGATATTTGCGAGCGCTACATAGAGGGGCATGACTATCGTCTGGTGCAGGTGAGCGATCCCAGGCGCAGGGACGATTCGACGTCTTATCGCAGCGGGATCGAACACTGGCACGAGCAGCGCGCCGTCCTGTTCGAGCAGTTGATCGGCGATGAAATAAAGGCGGGCGAGACCGGGGCGTTTCTGGTGTGGGGCGATCCGGCGCTGTACGACAGCACGATGCGGATTCTCGATCAGGTGCTCGCCCGCGGCCGGGAGTCATTCGCCTACGACGTCATTCCCGGCATCACCAGCGTGCAGGCGCTCGCTGCCGGGCACCGCATCGGCTTGAACCGCATTGGCGAGCCCATCAACATCACCACCGGCCGTGAGCTTGCAGCGGAGCAGGGTGGGCACATCAGCAACAGCGTGGTGATGCTCGACGCCCATTGCACCTTCGAGCGGTTCATCGACGAAGATCTGCACATCTATTGGGGCGCTTATCTTGGCAGCCCTGACGAGATGCTCATTTCAGGCCCGCTGCGCGAAGTCAGCGCGCAGATACGTCAGGCGCGGGAAACCGCGCGGGCACAGAAGGGCTGGATCATGGACACCTACTTGCTGCGCCGCGCCGTCCGCTAGACAAAACGTCTCAGGCGTTTTTGTTCTTGGCTTCGATCCACTGCGACATGTACTGCGTGCTTTTGTGCTGATGATGGCGAAGCATGGCGCCGGTGAAGCTGGCCGTGCGATGGGCCTGCAGCGTTTCCCGCAACGCGATGATGCGTTCGATCAGCACGGCGCAGTGGCGGTCATGGCCAAAGCGCGACGGCAGCAATTGCCAGCCGTCCTGTTGCGCCTGTTCCCAGCGCGCCCGGTCGGTGTAGAGGCTGACTGCCGCGTCCGCCAACCCTTGCGCGTCACAGGCCACGGCACCGGGAAATGCCAGTTCACCGTGCATGGCTTCGGCGCCGATGGGCGTGGTGACGGTTGGCGTGCCGCAGACCATGGCGTCGATGATCTTGCCCTTGATCCCCGCGCCGAATCGCAATGGCGCAAGGGAAACCCGCGCGGCACCCATCACCTCCAGCGCATCTTCGGCCCAGTTCATGATGTGAAACCCCTGTGCGGCGTTATGCAATGCCGCCGCCTTGGGCGGCGTGTACGCGCCATACACATGGACCTGAGCCGAGGGCAATTGCGCGCGAATCAGCGGCCAGACGGTGTTTTTCAGCCACAGCACGGCATCCCAGTTCGGCGCGTGGCGGAAGTTACCGATGGTGATGAAATGCGCGCGGTCTTCGAAGCTAAGTGGGCGATCTGGCACTTCGCGCCGCTCTTGCACAAGCAGCGGTACCCAGTGCAGCTGAGAAGCGGGTACTGAAAATGACTGGGTCAGCAGTTCGATTTCGACGTCGGACACCATCAAACTCAGGTCACTGCGGTGGATCGCTGCGATTTCGCGCTGGGCCAGGTCAGTGGTGGCCATCTGCGTGAACAACTGCTCCCGGGACGTCTGGAAATAATCAGTGAGGTCAGCATCGGGCTTGCCGTCGAGCCGTTCCTTGACCGCCTGATGACGGGCATGGCGCAGGCTCTGCATGTCAGAAGTCTCAAGCAGACGGATCGCGTCGGGGCAGTGCTTTTCCACCCGCCAGCCGAATTGCTCTTGCATCAGAAACTGGTCGAACAACACCACGTCGGGCTGCAGCTCACTGATGAAGGCGTCAAAACTGCTGTGATTGAGGGCGATGGCGACTTCAGTGATGCCCAACGCGGTCAGATCGGCCTTGTGCTCGCCTTCGCTGGCGGCGCTGGCGAAAGTGATCTGCCAGCCCTGTTCGAGAAAACAGTCGATCAGCTGCATGACATGCCCGCTGGCCGCAGACGACTGCGGTTCGGGCCAGACGTATCCAATGATCAGCACATGGATCGGGGATCGCTGCGCCAGTTGCTCAGTTGCCAAGAATGCCCTTTACCTTGTCACGTAGCTGGTCGATGGAAAACGGCTTGCCGATGTTGTGCATGCCCTGGGGCACCTCAACGGAATCGGCGTAGCCACTGGCGAACAGTACCGGAATGTCGGCGCGGATCTCCCGCGCCTTGAGGGCGAGTTCTCGACCGTTCATGTCGGGCAGACCCAGATCGGTCATCATCAGGTCGATGGTCTGTTCAGCGTGGTTCAGCACCGCAAGGGCCTCGGCGGCGTCGGCTGCTTCCAGCACGTTGTACTCAAGCTCTTCGAGGACGTCGACAATCAACATCCGGACGATGTTGTCATCTTCGACCACCAGAATCGTGCGGGGTGAATCGGACATTGCAAGTTCCTTAATTGAGCAGGGAGCGCATCGCACGGCATAGAGGTGTACGGCGTTTCGCTGGGGGGGCGCAATTGTGCCAAGTTCTGCGCCGCAACAACACGATTCAATTGAGTGTAGTGGCTTTTGGATTGCACTCAAATGTACAGTGCGAGCGCGATTGTTCGCGATCTATTGTCAGAAAATTCAACCTTCTACGTCTGAAGCTGGAGTTTTTGCCGAGGTTTACGGCAAACTCCGTCGTTTAGACGAATCCGCCTGAGCCCTCGCGATGATCACCAACTCTGCAGTCGATGAGCAACGTTTCCGCAAACTGTTAAGCCGCAACGTCAGTTTACCGCTGGCCGTCGGCGTGCTGAGTGCGGCCTTCTTCGTCATTCTTATTACCTACCTGTTGTCGGCGATCCAGTGGGTCGAACACACCGACCGGGTCATCAACAATATAAACCGCTCCCTCAAGCTGTCGGTGGACATGGAAACCGGCATGCGCGGCTTCCTGCTGACCGGCGATGAGCGTTTTCTCGACCCCTACGAAGTGGCCAAGCCGGCCATTGGCAGCGAGCTTAAAGGGCTTGAAGAGCTGGTCGCCGACAATCCGGATCAGGTCGATCGCTTCAAGCGGCTGGCGGCACTGCAGTCGTCGTGGAACGAGTTCGCCGAGCAGATGATCGCCCTGCGGCGCACCGGTGGCGACTACCAGACGCCGATCAAGGAGCGTCGCGGCAAGCGCTTGGCCGACGAGATGCGCGATCAATATGAGCAGGCGGCCAACGTCGAGCATCAGCTGCGTCTGACCCGCAACACCGACGTGACCCACACCACTGTGATGTCGGTCTCGGTGTACGTCGCGTTCATTCTGATGGTCAGCGGCATTCTTGCCTGGGTCGGGCGTCGGGACATGACCACGCTGTCCGACACCTACGCCGCCAACCTCAGGGCGCAACAGCTGGACGCCGATCGTTTGTCCCACGTCGCCTGGCTGCGCAATGGCCAGAGCGAACTGGCCGAGCAGGTCATCGGCCAGCTCACCCTTAATCTGCTGGGCCGCAACGTGCTGCATTTCTTCGCCCAGTACCTGGGTGCGGTGGTGGCGGCGGTGTACGTGCGCCAGGAGCACGGCGGTCTGGTGCGCGTGGCGTCCTATGGTTTCTCCCGCGAGCAGGAACAGCACGAGCAGTCGATCTACAGCGGTGAAGGCGTGGTCGGCAAGGCGGCCGAGCAGGCTCAGATCATCACCCTGGACAACGTCCCTCAGGATTACTTCAAAGTCACCTCTGGTCTGGGTCAGGGCTCGCCGCGCAGCGTCGTGGTGGTGCCGACCAGCAACGATGACCACGTCAACGGCGTGATCGAGCTGGGCTTCCTACGAGAGCTGACGCCCCGTGATCTGGAGTTCCTTGAACTGGTGGCGCAGAACGTCGGCACGTCCATCGAGGCCGCACGCTATCGCCAGCGCTTGCAGGAAGTGCTCGCCGAAACCCAGCAGCTCAACGAAGAGCTTCAAGTGCAGCAGGAAGAACTGCGCACTGCCAACGAAGAGCTGGAAGAGCAGTCACGGATTCTCAAGGAATCCCAGGCCCACCTGGAAACCCAGCAGGCCGAGCTTGAGCAAACCAACGAGCAGTTGTCCGAGCAGGGCAAGGCATTGGCTGACCAGCGTGACGCGCTGGACCGCAATAACGAAGAACTGCACATTGCCCAGATCGAGCTCGAAGCCCGCGCCGACGAGCTGCAACGCTCCAGCAAATACAAATCCGAATTCCTCGCCAACATGTCCCACGAGCTGCGCACGCCGCTGAACAGTTCGTTGATTCTGGCCAAGCTGCTGTCGGAAAACCCCCAGGACAACCTCACCGCTGAACAGGTCAAGTTCGCCGAGTCGATCTACTCGGCCGGCAATGACCTGCTCAACCTGATCAACGACATTCTGGACATCTCCAAAGTCGAAGCCGGCAAGCTGGACATGCGCCCGGAAAACAGCAGCGTCAGCCGATTGGTCGAAGGCCTGCGCATGACCTTCGAACCGCTGGCGGGCGAGAAGAAGCTGGCGTTCTCGGTGGAGATTCAATCCGGCACGCCGGTGTCGCTGTACACCGATCGCCAGCGGCTTGAGCAGATCCTCAAGAACCTGCTGTCCAACGCCGTCAAGTTCACCGAAAGCGGCGCCGTCAGCCTGACGGTTTCCCGTCAGCCCGGCGAAGGCGTGGCCTTCACCGTTCGCGACTCCGGGATCGGCATCGCCGATGAGCAGCAGGAAAGCATTTTTGAAGCGTTCCGTCAGGCCGACGGCACCACCAATCGCCGCTACGGCGGCACCGGCCTGGGTCTGTCGATTTCCCGCGATCTGGCGCGCCTGCTCGGCGGCTCGATCAGCGTCACCAGCGCACCGGGGCAGGGCAGTATTTTCACCCTGGTGGTGCCGGAAGAGTACGTCGAGCAGGAGCCTTCGCAATACGCCGATGCGCCGGTGGTTGCCGTGCAGCCTACCCCCGTTGCGGCCCGCATCGCGCCACCGGCGCCAGTCGCCGCCAAAGCTGCACCGCCCGCGGCGCCGATTCCGCGTTTTGCCGATGACCGTGAGAAAGCGCCGTTCAGTAAACGCTGCATTCTGGTGATCGAAGACGAAGTGCGTTTTGCCCAGATCCTCTATGACCTGGCCCATGAGCTGGGTTACAACTGCCTGGTGGCCCACGCCGCCGACGAAGGCTTTGATCTGGCGTCCTCTTTCGTGCCGGACGCCGTCCTGCTGGACATGCGCCTGCCGGACCATTCCGGTCTGACCGTGCTGCAACGTCTGAAAGAACTGCCGAGCACCCGACACATCCCGGTGCACGTGATTTCCGTCGAAGACCGTCAGGAAGCCGCGCTGCAAATGGGCGCCATCGGCTACGCCGTCAAGCCGACCACTCGCGAGGAGCTCAAGGACGTCTTCGCCCGCCTCGAAGCCAAGCTCACACAGAAGGTCAAACGCATCCTGCTGGTGGAAGACGATGCTTTGCAGCGTGACAGCATCGCGCGCCTGATCGGTGACGACGACATCGAGATCACGGCGGTCGGCTTCGCTCAGGATGCCCTTGATCTGCTGCGCGACAACGCCTACGACTGCATGATCATCGACCTCAAACTGCCGGACATGCTCGGCAACGAGTTGCTCAAGCGCATGTCCACCGACGAGATCTGCGCGTTCCCGCCGGTCATCGTCTACACCGGGCGCAACCTGACCCGGGACGAAGAAGCCGAGCTGCTGAAGTACTCGCGCACCATCATCATCAAGGGTGCGCGCTCGCCGGAACGCTTGCTCGATGAGGTGACGCTGTTCCTGCACAAGGTCGAGTCGCAGCTGTCCAACGAGCGCCAGAAGATGCTCAAGACCGCGCGCAGCCGCGACCGCGTGTTCGAAGGGCGCAAGATCCTGGTGGTCGATGACGACGTGCGCAACATCTTCGCCTTGACCAGTGCGCTGGAGCACAAAGGCGCGATCGTCGAGGTAGGGCGCAATGGCCTGGAAGCGATCGAGAAGCTCAATACTGTCGATGACATCGACCTGGTGCTGATGGACGTGATGATGCCGGAAATGGACGGCTACGAAGCCACCATCGAGATTCGCAAGAACCCCCGCTGGCGCAAGCTGCCGATCATTGCGGTGACGGCCAAAGCGATGAAGGATGATCAGGATCGCTGCCTGCAGGCCGGTTCCAACGACTACCTGGCCAAACCGATCGACCTGGACCGGCTGTTCTCGCTGATTCGCGTGTGGCTGCCGAAGATGGAACGTATCTGAATGGATCGGATCAATTGACCGCCCGCTGCCCGACCCAGAGTGTTGCTGATGCCTGAACGAGACGCCGATATCGAGTTGCGCTTGCTGATTGAAGCGATTTACTTGAAGTACAGCTACGATTTCCGCGATTACTCGGGAGCGTCGGTCAAACGACGGGTGACCCACGCGCTGCGTCAGTTTGAGCTCAAGACCATTTCTGCGCTGCAGGAGCGGGTGCTGCATGACCCTTCGGCGTTTATGCAGCTGCTGCAATTCATGACGATCCCGGTCAGCGAGATGTTCCGCGACCCGACGCACTTCCTCGCCATTCGCGAAGAAGTTGTGCCGCTGCTCAAAACCTACCCGTCGGTGAAAATCTGGATTGCCGGGTGCAGCACCGGCGAAGAGGTGTACTCGATGGCGATCCTGCTGCGCGAGGAAGGGCTGCTTGAGCGGACCATCATCTACGCCACCGACATCAATCCCACTTCCCTGGAGAAGGCCAAGCAAGGCATCTTCTCGATGGAGAACATGCGTGGCTACAACGAGAACTACCTCAAGGCCGGCGGCAAGCGGCTGTTTTCGGAGTACTACACGGCGGCCTACGATTACGCGATTTTCGACAAGACCCTGCGCGAGAACGTCACGTTTGCCGACCACAGCCTGGCGACCGACAGCGTGTTTTCCGAGACGCAGTTGATCTCCTGCCGCAACGTGCTTATCTATTTCAACAAGAAGCTGCAGGATCGCGCCTTCGGACTGTTTCACGAGTCCCTGTGCCATCGCGGCTTTCTTGTGCTCGGCAGCAAGGAAACCCTGGACTTCTCGGGGTACAAGAACCAGTTCGACCCTCTGGTCAAACACGAGCGGATCTACCGCAAATCATGAGAACGTCGTTTCCTGGCTCCACGCCGGAGCCGCGCGCATTGCCAGCGGTGGACGCGATTGTGGTTGGCGCGTCGGCCGGCGGCGTCGAAGCGCTGCTGAAGATTTTTCGTACCCTGCCCAGGGGCTATCGCCTGCCGATCCTTGCGGTGCTCCATGTGCCGGATCAGCGTCGCAGTCAGTTGGCCGAGGTCTTTGCCGTGAACCTGTCGATACCGGTCAAGGAAGCGGACGATAAAGAGACCATCAAGCCGGGCACGCTGTATTTCGCCGGGCCGAGTTATCACCTGTCGATCGAGAACGATTTCAGCCTGTCCTTGAGTCAGGAGGAACGGGTGCATCATTCGCGCCCGAGTATCGACATCCTGTTCGAATCGGCTGCAGACGCCTATGGTGAGCGGCTGGCAGCCGTGTTGCTGACCGGTGCCAACAGCGATGGCGCGCGCGGCATTGCACGAATCAAGGAGTACGGTGGTCTGACCGTGGTCCAGGACCCGGCCCAGGCGCTCGCGCGGACCATGCCCGAAGCGGCGCTGGCCCTTCATACGCCGGATTTTCTATTGCCTTTGCCCGACATCGGGTCCTTGCTTGTCGAGCTGGAACGAATTGCATGCTGAGTGAAATCAAAGCCAAACTGCTGATCGTCGATGATCTGCCGGAGAACCTGCTCGCCCTCGAAGCGTTGATCAAACGTGAGGACCGCCAGGTGTTCAAGGCGTTGTCTGCGGACGAGGCCTTGTCGTTGCTGCTCGAACACGAGTTTGCGATGGCGATTCTCGACGTGCAGATGCCGGGGATGAACGGCTTCGAACTGGCCGAGCTGATGCGCAGCACCGAGAAGACCAAGAACATCCCCATCGTGTTCGTCAGTGCGGCCGGGCGCGAGCTGAACTACGCGTTCAAGGGCTATGAAAGCGGTGCAGTGGACTTCCTGCACAAGCCCCTCGATATTCATGCAGTCAAGAGCAAGGTCAACGTCTTCGTCGACCTGTATCGCCAGCGCAAGGTCCTGAAGCAGCAGCTCGAAGAGCTTGAACACAGACGCGCGGAGCAGGAAGCCCTGATGCGCGAGCTGAAGTCGACGCAGAGCGAGCTGGAGCGTGCGATCCGCATGCGCGATGACTTTATGTCGATCGTCTCCCACGAGGTGCGCACGCCGCTCAATGGGCTGATTCTCGAAACCCAGCTGCGCAAATTGCACCTGGCCAAGGACAACGCGTCGGCGTTCACCATGGAAAAACTCCGGGCGATGGTTGATCGCGATGAACGGCAGATCCAGAGCCTGATTCGCCTGATCGAGGACATGCTCGATGTGTCGCGGATTCGTACGGGCAAGCTGTCGATTCGTACCAGTCCCTTTGATTTGTCGGAGCTGGTGGTCAATCTGGTGGAAAGCTATTCCGCGCAGATCGCCGCCGCCGGCAGCGTTGTTACGTTGCAGGCTCCGACGCCGGTGATTGGCGTGTGGGATGAGTTTCGCATCGAGCAGGTGGTGGCGAATCTGTTGACCAATGCGTTGCGCTACGGCGCGCGCAAGCCCATCGAGTTGCGTGTGTACAGCGAGACCGGGGAGGCGCGGGTGGAGGTGCGCGATCACGGGATCGGGATCAGTCCGGAAAATCAGAAGCGTATTTTTCAGCAGTTCGAGCGGGTGGCGGCCAGTCATGCGGTGGCGGGGCTGGGTCTGGGGTTGTTTATTTCTGACCAGATCGTCAGCGCTCACGGTGGGCGGATCAGTGTCGAGAGCGAGGAAGGGGCGGGGTCGATGTTTCGGGTTTCGTTGCCGCTTTGATCGGCGGCGTGGCTTGTTGCACTAAGATCAAGGGCGTCGGCCTAATGGCCTCGGGTTTCGCCTTCGGCGAGTTACTTGATAAACCCCCAAGTAACCAAGGGCTTGTGCTCCTGGTTTGGCCCGACTTCGTCGGGTTCCTTCACTCCGGTCCCGCTCCGTGGCCCCGCGCCGAACGGACATCCATGTCCTGACGGCGCTCTCGCCGCATCCATGCGGCTCAGCCCACTCCGCGAGACCTCCGTTCAGCCTGCACCCAAGTCGCGATTGGCGGTGACTGAACTTCTTGTGTTTGAAGATCAAAAGCGCGTTTAAAGCAGATCAAAGGCTTCCCGGCTAAAGCCGGTCCTACTGGGTGTATGCGGTGCCGTGCTGTTCTGATCGTTCCCACGCTCTGCGTGGTAACGCCGCCCCCGGACGCTCCGCGTCCCGAAGGCGACACGCATTCAGGCCTGGGGAGGTGACGCGGAGCGTCACGGGATGCATTCCCACGCGGAGCGTGGGAACGATCATCACGCGATAGCACGCGGTCCAATCGTAGGACCGGCTTTAGCCGGGAAGCCTTTGATCTGCGGTTGATCTTGATCTTCATACACAAATATCTCAGACGACGACAATCGCGACTTGGGTGCAGGCTGAACGCAGACGACGTGGAGTGGGTCGAGCGGCATGGATGCCGCGAGAGCGCCGTCAGGACATGGATGTCCGTTCGGCGCGGGCCCACGGAGCGTCGTCGGAGTGAGGGTACTCCGACGGAGGAGGAGCCCAACCAGGAGCACAAGCCCTTGGTTACTTGGGGCTTTATCAAGTAACTCGCCGAAGGCGAAACAGGAGGCCGTTAGGCCGACCATTGCTCATCCCGCAGCCCTTCAATCAAATAACTGAGCTATCTGCGCAACCTCCTGCGCGGCCCATGGTCGTAATGGCAGCTATCTATAAGATCAAAGGCGTTCAAATGAGCTCTGATGCAGAAAATGTCGTACTCATCGTCGAAGACGAGCCGCTCATTCTGATGCTGCTGTCCGATTACCTGTCGGGCGAAGGCTATCGGGTGTTGCAGGCGGAGAACGGGGAGCAGGCATTCGAAATTCTTGCCACCAAGCCCCACCTCGATTTGATGATCACCGATTACCGCCTTCCCGGCGGAGTATCCGGCGTGATGATCGCCGAGCCCGCCGTCAAGCTGCGACCGGAGCTCAAGGTGATCTTTATCAGCGGCTACCCGGCAGAGATCGTCGAGTCTGGCAGCCCGATCGCCCGCAAGGCCCCGATCCTCGCCAAGCCGTTCACCATGGAAACGCTGCACTCGCAGATTCAAACCCTGCTCAACTGATCCCCCCGCGTCTCATCAACAAAACAACAAAGCCGGCAATCGCCGGCTTTTGTGTCTGCGCCTGTCCCGCGTCAGCCCTCGATCATCTCCCGCACCTTGGCCGTCAACTGGTCAAAGGCAAACGGCTTGGTGATCATCTGCATGCCTCCTTCAAGGAACCCCGAGCGCGCGCTGGCGTTTTCCGCGTAGCCGGTAATGAACAGCACTTTCAGATCAGTGCGCAGTTGCCGGCCAATGTCGGCCAGCTGACGTCCATTCATGCCCGGCAGGCCAACGTCGCTGATCATCAGGTCAATGCGCTGGCTCGATTCCAGAATCGGAATCGCCCCGACCGCATCACCGGCTTCCACGTACGCATAACCCAGTTCACTCAGCACCTGGCTGACCAGCGCGCGCACGGCGGGATCGTCCTCAACCAGCAGAATGGTCTCGCCCTCACGGGCCTGCGCCGTGTCATTGGGAAGGGCGGGATCATCTTGCTGGGCCACGCCGTGATAGCGCGGCAGGAACAGTTGCACTGTGGTGCCGTCGCCCACCTGGCTCACGATCGCGACATGACCGTGGGATTGCTTGGTGAAGCCGTAGATCATCGACAGGCCGAGGCCGGTGCCCTGGCCGATCGGTTTGGTGGTGAAAAACGGATCGAATGCACGGCTGATGACGGTCTCCGGCATTCCGCAACCCGTGTCGCGCACGCTGAGCACCACGTAGTCACCCGGCAGCAGATTTTCGTAAGCGTTGGTGAAGTCGCGGTCAAGGCGGCGGTTGAAGGTCTCGATCATCAGCATGCCGCCATCGGGCATCGCGTCGCGGGCGTTGAGCACGAGATTGAGCAGGGCGCTTTCAAGCTGGTTCGGGTCGGCCTCGGCGGTCCATAGCTCCGGGTCCAGGCACCTGTCGAGGCGGATGCTCTCGTTGACGCTGCGGTTCAGCAGTTCGCCCATGGAGTTGACCAGGTCATTCATCAAGACCGGCTTGGTGTCCAGCGACTGGCGGCGCGAGAACGCCAGCAAACGGTGGGTCAGGGCGGCGGCGCGGTTGGCCGAGGTCACGCCCAGGTCGATCAGCCCGTCGAGATCGTCGATGCGTCCCCGCGCGATGCGTCGCCGCAGCAGCTCAAGGCTGCCGATGATACCGGTCAGCATGTTGTTGAAGTCGTGGGCGATGCCGCCCGTGAGCTGGCCAACCGCTTCCATCTTCTGCGACTGACGCAGGATTTCTTCGTTGTGGTGCAGCTGGGAGGTGCGTTCCTCCACTTGCTGTTCCAGGCTCTCGTTGAGGCGGCGCAGTTGCTGCTCGGCGAGCTTGCGTTCGGTGATGTCCGAGGTCACACCGGACAGCAGGCTGACGCGGCCATTGCGCGCGCGGATGGCCCGCGCGCGGATGTCCACCCAATGCACCGAGCCGTCCGCCCAGACGTTGCGAAATTCGATGATAAAATCGGCGCCGCTGTCCAGGGTCTGCTGCAGCACTGACTGCATGCGCGGCTGATCTTCAGGGTGCACCGAGCTGAGCCAGTCGTGATAGGGCAGCGCGTCGCCCTCGTCCCGGCCAAAGTGCGCCTTGGTGATGGCCGAGCAATGCAGCGCGAGAAATTCGGTGTCCAGCTGCCAGGAGCCCAGACGTCCGGCTTTGAGCGCGTGTTGCAGGCGTTGCTCGCTCTCCAGCAGTTCTTCCAGCCGGGTGCGCGCTTCGTATTGCCGTCGACGTCCGCGCACGGCGGTGCTCACCAGACTGATGAGCGTGGCAGGGTGGAACGGACGCTCCAGAAACGTGACGTTGCCGAGCATCTTGCCCAGGTGCGCCGAGGGGTTCTGCTTCGGGCCGCCGTGGTGGGTCAGTAACACGATGGGAAGGTCCGACCAGGCCGGCTGATGGGCCAGCAGGCTCAGCAGCGGATTGATGTCTGCACTGCGCAGGGCCTCGTCGGCGATGATCGCAAGCCCGGCACCCGACATCAGCTCAGTGCACAGCTGCACCAGATCGTGGGTGATGATCGCCGGGTAACCGGCTTCCTCCAGCATGGTCAACAGTAGCTGGCTGTCCCTTCCGTGGGGGGCCAGGATGATGGCCCGTTCCGATAATTGTCCCGGAATGCTCACGCGTCAGCGTCCCGCAACAAGGGGTTTTTCTCGCCGAGGTACTGAGGAATGCCACGCAGCACGCCCTGAAAGGCTTCCAGCGGTTCGCCGATGGTCATGCCCGACGAACTGATGCGGTATTCGCGGATGGTCGATTCATGGGTGCCCGTGCGTTTCTTGATGATTGAGATGGCCCGACGAACCTGACCCAGCGCTTCGAAGTAACGCAGCAGAATGACCGTGTCGGCCAGGTACGTGATGTCCACCGGCGTCTGCATGTCGCCAACCAAACCGTGCTGGGCGACCGTCATGAAGGTCGAGGCGCCCTGACGATTGAGGTAGAGCAACAACTCGTGAACGTGCAGCACGAGCGCATTTTCTTCGGGCATCGCGGCCTGATAGCCGTTCAGGCTGTCGATCACGACCGTCTGGATGCCCATTTCGTCTACGCAGCGGCGGACGCGATGGGAGAACTCGCCCGGCGACAATTCAGCCGCGTCCACTTGCTCGATGACCAGATTGCCGGTCTGCTGCAGCGCGTGCAGGTCGATGCCCAGCTTCTTCATTCGCGCGTAGAGCAGGCCCATCTCCTCGTCGAAGATGAACAGCGCTGCCTTCTCGCCGCGCTCCACCGCCGCCGCGGCGAATATGAGCGAGATCAGCGATTTGCCGGTGCCCGCAGGGCCTAGTATCAGTGTGCTGGAACCGCTGTCCAGGCCGCCGCCGAGCAGGGCATCGACTTCCTTGATGCCGCTGCTGAGTTGCCGGCTGACATACCCGGTGCGGTGCTCGGCCGCCACCAGGCGCGGAAACACCTGAATGCCGTCGGCCATGATGTTGAAGTCGTGATAGCCGCCGCGGTACTTCTGCCCGCGGTACTTCACCACACGCAGACGGCGGCGCTCGGCGCCGTAGGTCGGCGTCAGCTCTTCCAGACGAATGACACCGTGGGCCACGCTGTGCACGGTTTTATCCAGGGATTCGGTGGTGAGGTCGTCGAGCAGCACCACCGTCGTGTCGTAGCGCGCGAAATAGTGCTTGATCGCCAGGATCTGCCGGCGATAACGCAACGAACTCTGCGCCAGCAAGCGGATTTCCGAGAGGCTGTCGATGATCACCCGCGAAGGCTTGACCTGCTCGACGATTTCGAAAATCTGTTTGGTTGCCTCGCCCAGTTCAAGGTCCGAGGAGTGCAGCAAACTCTGCTGATGGGCAGCGTTGAGCAAATTTTCCGGGGGCGTGAGCTCGAACACCGAGATATTGTCGTCCAGCTCCCAGCCGTGGGAACGCGCGCCATCGCGCAGTTCGCGTTCGGTTTCGGACAGTGTGATGTACAGGCCACGTTCGCCTGCCGCCGAGCCTGCCAGCAAAAACTGCAGCGCGACGGTGGTCTTGCCGGTGCCGGGCTCTCCTTCCAGGAGAAACACGTGGCTGCGCGAAAGACCACCCGCGAGGATGTCGTCCAGGCCCACGATACCGGTTGCCGCTTTTGATGTAGTCAAGAATCGCCCTCTTGCGACCTGAGAAAGGGGCGGGCGCCAAATCGGATTCGGCGGCCCAGGCCGTCATGATGTCGGGAAAGTCCGATTTCATGCCGCCATCTCTCTGGACCGTTACCGGTTGAGACCGTTCAGTTTATTGCCGAGCGACCAACGGCCTGTACCGGCGTGATCACAGGGCCGATGTCCGGCAAATGGCGCAACCGTGGCCTGCGGGCGCACGGACTGACTTGCTATGATCCGGCGTTAAGGAATAAACCCCATATGGCCCCTGGAAGGATCAAAAGCCGTGTCTGACTACAGTGCGTTCAACGTCGAACTGACCGACCACATTGCCCATGTGCAAATCAATCGCCCGGAAAAAATCAACGCGATGAACGCGGCGTTCTGGCAAGAGATCGTCGAGATTTTCCGCTGGATCGAAGACACCGATGACGTCCGCGCAGTGGTGCTCAGTGGCGCCGGCAAACACTTTTCATCGGGCATCGACCTGACCCTGCTGGCGTCGGTGGCCAGCGAGCTGGGCAAGGACGTGGGTCGGAACGCCCGCCTGCTGCGGCGCAAGATCCTGCAGATGCAGGAATCCTTCAGCGTCGTCGACCGTTGCAGCAAACCGGTGCTCGCCGCTATTCAGGGCTATTGCATTGGCGGCGCGATTGACTTGGTCAGCGCCTGTGACATGCGCTATGCGGCGGACGATGCGTTGTTTTCCATTCGCGAAATCGACATGGGCATGGCGGCAGACGTCGGCACCTTGCAGCGCCTGCCGCGATTGATCGGCGACGGCATGATGCGCGAAATGGCCTACACCGGGCGCAACGTCGGCGCCGAAGAAGCGCTGCGCATTGGCCTGGTCAACCGCACGTTCGCTGATCTGCCGCAGTTGCTCGAAGGCGTGTTCGCCATCGCCCGGGACATCGCGAGCAAATCACCCATCGCCATCAGCGGCAGCAAGCGCATGATTGGCTACATGCGCGATCACAGCGTGGACGATGGGCTCGAATACGTTGCCACCTGGAACGCTGCCATGTTGCAATCAGCCGACCTGAAGCTGGCGATGGTGGCTCACATGAGCAAACAGAAGCCGGTCTTCGATAATTGACTGACCTATTTGAACGTGTAACCGCCTGCTGCTGCTGCTGAGCCTCTCTATCGAACGGCAGACGGGCAGGTCGGTGACCAGAGGAGTTGAGGCATGACGCCCCCGAAGCGTTGGACCACCGCCGTGCTTGATGTCCAGGCGCCCGGCGGTTGGGCTGTGGTTCAGAGTGACCAGGGCTTTTTGAAGGACAGCAACGGCGTGCTGTTCCCGCGCGAATGGCTGAAGCGGCAGGACTTGCCCCTGATGCACGAGCACGGCATTGGCCATTTCGATGGCGAGCCGGTGTATGTGCAGACGCTTGGGGATTCGCAGGCATTGGCGCTGGAGGGTACGCAGTGGCAGACCCTGCGTCAGTTCATGCTTGCGGACGACGCCGATGTGTTCCAGATGCTCGGCTACGCGGCGCAGATCAGCACATGGGCCCGCGAACACCGTTTTTGTGGCAGTTGCGGCCAACCGGCCCAGCAGGTGCCGGGCGAGCGGGCGATGTATTGCCCGCACTGCGATCTGCGCGCTTATCCGCGGATCTCGCCGAGCATGATCGTGCTGATCACCCGCGGCGATGAGGTGCTACTGGCGCGTTCACCGCGTTTCGTGAGCGGGGTCTACAGCACCCTGGCCGGTTTCGCCGAGCCGGGTGAGTCGGCCGAGGACTGTGTAAGGCGCGAGGTGATGGAAGAGGTCCAGGTGACCGTCAGGAACATCCAGTACAAGGGCAGCCAGTGCTGGCCGTTCCCGCACTCGATGATGCTGGGCTTTCACGCTGAATACGACAGTGGCGAAATCGTGCCCCAGGCAGACGAAATCGAAGACGCCCAGTGGTTCAGCATCCATGACCTGCCGCCGTTGCCGGCCAGTCGCTCGATTGCGCGCTACCTGATCGATCTGTATCTGGCCCAGCGCTCAGGCTCAGTTGAACCAGTGCTGCCAGGCCAGGCGGACGGTTAAGCCCAGCACCACGGTGATGAACACAGGGCGGATGAACTTGGCGCCGCCCTTGATGGCGGTTTTAGCGCCCAGAAAGGCGCCGGCCATTACCGCCAGTCCCATCGTAAACCCGATCACCCAGTCCACCGAGCCGTTGATGGCGAAGATCATCAATGCGGCGGCGTTGCTGACGAAGTTCATGCTGCGCGCGACGCCGCTGGCCTTCACCAGATCCACCGGGTAGATCAGCAGCGTGCTGACGGTCCAGAACGCCCCGGTGCCGGGACCGGCCACGCCGTCGTAGAAACCCAGCCCAAGGCCTTGGGGTAGCTGCCATTTGGTTTTGATCGGCGCATTGCTGTCCAGTGGCGCCTTGGGGGTGCCGCCGAACAGCAGGTACAGCCCGCAGCCGAACACGATCACCGGAAGCATCTGGTTGAGCAGTTCGGCCGGCAGATAATGGGCAACCACCGCACCGATCAGCGCACCCACTGCCGTACCGATCAGCGCGCGTTTCCACTGCGCCGGGTGGAACAGCTTGCGACGGTAGAATGTGTAGCCGGCGGTGGCCGAGCCGAAGGTCGAGCTGAGCTTGTTGGTGCCCAGCACCAAATGCGGCGGCAGCCCGGCGGTGAGTAGGGCAGGCGTGGTCAACAGACCGCCGCCGCCGGCAATGGCATCGATGAAACCGGCGACAAAGGCAACGACAGCCAGCACCAGCAAGGTGGTGGGTTCAACGGTGAGTTCGAACGGCATGGGAGGCGCTTACCGGGCAGATGGGCAGAATGGCTGCCCGAAAGCGCAGCATTCTACCTGCAAGGCGAACGGTGTAGTAGGACCGGCTTCAGCCGGGAAGCGGCCAGCCTGGGCAACGTCGAATTCGCGGTGTGGCGACTGACGCCTTCCCGGCTAAAGCCGGTCCCACAATGAGTCCCCATCGCCCATCCCACTGGATGCAGGCGCTGCTTTCAGTGGGACCGGCTTCAGCCGGGAAGGGGCCCTCGCGTGCAACACAGCTGACCGATACTGGCCGTCCGGTCAGGTCATGTGATGGTCACACTTGGCGGCACATGATCAGGTCTGGTTTAAACGCCATGGCCCGCGCCCGACGGGCCTGCCCACTTCAATGAGGTAGCACGATGCCGACACACAACGCTCAGGTGGATCTCGCCCATCGCCCCCGTCTTGCTGATCTTCAGCCCATCACCGCCGCCCCGTCATCCCATGCCAGCGCGCTGCGATCAACCCCGCAAGGGCGGGTCACGCCGGCGTCGCAACTGGAAGGTCGGTCAGGCTACAGCGGTGATTTTCTCGGGGAATTCGTCGTGCCCTGGCCGACGACATCAACGCCTGACGACGTGTTTCCCCTGGGCAACCCGGACAACCGTCTGGACTACACGCATTTCTCGATCAGCATGTCCCGGAGTCGGCGCATCGCGCTGTACGTCGGGGTGAACATCGAGGGGGGCAGCAGCGTCGAGATCGTGCGGAGTCAGGACGCGTGGGCTTACGACGGCCGCCTGCCGGTCGAGGCGCAGATTGGCGACGATCTGTACCGCGACAACCTGCTGGATCGCGGTCATCTGGTTCGCCGGCAGGACCCCAACTGGGGCGGCGAGGCGCAGACCGCCAATCAGGACACCTTCCACTTCACCAACTGCTCGCCGCAGATGTCTGCCTTCAACCAGAAAACCTGGCTGGAGCTCGAAGACTTTATCCTGGACAACACCCGCCGCTGGAAAGAGCGCGCCACGGTCTTCACCGGGCCGGTCCTGCGCAGTGACGACCCGCTGTACCGGGGCGTACAAATCCCCCGAGCCTTCTGGAAAGTCGTCGCGTTCCTTGGCGATGACGGCAAACCTTCGGCCAGCGCGTACCTGATCGACCAGACCCGCGAGCTGGGCAAGCTGGAACTGGTCTTCGGTGCACTGAGGACCTATCGACGCAGCGTCGCTCAGATCGAGCAGCTCACCGGCATCAGCTTCGGGGCGCTGGCGCGGTACGACGGTTTCTCCAATGAAGAACAGATCACCGGCACCCGCATCGAAGCGCTGATTCAACGGCCGGAGGATATTCGGCTGTAGCTTTGTCCTGCGATACCGCTGCGAGGGGGCCTCTTTTACCTACGACCAGGCCCTTCCGTGCAACTTCTCCAGAAAGCGGCCCGGTCTCAGGTGCCTCGCGTCAGCTGGGTGCCGGGCATGTCTATTTGCACATACGCAATCACACCCACCATGACGATGCAGAACAGCCACTGCAGACGGCTGAGTCCGGCGATCCGGTAGATTGCCTGCAGCGGCTTGCGCCAGCGATATTGGCGATCCACTGGCACTGCACTTTTGGGTTGCAGTCTGCCGATCAGGCCGGTGATGACGTAGGTGGCCACCCCCAGAAGTCCGAGCCATTTCCAGAGGACAAAGGCCAGGGCCAGCACCGGTACGCCGTTGCGGATCACCAGATAGCGCCGATTGCGCGTCAGTGTCAGGCGTGCGCACCATATGCTGAAGCGTTGATCCTCATCGTAGAAGTACTCCGTGAATCTGACCCAGTGCTCATACAGCTTCTTGCCCATGTATGTGAGTGCTATCCCTGCCATCAAGATCAGCGGCGATATAAGCACAAAGAGCAGGGGGGCGGAGGGGAGTACGCAATTCAGTGCGAGGGTAATGGTCAGAACAATGCCCGCCCGCTGCGTGACGTGGGGCGGACTTTCCGGCCCTACCAGTGCTTTCCAGAACCACGGATTGTGGTCCGGGAACCTCCGTGCCCAGTCGGGAAACCGCTGGGTGAAGTCCTCGGATAATTGTTCGCAAGCCTGCCAGTCAGCCTCGGTGAATGTCGCGACGCGTGCCTGAAGGCGCTCCGCAGATGAACCCGTCAGGAACAGCGCAGCTGCATTAGCGCGCGGGTTGGGATGCTGCTCGCCCTCGCCCTCGCCCTCGCGCACCAGCGCCCGCAGCTCGTCGAGCCATTTCCGCTCTTCGCAGCGCCAGAGCAGGGCGTGCCATTGCTCATCAACGATGGGGACAACCGCTGACTCGGTGTCCCAGGCGAACAGCTGTCGGATCCTTTGAAACAAAGCGGGGGACCAGTTCTTGTGTTCGAGAAAAAGATCGAGCACCTGCACGTGAAGCGTCTGGCGACGCGCCAAATCGCCCAGCCACCCTTGTCGACTGTGGTGTTCAAGGCACCCGATGAAGCGTGTTTCTTCGCCGGCCGCCATGTACTGCTCAAGCCGGCGGTACAACCCCATGGAGAGCAAATGGCCAAGCCGCTGCTGATCGGCATCCCGCGGGCGAATCTGCTGCCAGGGTGTCAGCCACTGGCGGGTTTCAAGGCCCCAGTGCAACAGGTTCGGGTGCGAGTCCGGCGCCTGCACGCAACGCACGAACAGCAGGGCTTCGACGGTTGATTCAATGCCGCGCGCGATCGCCTCATTCCAGCATTGATCCACGGCAGCGTCGTCAAACGTATCGAGCAGCTCGGCGGCCTGTTCCTGAGCGGAACGCACCACTGGCCGAGTGACCGGCGCAGGCCTTTGCACCAGAGGCGCTGCTGAGGCCTGTACAAACGAAGCGTCACCCCCAACGCCATCGTCGCCCTCGCGGGCCAGCTGCAATGCGCGCTCGTAGGCTTCACGCAGTTGCTGAAACGCGACGGGGTCTTCGTCCGGGCGGGTGACCTTCAGCAGTTTGGCGTACTGCCGCTTGACGCTGCGCTCATCGGAGCGGGCAGGGAGATCGAGAATCTTCCAGCAATCGAGAGTCGTGTCCATGGGTCAGTGCCAACCGCCGCGTTCCAGCTGGCCAAGCCGCTCGTCCAGCTCGGTGCGCGTCTGCCGGATGATCCGCTCGTCCTGACTGTCGAGGGCGCGCTGAAACTGGCTTGCCCAGTTATCGATCAGCTCGCGGCGCGCGCCCAGGCTCTCCTGATAGAGATGCTCCAGGCGCGCCATCAACAGCGTGTTGATCTGCTGATCACGCGGATGAACCTTGAGCGCAGCGAGTGCTTGCAGGCGCTGGGCAATTTCTTTGGGGCTGAGCACGCCGGGGTTGTTTTCGATGACCAGTGCAAACTGCTCGCCGGTGCTGGGAATGGTGACCTGACACTCGAGAATGCCGTTGTTGTCGTAGGTAAACCGTACATCGAGGTTGAGGTTGCCACCGCTGCGCGGCGGTAGCGGTATTTCCAGTTCCCCCAAGGGTATGTTGTCGCGCACGAGGCGACTTTCGCCCTGGAAAATCTTCACCATCACGCTGGTTTGTGTGTCGTCGACGGGACAGACCGTTTCCACCCGGCTGACCGGTACGGTGGTGTTGCGCTCGATGATCGGCAGATAGTGCCCGCCCTCAAAATGCTGACCGACCTGGTGTGAGGTCGCGATACCCAGGGTGTAGGAGCAGACGTCGGTCAAGACTACTTCTTCCAGGGCCGCATCCCGGGATTTCAACGCCGCCTGTATCGCCGCGCCGTGGGCCACGGCTTCGTCCGGGTTGAGCTGAATCGAAGGAAAGCGTCCGAACATGGCCGCTGCCAGTTTGCGCACCAGCGGCATACGCGTGGTGCCGCCGACCAACAGGATTTCGTCCAGATCGCCGACCTGCAGCTTGGCATCGCGCATGGCCCGTTCGACCGGATTGCGCAGCCGCTCGAGCAACGGCGCATACAGCGCGGCCATGTCCTCCTGGGTGAAGGTCTGCTGCCATTGCTGGCCATCCACGCGCAGCACGAACGCGTCACTGCGCACCTGGCCCAGCGCGATGCGCAGGCGTTGGGCTTCGCGGTGCAGCGCGTGAGCGATTGATTCGGGGGCGGGGAAGCCTGGCTGCCCGGCCTGGGTGCGAACGAAAGCCTCGGCCAGCAGCCGGTCAAAATCTTCACCACCGAGGAAGTTGTCCCCCGCACTGGCGCGCACTTCCATCACGCCCTCGAACAGCTCGAGGATCGACACGTCAAACGTCCCGCCACCCAGGTCGAACACCAGAAACGAACATTCCTTGCCGTGCTGCGGCAAGCCGAACGCCAGCGCCGCGGCGGTGGGCTCGTTGATCAGCTTTTCGACTTTGAGGCCGGCCAGTTCCCCTGCGATGCGCGTGGCTTTGCGTTGGGCGTCGCTGAAGTAGGCCGGGACGCTGATGACCGCCTCGACGACGGTTTCGCCATAGGCACGCTCGACGTCTTCCTTGAGGCTCCTGAGCACCAGTGCGGAAAGCTCTTCGGGACGAAACGCGTGGTCGCCGAGGGCCGTCGTGTGGGCGCTGCCCATGTGGCGTTTGAACAACGCAGTGGTCAGGGAAGGGTGGGTGTGCAGGCGTTCGCGAGCGGCCTGGCCGACCAGAATCCGACCCTCGTCGTCCAGGCCGACCACGGAGGGGGTGAGTAACTCGCCCAGCGCGTTCGGCACCAGCACACTGGCATCGTCTTTCCAGACCGCGACCAGGCTGTTGGTCGTGCCGAGGTCAATCCCGACGATCATGGGTGAATGCCTGTGTGCAGGCTCGAGGCGCCGTGGGCGTTGATGTGCGGTATGACGTTCATGATCGTTGTCTTCCTTGAGTCTGGGGGTGGTGTGCGGGAATTTGAGAACGATCATCGCGAAGGGTTCAAGTGCTCATTTGGACCCACTGCGCCGACTGCGTAACATTTCGCAAAAATACAAACAAACAGGATCCAAAAGGAATTTATTTTTGCGTAAGCTATCTAGCATCAGGCTTAGAGACCTGTTTATGGAAGACAGTCTGAATAAGCGGCCAGCCTCCGGGCCTTGGTTTTCCTCAAAACTGTTTGCAATCCACGTCCTGATCTGATGCCCGAGGCTTTGCTGCGGGTATCCAGGCGACGCCCTTAACGCCCTGAAGCAGAATGCATCTGCCACGGGTTTATTTACTTTCTGGAGATTCTCCGACAATGACCGTCTCATTCAGCCGCCACTGGTTACTCGCCCTCGCACTGCCGCTGCTACTGACCGCCTGCGGCAGCAGCGAGCCAGACCAGCGCGCTGCATTCAAGCAGTTCCTGCAAACCCGCATCATCGACAAGCCGGGTGTGCACGTGCCCAAGCTGACCCCGGATGAATCGAAATCTTTCGGCGATTACACCCAGCACTACGCCGTGATCACTGACTTCAACAGTGGTATGGACGCCAGCATCAAACCCCTCAACGGCTTCGTGCAGAAAGGCGCGTTCCATTCATTGAGTGACGTGATCGAGCGCCGCGATGATCTCAAGACGGTGCAAACCGGCTTGAACGACCTGGTCGTGCAGCTCAAGCAAGCGTTGGCCAAAGCTGACACAGCCCACGCCCAGCTCAAGCAGCCTGACGATCTGAAAACGGTGTATGACAGCGCCTATGATCGCACCGTCACCTTACCGGCCAACACGCTCCTGACTGTTATGCCGCAAGTCAACGGCACCTTCGAATCGAGCCTTAAAGTGGCCGACTACGTCGATGCTCACAAAGCGCAGATCCAGATCAATGGCTCGGTGATTCAAGTGACAGACCCCAAGGTGCAGGCTGAATTGAACACACTGCTGCAGGACCTGAATACCAAGGCCAAGGTGGTTCAGGAAGCGCAGACGCGCATGCAGACGGTTATGTCGGGTCGCTGAATCCCCCCTCATAACGGCGCCGAGGGTTGCTGATCCCTCGGTTTCGTAAAGCACCCAAAGGTCATCCGGCCTTTGTTCAAGGACGTATGCGCGCGCCAGGGACGGCACTCGGCGGCGCAGTGAAAAGGGCCGCCCCATGAACATGAAAAAGCTGAAGCTTATCGCTGTACTGGTTTTATTCCCCCTTGCATTGAATCTGCTGGGGGTCTGGGAGCTGCAACGCAGCACCGACAACCGCCTGACCTACGCGGGTTATCAGGCTGACCTCGATCGGGCCCGTCCGGAACTCCAGGCCATTGCCGACAAAAGCGGTTCGCGTCCCGTGATGGTGGACGTCGGCGACGGCGAGAAAATGGAAGTGAAGGAGGCGTTGTCCCGCGTCGCTGATTTGCAGGACGAGCTGGACACGCTGCTGCCGCTGACCGACGTCATGGTCTGGCTTGCAATCGGTGTCATCACGCTGGGCTTGCTGGCTGCCCTGATGGGCGGGGTCGGTTTGCTCGCTTTGAACTGGGCGGGCCGACGGGCCATGCAGTCTCGTGAGCAACTGCTGCACAGCTTCACCCGTGTCACCAGACTGTTGCCCTTCGTTCTGGTCGGGCATGTGGTGGTCATAGGCGCAGCCATTGCCGCCCTCGTCGCGTTCGAGGCGCTGAACGTGTGGCACGCCGGGCAACTCTCCGCCGGCGAAATGAAGTTCATGTTCTTCGCCATGGTCCTCGTCGCAGGCTGCCTGTATTCCATCTGGCAGATGGGCACGCAATTGCGCGTCATGCTCAACATGTTCCAGCCCACGCCAATGGACGTGATGGGAGAGGCGGTCACCGCCGAACAGGCGCCGGTGCTCTGGGCTTACGTGAAGGATCTGGCCCAGAAACTCGGCGCACTGCCGCCCGATCACATCGTGTTGGGCATGGCCGCCGGCTTTTACGTCACCTCCGGCGACATCACCCTCGCGCCGGCCAACACCACTTTGACGGGCCGCACCCTGCATGTGCCGCTGGTGTACCTGGGCATCCTCGATGAAGCCGAAACCACCGCGGTCATCGGCCACGAGCTGGGGCATTTTGCCGGCGCGGATACCGAGTTCAGCATGCGTTTCGTGCCGATTTACCACGGCATCGAGCGCAGCCTGGTGGTGATCGGCCAGACCCTGGTTGACAGTGAATGGCTGCAACGCGCGACCCTGCACCCGGCGTTCATGCTGGGTGCCTACTTCATGGAAAGCTTCGACCACGCGGTGATGCACTGGAGCCGTGTGCGCGAGCTGGAAGCCGATGCCGCCGGTGCGCAGCTGGCGGGCAATCTGGCTGCCGCTTCGGCGCTGGTGCGTATTTCCGCCATCGATCCTTTATTGCAAGAGCGTCTGGCCGCCCACATCACCCAGGCAACCCGACCGACGCCCGAGCATGTGTCGGTCAATGATCTGCCAACCACTGTTCTGCACGAGATTGCGGCAATGCCGCTGACCCTGCCGGAAGAGGAAATGGCCACGCAGCTGCCGCATCCATCAGACACGCATCCTTCGAACGGCGAGCGCGTGGCGTCTCTCAAGGTGTCGGTCGACGATGCCGTACGCAGTGGCACGCGGCCGCTGGATGCATCGCTAGCCTGTGGGGCGATGGATCGCTATTTCGCCCAGCCCGACGTGTTGCGCGGTCGCCTTACGGACGATTATCTGACCCATCACGTCCAACAGGACGCCACCCTCGTGGAGACGTTGCGCACCCACGCCGGCAACGTAACCGGGGACGTTGCACTGCACGAAGGGGCGCGCTTGCGGGGGCAGATCCTGCTCGGGTTCAGTGGCCTGCTGGCAGTGGCGGGACTGATCCTGCTGCTTGCGCCGCTGCTGTTTCCAGGTGCTGCGGGACGTGACCCGCAGCCGTTTTTCGTCGGTGCCGGCATTGCTCTGTTCATCATGCTGTGCATGCTGCCCTTCGGGTTGCGCTTGTTCAGGCGTGCGCATAAAACCGCGCTGCTGCTGACGCCGGATCACTTTGTGTTCGCCAACCTCAAAGCGCCGCTGCCGATTCGCGACATTGCCGACTTCAATCTGCAGGTAGGAAATGTCGTCATGCTGACGATCCTGCTCGAAGACAACGCACCCCTGCCGGAGCTGACCTCCCGCTCGTTCTTCGCGCCGGATGTGGCGCTGAACAAGAAGAAACGGTGGCTGATGTTGCCGATGAGCAAATTCTGCCGCGATGACAAAAAGCTCAAGATCTCCGAGCTGGCCGAACTGATCGGGACCTACGTCAACGCCGGTGCCGCGCGGCATTTGCTGCAGCAGCGGTTTGAGCAGGGTGGGGAAGTGAGTGCGTGATAAAGCAGGGGTGAGTGGCGTGACTGAAAACCACCTGTAGGAGCGTGGCTTGTCCCGCGATCTGGCGCGCAGCGGCAGTCAATCGGGCGATTGCGTAGTGTCAGTCCAAACGCGATCGTCAGGTTCACGACTGCTGCGCAGCCGATCGCGGGACAAGCCACGCTCCTACATTGGCAGCCGCAAGCCATCCCACTCTGCGATTGCCCGCGGATTGATTCCCCCACCGCCCGTCACCTATCCCGTCAGATGACTCGCCTTTCACACAGCACGCCCATACTGCTCCCGTCTCTTCAGTTGAAACGGAGCACGTTATGACACTGCAATTCAATGTCCGGGATTTCGGCGCGGTCGGTGATGGGCATACGTCTGACACCGCGGCCATTCAAGCCGCCATCGATGCCGCAGCAAAAGCAGGCGGCGGTAATGTGTATATTCCTGCCGGCACCTGGTCCCTGACCCCAGGCGACAAACCCGCCGACGGCGCGCTGATGCTCAAAAGCAATGTGTTCATCAAAGGCGAGGGCATGGGCACCACGGTGCTCAAGCTGGCCGATGGCACCGATCAGGCGGTCACCGGCATCATCCGCTCGGCGAGCGGCGAAGCGACCCATGATTTCGGCGTCAGTAACCTCACCCTCGACGGCAACCGAGTTGCCACCAGCGGCAAGGTCGATGGCTGGTACAACGGCTTTCTGCCAGGCCAACCGGGTCAGGACTCCAATGTCACGCTCTCCGGCGTCGAGATCCGCGATTGCTCGGGCTACGGCTTCGACCCCCACGAGCGCACGGCGAACATGCTCATCGAAAACAGCGTGTCCCACGGCAACGGCCTGGACGGGTTCGTCGCCGATTACCTGATCGACAGCACGTTTCGCAATAACCTGGCTTACGACAATGACCGTCACGGTTTCAACATCGTCACGACCACCCACGATTTGGCGCTGCTGAAAAACGTTTCCCACGACAATGGCGGCGGCGGCATCGTCGTCCAGCGTGGCAGCGAAAACATTCCCTCGCCGTACCACATCAGCATCGAGGGCGGCGAGGTGTACGGCAATGCGGCGGAAGGCGTGTTGGTAAAACTGTCCAATGGCGTTGATATCAGCGGCGTGGACATTCACCACAACGGCACGTCCGGCGTGCGTGTCTATGGCAGCACCGACGTTGAGGTTCGCGGCAATCTGATTCACGAGAACGCGCAGAAAGCCGGCATCCCTGAAGTGCTGATCCAGCCGTTTGACGATCGCGGCGGCGTCTCCGGGAAGCTTCATCCGGCTGACCACAACACCTTCGTCGACAACATCATTACGGGCGGCGACAACAGCACCTTCGGCGTGGCCGAGGAGAGCAGTCAGACCGGCAGCACCTCGGTTTACGGCAACACCTTCGCTCATCTTCAGCAGGGCGAGGTATCACTGCAAGGCACGGGCGATCACGTCGGCACCAACCCCGTGCTGAATGCTATCGACGGCGGGAATGGCGGCGATGCCATCGTCGGAACGGCCAGCGCCGACTCGATCAATGGCAAGGACGGGGCAGACACCCTCAATGGCGGATCCGGGGCCGACCTGCTCTGGGGCGGCGCCGGCCATGACCGACTGCTGGGCGGCAGCGGCAACGACACCCTGGTCGGCGGCGCCGATGCCGACGTGCTGTTTGGCGGCGCAGGTTCGGATCTGTTCCGGTTTGCCTCGGTGTCCGACAGCTACCGGACGTCGACTGCCAGCCATGCCGACCGCATCGGCGACTTCGATGCCGCCCACGACACAATCGACGTCTCGGGCCTCGGCTTTACCGGATTTGGCGACGGCCACGACGGCACGTTGAAGTTCACCACCAACGCCGAGCACACCCGGGTTTATCTCAAGGGCCTGGACGCCGACGTGCAAGGGCATCGGTTCGAACTGGTACTGGACGGTGATTTCGGTGCCGGTCTCCCTTCAAAATCGATGGTATTTGCCGACGCCCCAGCGTCGTTGGCCCGTACATCAACCACAGCGGACGCGGTGTCAGTGGAGCTGGTAGGGGTGGCGCAGGATCATCCAGATGTCGCGCTCGTTTGATGGGGTGTCAGGTTCAGTCTGCCAGCATGCAGTGATGATCTGAGACAGGCACGCGCCGTGAGGCTACCCTCGCGGCGTGATGCCGTACAATTCCCGCACCCCTCTTTGCATCCTGCCGACCTTCCCGCTAAAGTCTGCCCTTGGGCGTCTGCTGCGCCTGCGGTCCGCGCGAAGGGGTTTCCCAAGGCAAGCGTTTCCCCAATCATTCATTCCAGCTCCCGGCTTGTCGGCGGACCGAGCCCTGTAAGGAGTTGGCATGCCTGCCACGAATGCGTCCCGTCAACACGGTCTGCTCGATCTACCTGCGCTGCGTAAGCACGCAAAACGTCTTCTCAAAGCCCTGAAAAACACCGAAGCGGATGACGCCCGGGCGCAACTGCGCGCGATGGGCCTGCCGGGCCCCGACTATCGACTCGCCGACACCCAATGGCTGGTGGCCCGCGAGGCGGGGTTTGCCAGTTGGCCCAAGTTGATCGCCCATGCCGACGCCGTCGCGTTTGCCGCCCGCCATCCGGATTTCGCGGCGACGGGTGAGTCAAAGGTTCAGCACTGGCGCTGCGGCAACGACATCGAGCGCAGCCTGCGCGTTGCAGGCTTTGCAGGTTCGTTCCAGATGTTCGACGACCCCATGGTCATGGGCCCGGTGCCGGCGCTGCCTGACGACGACTATTGGGCGGTGCGGACAGCGTTTGCCCAGCAGGCCTTTGGGTTGTCAGCCCGTGATGCCGAGCAGCGCCAGGCGGTTCAGCGTGACGCATTGGCACGCCTGAATCCCGACAGTGAACTGGTGCTGTGGTGCGAGGCCGATGCCTACGATCAGCTGTTTCTGGTCCGCTTGCTGGCGAGCTTGCCCAGCATGCCGCGCAGGCTGGAACTGATCGAAATCAACCGCGTGCCCGGCGTCGAGCGATTCATCGGCATTGGGCAACTGGCCCCGGACGTGCTCGCCTGGCTCTGGCCCCAGCGGCGCGCCATCGGTGAGGACGCCCTGACCCTGGCCCGGCAGGTGTGGGCCGCCTACACCGCAGCGGACCCGACCCGCTGGGCTGAGCTCGCGGCACAACACCATCCGGCGCTGCCGCTGCTCGGCCCTGCGCTGACGAGGCAACTGCAAGAACTGCCCGGCGCCGAGGATGGCTTGGGTTTGACCCAGCGGTTGATCCTGCGCATCCTCGCCGAGAAGGGCGAAATGCCTGCGGGCAAGGTCTTCGGTCATTTGATGCTGACCTACGAACCGCTGCCGTATCTGGGCGACATGATGTTTTACGCGCTGCTGAGGCCGCTCATCGATGCGCCGCAACCGCTGCTCCACGAACAACCGGGCAGCGAATGGCCGAGGCGCGCTGTCCGGCTGACGGCGCTGGGTGAGCGCGTAGTGCGCGGGGAGTTGAACGGGCTCGATCTTGAGCCAGCAGAGCGGTGGGTCGGCGGCGTGCAGATTGTTGCCGATCGCTCGCCCTGGGTGGTCAGCGCAGAAGGGCGGGTGTGGCGGCGCTGACTACACCTGAGACGTCAGCGACTTCTCCATGATGATCGTCCGCTCTTCGCCGTGGTACTCATCCCGAATTGGCGAGTAGCCAAGTGACCGGTAGAAGCCCTCTGCCGTGATGGAAGAGGGCACGCGCAACCGACTGACGCCGTGGGTGGTGGCGGCTGATTCAATGGCCGCCATCAACGCGCGTCCAATGCCTGACCCTTGGTGAGACGGCGCGACGAATACGCTGCGAACGGTACCTTGATCGAGGCTCGCCGTGGCAATGATCTCTTCGCCGAAGCTCGCCACGTACACCTGCCGCTGCGCCATGAAACGCAGGATCGCCGACGGGGAAAAACTCAGCTCCACCTGGGCGATGACGGCGGCGGAATAGTCCTGGCTATTGGACTCGCGCAGGGCGGCCACGATGACATGGCTGATCGCGGTGGCGTCGTTGTCTGTTGCCTTGCGGATCAGGCGGTTGATGGGGCTGTGCTCCTTGCGTCCGGGCGCGGCTATCTGAATACCGGGTGAGCAGCACCCACTGATATTCCCCTTTCATTTACTGGCCGCTTTCATCTTGGGGCCGTTGCTGCGCCTGCTGGTCAAGCAACATATGCGTGACCTGCTCAATGTAGTCGAACACCTCGGGCTGGACCGAGTATTGGTACTGCTTGCGACGGTTATTGGACACTTTCCCATTGTTCGTCAGGCACATCATGACCAGGGTGGCCAAATCGCTGCCGCGCACGTCGTAGACCTCATTTACCGTCCGCACGACCTTGTCATAGTTTTCAAGAAAGATTGTCTCTTCCCGAAGTTCCACTTCTAAAGCACGCTTCGCCATTTCCAGAGTGAACCGTACCGCTGAAGTGGCATCCCAGAAGCGATAGATCGAGGGATCACCCGTGAATTCGAACGCGTACTGACCCTGATCAATCCACCGTACATCCCAGAACTCACGCGCCGGGCGAGAGAAGGACTGCAGCGTCTCCAGATACAGGCGTTCCTCGCGTTTCATGGCGACAGATACCGGCAGAAGTAAACCGTTTTCCAGCGCGCCGGCGCGGCACAGGGTGTGGTGGATCAGAAACCGGGAGAGGCGACCATTGCCGTCCATGAACGGATGTAGAAAGACGAAACCGAACGAGATGATTCCAGCCGCGATGAGGGGATCGATCCGCGCAGGCGCGTTGTTGCCCAAGGCCATCAGCTCCTCCATTAGTTCACGACAGAGATCTGGACCTGGCGGAACATAGGTGACCCCTGCGGCGCCCTGTAGCCCATTCGCCAGATGGTTCTGCTCATGCCGAAACGCGCCCGCCATGTCAAAAGGGTTGGAGATCGTTGCATTCTGGAGATGGACCAGATAGTCCTCGTCCAGTGGAATACCCTCGTGCGCCTGCCGGAGCAGCTGGATAAATTTGCGCGCCTTATCCTCGCTAGGCGACTCTTTCTCAATCGCAAATGAATCCTGCGTCTCGTGAAGGTAAGCCCAGTTGATCGCGCGATCCATCATTCCTGTCGGGAGGCTCCGCATGAAGTGCTGAGCGCGTGCCAGGATGTCGTAGTCCAGAAGTGCGACGATTTCCGGCGTACGCTCAACAGTCGCGCAGTAGGCGATTGTCCCAATACCGTTAAACTCTACCCGCCAGCGAGAATTGCGCTCTCCAGGCATGGTCACGTACAAATCAGGATCGAACAGCGGTACGAATGCACCGCGCACGGGTGAATGCTGAATCAGCTCTTCTCCGGTTAAGGCTTCGCGTAGAAAACAGGCTTTGCGCAGGTAGATGCCGTTGGGCGCTTTTTCCAACTCCGCTTCCATTCTCGATGCCGGGATCTGCGGCAGTGCCTGGGCCAGGATAGTGAGATTGATGCCTTCGTGCTTGAGCGCAAACAGCAAATGCCCCAGCAGGTCATCTTGCTCAGGCGCACTGCCCGGTGGCACCGTCAGCGTTTCACCGATGCGCTTGATCCTTGTGACTGGCTGAATCTTCGCGGGTCGGTTTAACGGGAAAGCCGACAGGCGCAACGACTCTTGCAGCCTGGCGTAGCCAACTAAATACATAGCGCAATTCCTTGATTCACGACGATCCCATGCAGTTTTTCTTCAGTGCACCCAGAAAATCTTCAGTTCGACCAATTATCCTGATTTTTTCTTAACTTGATACATCCCGTATTACTCCTATCACCGCCCGACCACACCCGTATCTCTGAGAATCCTGCCGGCATCCCGGGCGGGAGGCAGCCCGAACATCCGGGCGTAATCACGACTGAATTGCGTGGCGCTCTCGTAGCCGACTTCGAACGCGGCGGCCATGACGCTCATGGCATTGGCGACCATCAGCGTTCTGGCCTGCAGGAGGCGAACGCGCTTCTGGTACTGCAAAGGGCTCAGGTGGGTGACCGCCTTGAAATGCCGATGAAACGCCGAGACGCTCATTGAGGCGCTCTCGGCAAGGCGCTCCACGCCCAAGGGTTGGGCGAAGTCGCGACGGATCCACTGGATCGCCATGTTGACCCGGGCCATGGCGCTGTCCGGCGCGGCGATTTCGCGCAACATCCAGCCAAGCGGGCCCTGGAGCACGCGGAAGATGATTTCCCGTTCATAGACCGGAGAGAGGGCGGCAATCGCTTCCGGGTCGCCCATCAGCCGCAGCATTCGCACCCAGGCGTCCATCAATTCTTCTGTCATTAATGCGACGGAAAACCCCGCATCCTGTTCAGCGCGGCGAGCAGGTTTGGGCAGGTCGGCGAACAGCGTCGCGAGCACAGCCGGGTCCAGCGTCAGGCTGACCGCCAGGTAGGGCTCGCCTGACACGGCGGGATGTACCGAACCCACGGCAGGCAGATCAATGGACATGACGAAGTAGGTCGCCGGGTCATACCTGAGCGTTCGATCCCCCACCGTCATGCTTTTGCTGCCTTGCAGAATCACGTTGAGCATCGGGTCATACACCGCCGCGAGCAGGTGCTCGGGGATTTTGCCCTGGACCATGGCCACCCGGGGGATGCCCGTTTCGGTGCGACGGTTTTCAGCACCGGCAGCAAGCAATCGGAGTTCATTCAGTTGTTTTTCCATGGGCAGCATGCTGAGGGCTGAGCGGCATGCGGCGCAAGAGAAAAGCAGAAACGGGCAGGTTCGGAGCAGGAACGGATACGTCCTTGATTACCTTGGTGGGTACTGTGGAGCCACATTGAATCACCAGAGGAACACGACATGGGCGTTATCGTTATTACGGGCGGCAGCCGCGGGATTGGTGCAAGTGCAGCCGAACACGCGGCAAAACGGGGGATGGGTGTCATCCTGACTTACAACGCCAACCCTAAGGCAGCCGCGTCGGTTGTCGAACGCATTGCACTCGCCGGTGGCAAAGCCGTTGCGATGAAACTCGACGTGTCTGATGTCGGCAGCTTCCCGGCGTTTCGCGACTCCGTCGTCACAGTGCTTCGCGAAACCTGGGCGACCACCACGTTGAGTGGCCTGGTCAATAACGCCGGCTATGGCCTGTTCAACCCACTGGCAACAGTCAGCGAAGCCCAGTTCGACGGCCTGTTCAATGTCCACCTCAAAGGCCCGTTCTTTCTCACCCAGGCGCTGCTGCCGTTACTGGCGGAGAACGCCAGCATCGTCAATCTCACCAGCGCGACCACGCGAGTGGCCACCGCAGGCGTTGCACCCTACGCGGCGTTCAAGGGTGGCCTTGAAGTGCTGACCCGCTACATGGCCAAGGAATTCGGCGAGCGACGGATACGCGCCAACGCGGTGTCACCCGGCGCCATCCGCACAGAACTGGGCGGCGGCCTCAACGATGAGTTCGAAGCGCTGCTGGCGGCTCAGACTGCGCTCGGCCGAGTGGGCGAACCGGAAGACGTCGGGCGGGTGATTGCCATGCTGCTGTCCGACGAAAGCGGCTGGATCAATGCCCAGACCCTTGAAGTCGCCGGCGGCTACAACATCTGACCACGGGAGGATTTCGAGCATGCTGGATCATATTTTTCTGTCAGTGAGCGACATCCCACGGTCCATCCGCTTTTATGACGCAGCGTTGAGCGAGCTGGGTATTACGTCGCGGCTGAACTACGACGGCAAGGATGGCCCAGCGGGCCATCCTGACCTGAAAGGCTTCGGCGCCAACGGCCGCGTGTTTTTCTGGATGCGTGAAGGGATTGTCGAAAGTCGAGCTGTCCACGTCGGGTTCGTCGCAAACAGCAAAGCTGAAGTGGACGCCGCCTACGCCGCCGCCATGAATCACGGAGCGGTGGACAATGGCGCGCCGGGCCCACGCTTGCACTACGACCCTGATTACTACGCCGCCAATGTGCTGGATCCGGATGGCTACAGCCTGGAATTTGTCTACAAAAAATGGCAGCACGCCCAATGAGCACACTTCTGATATACGGCGCCACGGGCTATACCGGGCGCATGGCAGCAAACCGCGCGAAAGCCCAAGGGCTGGCGTTCGAAATCGCCGGGCGCAACCATCAGCGCGTCGAAGCACTGGCTACTCAGCTGCGAGGGTGAGATTGTCGCAATGCTTGATGCATCGCCGCGTCGGGCTCTCGTCGCAGGTATTGTCGCCGCAAAACGTCTGTGCAAAACCTTCATGGGATAAGATTGCCACCCACCCATCCCGGCTTGGTATGACCCATGAATCGCAGTATTTTCCATGCGCTCGCGGCCGCCGCGTTGTTCGGTGCCAGCACGCCGCTTGCCAAACTTCTCGGGCTCAACGTTCCCCCTGTGCTGCTCGCTGGCTTGCTCTATCTGGGCAGTGGGCTGGGACTTGCTCTTGTCCGATTCGTCCGTGACCGTGGCTGGAAAAACGCCGGCCTGACGCCGTCCGAGTGGCCTTGGTTGCTGGGCGCGATTATGTTCGGGGGCGTGCTCGGGCCGGTGGCGCTGATGTTCGGGCTCACCACGACCTCTGGCGCAACCGCCTCGTTGATGCTCAACCTCGAAGCGGTACTGACGGCATTGTTGGCGTGGGTGGTGTTCAAGGAAAGTGCTGACCGGCGAATTGTCGGGGGCATGATCGCGATCATTGCCGGTGGCGTGGTGCTGGCCTGGCCCCATGAAAGCCTGCAAGCCCATGACTGGCTCGGACCGCTCGCCGTTGGCGCTGCCTGTCTGTGCTGGGCCATCGACAACAACCTGACGCGCAAGGTGTCTGCGTCCGATGCGCTTTTTCTGGCCGGTTTCAAAGGATTGGTGGCGGGGTTGGTCAATTGTTCGCTGGCGTTTCTGCTAGGCGCCCGGTTTCCTGATGCCCTGTTGCTGGGGCAGACACTGGCGCTCGGGTTTCTCGGCTATGGCGTCAGCCTGGTGCTCTTTGTTCTCGCCCTGCGTGGCCTGGGTTCCGCGCGGACAGGGGCGTATTTCTCAACTGCACCGTTTCTCGGCGCGGCCATTGCGATCCTCCTCCTCGGCGAGCCTGTGTCAGGCGCGTTCTGGGCGGCCGCTGTGCTAATGGGCATCGGCGTGTGGCTGCACCTCACCGAGCGCCACGGCCATGAGCATCAGCACCTGCCCATGACCCATGCACACCGGCATGTTCATGATGAGCACCATCAGCACGAACACGCTTTCGACTGGAAGGGGACGGGCGCACACAGCCATGTTCACGAGCATGTGCAGGTGCGCCACAGCCATCCTCACTTCCCGGATATCCATCACCGGCATACCCATTAGCAGCGTCGGATGAAGGGAGTGCGCACCTGGCCCCTGCGGTTATGCCGCCGACAGATGCTCGTAGAGGATCGTCGCACCGACCAGCATCAGCACAATGCCGCCGATGATTTCAGCGCGTTTGCCCACCACTGTGCCCAGCACACGGCCCAGCATTACGCCGATGGTGACCATTACCGTTGTCGCGACACCGATGGCTGCGGCAGCGACCAGGATATTGACGTTGACGAAGGCCAGGCCAACGCCCACGGCCAGCGCGTCGATGCTGGTGGCAAAGGCGGTAACGGCCAATATCAGGAAGGAATGCTGGTTGGGCTTTTCTTCTTCGGCGTCTTCGTGCTTGAGGCCGTTGTAGATCATGTGCACGCCGAGCACCACCAGCAGGGTGAAGGCGATCCAGTGATCCCAGTTTTTGACGTAGGACGTGGCAGCCTGGCCGATCAGCCAACCGATCAGGGGCGTGATGCCTTCGATGACGCCAAAGATAACGCCGGTGCGCAGCGCTTCGATAAATCGCGGCTTGTGAAGGCTCGCGCCTTTACCGATGGCCGCTGCGAAAGCGTCCGTGGACATGGCCAAAGCGAGAAAGATAAGGGAAAAGGGGTTCACGGTTATTTCCAGTCGGGCTGTGAGTCAACGACGCAACCACACGCCCGACTTTAGGCATGGATGCATCGTTGGTCTCGCCAACCCGAAGGTGTTCGTGCCACGGCAGGCCGCCGAGAATGTTGACACGAACGCTCTGTGACAATGAGTCCAGAGCAGGCTACTCCCCAACAAGGGCCGCCACTATAACGCGTGAATGTAAAAAAAATGTCGGCCCATGATGTTTTGTTCAACGAGTCAGCACACGGCTTAACCCACTTCCGACGTCGCGATACAGCCCAGAATTCTCAGATACAGCTTCACCGTCGTACCCGCCCCGGGCGATGTTTCGATGCGCGCGTCACCGCCCGACTTGACGGCGAAATCCTTTGCCTGGGCCAGGCCCAGACCCGTTCCCTGGCCGGTTGCTTTGGTCGTGAAGAACGGCTCGAACACCCGGCCGGCGATGTCAGGGGGCATCCCGGGACCGTTGTCTCGCACGCTCACGACAAGGTAGTCGCCCTGGTGCAGCGTCAGGTCATCTTCCACGTGCACCCAGCCCGTGGATACATGCACCTGACCGGCACCCTTCAGCGCATCGCGCGCATTGGTGAGCAGGTTCATGAGGACGGCATGGAGTTGGGCTTCCATACACAGCACGCCCCAGCCCCATTCCGCAAAATCGAAGCTGAGGTCGATGCCTTCGCTCATCGAGTGGCGCATCAGCGATTGCGCACCGTGGAGGCGTGCAGTCACATCAATACAGATCAGTTCAGGCCCGTCACCGCGCACGCTCGACATCAAATAACTGATGAGCTGTCGGCCTTGCTCCACAGCTTGCAGGCCGGTTTCGGCGAAACGCTCGACGTCTATCGGCCGGCGGGATCGCAGGCGTGTCAGCTGAAACGCGGCGCTGACGCTCTGCAGCAGGTTGTTGAAGTCATGGGCAATGCTCGCCGTCAGCATGCCCAGCGATGAAATGCATCGGGCGTTTTCCAGCAGAGGGGTGACTTCGCTGTTGTTTTGTCCGGATTGCTTGAATTGATCTTGAAGTTGCGCCAGCTGCTTTTCGCGTTGTTTGCCAAGCCATCGCGCTTCGAGCAAGGCAGCGGCCTGACGCGCCAGTGCCTGCAAGGCAAGGGACTGACGTTCGCTCAGCTGCCGGGGTTGCGTATCGATCACGCAGACGGTGCCCAGTGCGAGGCCGCTGTCCGTAACAATAGGCGCGCCTGCGTAGAAACGAATGTAGGGCGGACCGAGCACCAGCGGGCTGGACGAAAAGCGTGGGTCCAGCGCTGCATCTTCGATGACGAGCACCTGTGCAGGGTCAAGAATCGCATGGCCGCAGAAGGCCAGGTCCCGATGGGTTTCCTGCACCCCGAGGCCCACGCAGGCCTTGAACCACTGGCGGTCCCTGTCCACCAGTGACACCAGGGCAATGGGTGCGTCGCACAAGGTGGTCGCCAACAGAGCGATGTCGTCGAATGCCTTCTCTTTGGCACTGTCCAGCACGTCCAGGTGTTCGAGCGACAAGGCGCGCTCTTCCTCGTTGAAAGGAAAGGGGGCGGGATGGTGGGCCATCGATAAACCGGTGCTAGAGGAAGTGGTCCGGCATCATGCGCTGAGGCCCGCCGGACCGCAAGCGCAGCGGTCCGTTGAGGCTTTGTCGAAGTATTGACGCCAGAGCACGATCAGGTTGTCACAGCCAGTGCCGTCACACCTTGAAGCGAGCCACCATGGTTTGCAGGGTGTTGCCTAGGCGTGCCAGCTCCAGCGTCGACGCGGCACTCTGCTCAGTCGCAGTCGCGGATTGGTCGGCCACGTCACGCACGCTGATTACGCTGCGATTGATCTCGTCGGTCACAGCGCTTTGTTGCTCGGCTGCGGCCGATATCTGCTGACTCATCTGCTCGATCGTACTAATGGAGTGAGTGATCTCGACGAGGGCTTGCTCGGCCTGTCGGGACAGCTCTACGGTGCCCTCTGTCCGCCGCATGCTGGCTTCCATCAAGTTCGACGCTTCCCCGGTGCCATGCTGAAGTGCCTGGATCAGCGCTTCGATTTCAGTGGTGGAGCTCTGTGTCCGCTGCGCCAGTGAGCGGACTTCGTCTGCCACCACTGCAAAACCGCGGCCTTGCTCGCCGGCACGAGCGGCTTCGATGGCGGCGTTGAGCGCGAGCAGATTGGTTTGCTCTGCAACTGCCTTGATCACGTCGATCACGCTACCGATCTTGTCGCTGTCATGGGTCAGACGCTGCATCGCCGCGCCCAACTGGCCGACTTCTCCGGACAGTTGGCTGATTTCCTGTGTGGCATGTTGAACGACCTTACTGCCATGGGCGGCACGCTCGGTGGCTTGCCTGGCGGCTCTTGAAGCATCTTCTGTGTTCTGCGCAACTTCCTGCACGGTCGACGCCATCTCATTCATGGCCGTTGCCACCTGATCAACCTCCAGTTTTTGCTGGGTGACGCCAGTACGGGTCTGCTCGCTCGCCGCCGAGAGCTCTTCGGCGGCCGTTGCGATTTGAGTAACGCCCTTACCGATGCCGGTGATCAGCTCGCGCAGCGAAGAGGTCATGTGCTGCATGGTGTTTTGCAGCAGGCCCAGCTCGTCCTGCCGGTCTGTGCTGATGTCGAACGTCAGGTCGCCATCAGCGATGCGCCGGGCAGCGACGACGCTGTCGTTGAGCGGACGGGTAATCTGACGGGTTATCAGCGCGGCGGCGAGGATACCCAGCAGCAGCACGACTAACGCGACGCTGAACAATTGCGTTATCGCATTAGCCTTTTCTTTATTGGCGGCAACAACCTGCGAGGCCATCAAGTCTTCGACACTTTTGACGGTGTCGGTCATCTGTTGCAGCAAGGCGTCACGCATCTGGTCATTTTGCTGCATCATCTGCGAGATGGTCGCCATGTTCTCTCTGTACTGGCGAAGAGCGACAAGGGCGGTATCGACTGCCGCATTGGCCTGGGTCGGCAACTTATCGCGGGCGGCCGCCACCTGGGCGAGGAGCGCGTCCGCTGTGGCGAACGTGGCCTGGCGATTATCCACGTTGGGAATGCTGAGGTAGCGGCGGAATACCAGGCGGAAGTTGGTCATGCCATTACGCAGGTCGGCTGCGATTTTCACTTGGTCGATACCCGCCTGGTCTGGCGAGCGCGAGGCATCGTCCAGCGTCTTCTGCAGCAGGTTCTCAAAGGTAGCACTCACCTCATCGGAGACCTTGATGAGCGGCTTCATGGCGTCATCGACTTTCTGGTTGTTGCTGACTAACTGGTCGAACGTCCGTCTGAGTGCCGCTGACTGTTCTCCGATCGCCCTGAGCATTTCGACGTTTTTGGCCACTGTCAGAATCTGCACACCTTTCTCGATGTTGCTATTGAGTGACCCGAGGGCAACCCCATAAGCCTGGGCGGTGCTGGCATTGGGGCTGGCGGTATACGCTTGCGCGGCAACTTTAACGTTCAGCGTATCGGCTTTCACTTCAGCGACCCGGTTTGCCTTTTCCAGCCGTTGAATCAGCAGGTCCGAGCTGACGTAGCCAATCCCGGTGACGGTCAGCACGCCCAGCAGAATGGCACCGAAGCCTATGCCGAGCTTCTTGCCAACCTTCAAGTTATCCAGCCAAGTTGATTTCATTGCGTTCAGCCTTTGAATTTACATAATGCTCCCTTATCGACTTGACGCCAGAAAAGTTGATTCAAAAGATCATTGAAAAAATTGATACTGCACCGGTTTTAAAACTAATGGATCAAGGAGCGACTGTGTTGAACAAAGGGATCAAGGCTATAACGCTGGGGATGTGGGTGACCGCTCTTGTGCTGCCGTTGGTGGCGTGTGACAAAAAGAGCACGACGCAACGCAAGCCCGAACCACAGGCCGCCGCCAGGATTGTTGAAGAGGACCCTGACGCGCAACTGAGCAGCAAACTGGGCGCCTATGTGGATTGCTTCAATACCGCCGATGGCTCGACGCGCGCCAGTGCCGATAGTTATGTCAGCTGGATTGCTGATCTGGACGCTGGCCCGACCGGCAAAGAAAGTAGCGTCAATGTTTTGGGCGATGTGAGTGCCTACCACCTGGAAACGTGTACCAAGGCTATCCCGCAAGCGACGAACGCCAAGCCGGCACTTCCAGCGCTGGACGCAGCTGCTACTCAATACCTTGCTGACTTGACCGCGCTGGCACCGTTGGTTACTCAAGCCCACGCCTATTACAGTCATGAGGATTACAAGGACGATGGCTTCGCGAAAGCCAAGCAGATGCACCAGCCGTTGATGATGGCCTTCGGTCGTTTCATTCTGTCCAGCGACAAATATGGCGCCGAACTTGGGAAAGAGAACGACGCTCTGTCAGCCGCGCAAATCGTCGAGATCGAAAAAAACGAGGGACGTCACAGCGCGTTCTACCATTTGGCGTTGATCAGGCAGGCGAAGTTGCTGGCTGCTCCGCTCAGCGCTGAATCTTTCGACGTCGCCGAGGTTTCGAAAGCGATCGACGCCTACGGTGCGCTGCTGGACGAGTCAACCAAGGCGACGGTCAACGAGCCCGGCAAGCCAATCAGCTGGTCGCTCTTCCAGAGTAAAGCCGAGAGTTTTCTGAAGGAGGGCAAGGATCGCATGCGCCGGGTGCGTGACAAAACCCCTTACAGTCATGGTGACCAGCTCCTGATGAAGGGTGACGGGAGCGGCGGCTGGATGGTTGAAGGTTCACCGATGCGGCTCTTGAGGTCATATAACGAGTTGGTTGACGCGGGTAACCGGCTCTAAGCCTTAAAATGAGGGGAACGCGCATCAGCCGTTCCCCTCGATGCACCCAGCCTGTCAGCCGAGGGCAACCTCAGTGGCCATCCCCACCAGCGTCACTTCCTGCGCCTGCGCGAAGATCATGTCGGTACTGCGCAGGTCCTGGGTCCAGTCGCCGGTGAGGCCGATTTCGAACCGATGGCCCTGAGCGTCCGCTTCCACATCCTTCAGGTAAGTGCGGTCCAGATCGTGGTTATAGACCATCTTCAGCGTCGTCCCGGTGCCGTCTCCGAAACCCGTGTAGCCCAATGCTGACACGTCGATTTTGTCGTTGTTGTTGGCGAACCGGTCAATCAGGTCCACGAAGCTCTGGGTGTCGGTGCGGTAGCTGTCAGTGGCTGCCGTGTAGCGGAACACGTCAGCGTCATTGATGCCATTGCGGCCATAGACTGAAAGGTTCGGGTCGTCGCCGCCGCTCAGCTGGTCGGCACCCGCGCCGCCGATGATCACATCCGAGCCTCTGCCGCCATCGATACGATCGTTACCGGCCAGGCCATAGATGACTCCCGACATCGCGCTCCCCGTGATCACGTCCTTGGCAGCCGTTCCTTCGACGGTGGGGGCCGTGAACACCACGTTGATGCTGTTCAACTGCCCCGTCAGGTTGCCTTCGAGCGCCAGTTCAAAGCGCTGCCCGTCGGCGTTGGCATCGAAACTCTTCAGGTAAGTTCGGGTGCCGTCAGCGTTGGCCTGGATGGCCAGCGTGCCATTGTGGCCGTCGCCCATGCCGGTGAATCCCAACGCAATCAGGTCTACCCGGTCCTGGGAGGCGTCGAAGTCCAGAATCCGGTCGCTGCCGGTTTGCGTAGCGGTACGGTAGCTGTCGCTGATCTGGCTGAAACGGAAAATGTCTGCGCCCGTCCCGCCTGTCAGTACGTCACGGCCACCCCCGCCTTGCAGCAGATCGTCACCGCCCAGACCGCGGATGATCTCGGCCGTGTCGTTGCCAATCAGGTGATTGGCGTCACTGGAGCCATCCACATGGAATTGACCGTCCTGGCTGCCAAAGGTGGTGTCCAGGCTGCCGTCGGCGTTCAGTCGAGTGATGACGTCGCCGGCGATCAGGATTTTGCCATCTGGCTGAACGATTGCCGAGTGGGCATAGGCGGACTCGCCTTGGGGCACCTGAATGGTGAGCTTGCCATCACCGCTAAAGGAGGTATCGAAGGAACCGTCCGCATTCAGCCGCAGTACGTTGAAGGCGGTACTGTCATTACTCTCGCCGGCAATGATGATCTTGCCATCGGCTTGCACGGTCATCGCAGCGCGGTAGTCCAGCCCCAGCGCGGTATCGAAGTACACCACGCCGTCCACGCCAAACGCGGTATCCAGGTTGCCGTCGGCTGCAAGTCGCTGAACGGCATAAACCGGATCGCCCGGGTCATGGGGGCCGTCGGAGCCCACGTACAGCCAACTGCCGAGCAATACGCTGCCGTCGGGCTGCACAACGGTGGCGATATTGCCGGTGCCGTAATACCCGGTCGGGTTGAGGACAAGTGCGCCGTCGGCACCGAAATCCTCGGCCGGAGCCCCGCTGCTGTCCAGCTTGAACACCACGGCTTGCGAGGTGCCGCGAAGGCTGACATACACCGAGCCGTCCGCCGTCGCGTACATCGCCAGGCCGTCGTAGCTGAAGGGCGGGACCACTGCTGCGGCGCCGTCGTGGCCGAAGGTGGTGTCCAGGGTACCGTCCAGATTAAAGCGTTCGACTTTTAAACCGCCAAGCCCCGGCTGCGCTGCGAGCACTTTGCCGTCGGCCTGCACCGCCATGACATAGTCGGCATCGTCTTCCGGGTTCAGGTTGCCGGGGACGAGGGCAATCCCGTCCCGGCTGAAACTGCTGTCCAGGCTGCCGTCACTGTTGAGGCGCACCGCCGTGAAGCTGCCGCGTGTCCCATAGCTTTCATCGCCCGGCGAGCCGGGATAACCAATGGCGGTCTGGAAACTTTCGCCACCGACGATGATCTTGCCGTCAGGCTGGAGAATGATGCTCCAGGTTTGATCGCCCCCCGTGGAGGGGTCGACCTGCACGGTGCCCGGGCCGGTTCGTACGGTGTAATCGATGGTGGGCTTGCTGTCTGTTGAGGCCATGACATTGTCCTTTTGACATGGAACTTGATGGGATTTGAAGGCGCCGGGGGGAATGACGCTCTGGGGTTGACCGTGTGGGCGTCAATAAATGCGAACGAGGTTCCCTGTCGGCAAAAAGCCGTCAGGGCTGCGCTAGAGCGGATTGCTCAACAGCTTCGGGCGTTGCTCGGTCAACGTACCGAGCGCATCACGCGATGTGCCGCTAACCCTATTCACATTGCTTAAATATTGCTGTGACACAGTTTCATGTCGCTTACGCAAGCATCCGACAGATTTGGCTGGCTACCCAAGGGTTCCGGGCGGTTGGCTGGTTCTGTAAAAAGGACTCATGAAATGAACGTCACTGTCTCACGCGCAGGATACGCAGGACTGACCCAGGCTCGATGCCGCCGCTGGGCGGTAGCCCAATGACGGTGCTGGTCACAGGGGTAGCGGGGTTCATCGGCTTTCACATGGCCAGAACGTTGTGCCGCCAGGGCGTTCAAGTGGTGGGCATCGATAACCTGAACGATTACTACAGCGTCGATCTCAAGTGGGCCCGACTGGCGCAGCTGGAAAATTACCCCTCCTTTCAGTTCCAGCCCATCGACATCGTCGACCCACACGCTTTGCTTGGCCTGTTCAGTGCGTCTGGTTTCAGCGAGGTCATTCACCTCGCGGCGCAGGCCGGTGTTCGGTATTCCATCGACAACCCGGGCGTGTACGCCGATGCCAACCTGGTCGGATTTCTCAACGTGCTTGAAGCCTGCCGCGCGTACCCCGTAAAGCACCTCGTCTACGCGTCGAGCAGCTCGGTGTACGGCGCCAATACCAAGATGCCGTTCGCGGTGGAAGACGCCGTCGAGCAACCCGTTTCCCTGTATGCCGCGACCAAACGCGCCAACGAACTCATGGCCTACAGCTATTCGCATCTGTACCGGATTCCTGCGACGGGCCTGCGGTTTTTTACCGTCTACGGCCCTTGGGGGCGGCCGGACATGGCGCTGTTCAAATTCACCCGGGCCATCCTCGAAGGCGAGCCCATCGATATATACAACGACGGCGAGATGGCGCGGGATTTCACTTACGTCGACGACATCATCGAGTCGATGAGCCGGCTCTTGCCCCGACCACCGCCGCTCGTTGACGGGGTGGCGCCGTGTCAGCTTTTCAACATCGGGCGAGGGGCGCCGGTCAAGCTTCTCGACTTCGTGCAGTGCCTGGAGTCGGCGTTGGGGATTCAGGCAAAGCGCAACTATTTACCGCTTCAGCCGGGTGACGTGCTGCAAACCTGGGCCGATGTGACCGGCCTGGCGAGATGGATCGACTTCAGTCCGCAGGTCGGGCTGGAGCAGGGCGTGGCTGAATTCGTGCGCTGGTATCGCGATTTCCACCCCTGCGAACAGGGCCAGCAGGCCAGACAGGCAAAACAGGCCAGACAATCAAAACAAGAGGCGCGGTGGGCGTGATGAGTGAATCGGTGTTCGTGTCGGTATTGATCCCGGCAAAAAACGAAGCGCAAAACCTGCCTTCGTTGCTCAATGAAGTACGCACCGCGCTGGCCGGTGAGCGCTATGAGGTGCTGGTGGTCGACGACGGCAGCACCGACGACACGCTGCATGTGCTGCAGCAGATCAAGGCCGAGGGCTTCGAACCCCTGCGAATCCTGCACCACGGGGTTTCCCTCGGCCAGAGCACGTCGATCTGGCATGCCGCCCACGCCGCGCGCGGTGAGTGGCTGGCGACGCTGGACGGTGACGGCCAGAACGACCCCGCCGACTTGCCCGGCATGCTGGCGCTGGTGCGCAACACCGCGCAGGGCAACGACCAGAAACCAGGACAGCAGGTGACGTTGGTGGCGGGGCATCGGGTCAACCGCCGAGACACCGCGAGCAAGCGCTGGGCGTCCCGCTTCGCCAATGCCCTGCGCAGCCGCCTGCTCAAGGACGCCACGCCGGACACAGGCTGCGGGCTGAAGCTGATCCATCGAGCGGCGTTTCTGCAACTGCCTTACTTCGATCACATGCACCGCTTCATCCCCGCATTGATCCAGCGCCACCATGGCCGAATGATCGTCCATCCGGTTCATCACCGTCATCGCCAGGCCGGTGTCTCCAACTACGGCAACCTCGACCGTGCGCTGGTCGGCATCCTCGACCTGTTCGGGGTCTGGTGGCTGTTGCGCCGCACGCGACTCAATACGCAACCCGAGGAGATGAACGGATGAACTTCACGCGCGAAGCGCTTTGGCTGACGGTGGGATTTCTCGGTCAGGCGGTCTTCACCGGCCGTTTCGTCTTGCAGTGGCTGTACAGCGAAATCAAGAAACGCAGCGTGATTCCGGTGGGGTTTTGGTACCTGAGCATGCTTGGCAGCGCATTGCTGCTGATCTATGCGATCTACCGCGAGGACCCGGTGTTCATCATTGGCCAGTCATTTGGCTTTGTGGTTTACCTGCGCAACCTGCAGCTGATTGCCAAACACAAAGACCTGAAGGAATAGCCAGTGCGACGTGTTCATTCTCCCGCGTTGCAGTGCCTGGCGCTGGTGGCGCTTGCGCTGCTTCTGGTCGGTGCCGGCTTTGGCATCAGGCAGCCGCTCAATGTCGACGAAGAACGGTTTCTGGGCGTAGCGCTGGAAATGCTGCACAGCGGCAGCTGGCTGATTCCCCACCGGGCCGGTGAAATCTACGGCGACAAGCCGCCCTTGTTCATGTGGACAGTGGCGTTTTTCACCTGGCTGACCGGTTCGCCGTCGCTGGCACTCTTTATCCCGGGCCTGCTCTCGGCGGCTACCGCCACGGCGGTGTTGTACGACTTGGGCCGTCGCCTCTGGTGCCGCAGAGTGGGCCGCATTGCCGCGCTGCTGTTTCTGGCGACCTACCAGACCTACAGCATTCTGCGCACCGGCCAGATCGACAGCTTCCTGTGCCTGTGGGTGGCGCTCGGCTTCTACGGCATGGTCCGGCATCTTCTGCTGGGGCCGGCGTGGGGCTGGTTCTACGTCGCGTGTCTGGCCATGGGCCTGGGCATCATCAGCAAAGGGGTGGGTTTTCTACCGGCGTTGATGCTGGTGCCCTACGGTTATGCCGTGCGCAAGGGCTGGTCGGGTGTGGCCGTCATGCCGGGGCAGGCGCTTCGCTGGGCGGCCGGTTTTCTGGTGGTGCTGGTGGGTTGTGCGGTCTGGCTTGTCCCGCTGCTTGCCACGGTGTGGCTCAAGGGCGGCCCTGACGAAGTGGCGTACCTGAAGGAAATCCTGTTTCACCAGACCGGTGGCCGTTACGCCTCGGCCTGGGATCACCGCGAACCGTTCTGGTATTTCCTGACTGTCATCCCGCAGTACTGGCTGCCGTTGGTGCTGGCGTTGCCGTGGCTTGTACCCGCCTGGCGTCGCCAACTGCGAAAGCATGACGCCCGGATCTTGCTGTTGCTGGGCTGGGTGGTGTTGGTGGTGCTGTTTTTCTGCCTGAGCACCGGCAAGCGCAAAATCTATATCTTCCCTGCGTTACCAGGCCTGGTGCTGGCCGCCGCGCCTTTGATTCCGTGGTTGCTTCGACGCTGGTTTGGCGATCGCCCCAAAGCCCGCGCCGTGTTTGGTGTGGCGGTGGTGGCGTGGTTTTGCCTGTGGTTCGGCCGTGGCTTCGTCGAGCCGTTCACCGACGGCCCCAATCCCCACAAGGTGCTCATGGGCGAAGCGGCCCGGCTGACTGACGGCGCCGAACTGGTGCTGGTCGGCTGGCGGGAAGGGCACTGGCTGTTCGCCCGCCAGCCGGTGGTGCATTTCGGGTTCGCCGATCAATCGGCCGTCGAGCACGCTGCGCTCTGGCTGCGCGCTCATCCTGCGGCATTCGCTCTGGTGCCCGCTGCCGAGCTTGAACGCTGCTTTGCAGCAGGCAAAGCTCGCCAGCTGGGGTCAACGTCGAGGGCGGAGTGGTTGATCGTCGGGCCTGACGCGGACAATGGTCGCTGCCAGCCGATGGCGCCTGACCGCGCTTATCACTTTTCATGGGGGGCTGACGCGCTGTAGCCCCTTGCTGTGTAGCCCCTTGCTGTGCGCAGGGGGCTTTGGTTAGAGACGCAGCGCAGTCCTCAAGAAACAGTCACCGTCGCTGAAAACTCCCTTTGAGATCCTCAATCAAGCCCGGCCCGGTCGGCACCCATCCCAATCGCGCCTGGGTTTTGCTGCTGTTGCTCGACATATTTCGCCCTACAAAGCTCGACAGCCAACCGAACTGCGCCATCGCCTCGTCCGCCGGTACCGAGACAACGGGCAGGCCAAGGCCTTCACTCAAGGCTTGGGCGATGAGGTGGAAGGGGATGTGGCTTTCGGCCGTTGCATGGTAGCGAGCGCCCGGCTGATGGTGTTCCAGCGCAAGACGGTACAGCTGGGCGGTGTCTGAAACGTGGGCGGCTGACCACGGATTCAGGCCCTCATCGACGTAGGCTGAGACGCCTGCCTGACGCGCGTGCTTGATGAGTTCGGTCACCAGGCCCTGTTTGACCGTATCGTGGATCTGCGACAGGCGCATCACCACCACGTTGAGTCCGCGTTGCAACAGCGCTTCTCCCGCCCGTTCCGATGCGGCGCGGGGATTTGGGTGCCCGGAATTGAAGTGATCCTCATCGGCAGGCTCGCCCGGTGCCGGCGAACCCACCGGCGTGGCGGAGGTGATCAGCAGCGGTCGCTGGGAACCGTTCAGCGCCTCGCCCAGTGCGGCGATGGCCCGCGCATCTTTGTGGCAGTTGTCGACGAAGTGTGCGAAGTCATGATCGAACGCGGTATGAATGACCGCGTCGCACTGTTCGGCGCCGCGTGTGAGGCTGGCGGGGTCTTCAAGGGTGCCGATATGTGGCTCGGCGCCGAGGGCCCGCAATGATTCGGCGCCGGCTTGTGAACGCGTCATTCCCAGTACCTGATGACCGGCGGCGAGCAGGTCTTGCGTCACATGGGAACCGATAAAGCCTGTCGAGCCGGTAACAAATACGCGCATGGTTAAACTCCTTTTGCTGAAGTCGGCAGGATGCGCGTAACGTTTATCCGGTTAAAGACGTGACGTTATCAGGGTATAGAAACCAACAGGATCATCATGGCCAACCCGTCTGTTCATTTGCTGGGCACTTATTTGAAGGATTGCCGGGCCCGTCTGGACTCGGCAAGCCTGGGCTTTTCAGGTGCCCGACGGCGCACGCCCGGGTTGCGCCGGGAAGAAGTCGCGCAGCGCGCCAACATCAGCGCGACCTGGTACACATGGCTGGAGCAAGGCCGCGGCGGTGCACCGTCAGCCCAGGTGCTGAACCGGATTGCCGAAAGTCTGCTGATGACCGAACCCGAGCGCGAGCATCTGTTCATGCTTGCCTTCGGCCATCCGCCGGAAGTGGTCTACAGCGCGCCCGAAGGGGTGACGCCGCGCCTGCAACGCGTCCTCGACACTCTCGCGTTCAGCCCGGCGTTTATCAAGACGGCGACGTGGGACGTGCTGGCCTGGAACACCGCAGCAGCGGCGGTCTTCACCGACTACAGCCTGCTGCCGGTGGGGCAACGCAACATCTTGCGCCTGATGTTCTGCAACCCGCGCGCCCAAGCCCGGCAGGCTGACTGGAACGCCGTGGCGCGTTTCATCGTCGCGGCGTTTCGGGCGGATGCGACTCGCGCCGGTGCTGCGTCCGAGGTCACTCGGTTGGCCGAAGAGCTGTGCACCCTGAGTCCGGAATTCGCGGCGCTGTGGCGGGATAACGACGTGCGGCTTCAAGGCGAAGGCACCAAGCGCCTGCGTCACGATCCCCACGGCATCATCGAGCTGGAATACTCCAACTTTGCGGTGGACGGGCGTTTGGACCTGTCGATGATCGTCTATAACCCGGTCACTGCCGGCGATGCCGATCGTGTGCGGGCGGTGATCGAAGAGCATTCCCGGCTGAAGCTGGCGCGCCCTGTGGGACCGGCTTTAGCCGGGAAGGCGTCCGCAATCACACTGCAAAATTGATGGCGTGCGCACTGGCCTCTTCCCGGCTGAAGCCGGTCCTACTATGAAACCGCGTGTTCCCTGTAGGACCGGCTCTAGCCGGGAAAGCGTCGGCAGTGACACTGCAAAATTGATGGCGTACGCACTGGCCTCTTCCCGGCTGAAGCCGGTCCTACTATGAGACCGCGTGTTCCCTGTAGGACCGGCTTTAGCCGGGAAGGCGTCGGCAGTCACACCGCAAAATGGAGGGTGTCACCACTGGCCTCTTCCCGGCTGAAGCCGGTCCCACTATGAAACCACGTGTTCCCTGTAGGACCGGCTTTAGCCGGGAAAGCGTCAGCAGTCGCACCGCAAAATTGATGGCGTCACCACTGGCCTCTTCCCGGCTGAAGCCGGTCCCACGATGAAACCGCGTGTTCCCTGTAGGACCGGCTTTAGCCGGGAAAGCGTCGGTAGTCACACCGCAAAATTGATGGTGTCGCCGCTGGCCTCTTCCCGGCTGAAGCCGGTCCTACTATGAGACCGCGTGTTCCCTGTGGGACCGGCTTTAGCCGGGAAAGCGTCGGCAGTCACACCGCAAAATGGAGGGTGTCACCACTGGCCTCTTCCCGGCTGAAGCCGGTCCCACTATGAGACCGCGTGTTCCCTGTGGGACCGGCTTTAGCCGGGAAAGCGTCGGCAGTCACACCGCAAAATGGAGGGTGTCACCACTGGCCTCTTCCCGGCTGAAGCCGGTCCCACTATGAAACCGCGTGTTCCCTGTAGGACCGGCTTTAGCCGGGAAAGCGTCGGCAGTCGCACTGCAAAATTGATGGCGTACGCACTGGCCTCTTCCCGGCTGAAGCCGGTCCTACTATGAGACCGCGTGTTCCCTGTGGGACCGGCTTTAGCCGGGAAAGCGTCGGCAGTCACACCGCAAAATGGAGGGTGTCACCACTGGCCTCTTCCCGGCTGAAGCCGGTCCCACTATGAGACCGCGTGTTCCCTGTGGGACCGGCTTTAGCCGGGAAAGCGTCGGTAGTCGCACCGCAAAATTGATGGCGTCGCTGCTGGCCTCTTCCCGGCTGAAGCCGGTCCTACTATGAGACCGCGTGTTCCCTGTAGGACCGGCTTTAGCCGGGAAAGCGTCGGCAGTCACACCGCAAAATGGAGGGTGTCACCACTGGCCTCTTCCCGGCTGAAGCCGGTCCCACTATGAGACCGCGTGTTCCCTGTGGGACCGGCTTTAGCCGGGAAAGCGTCGGCAGTCACACCGCAAAATGGAGGGTGTCACCACTGGCCTCTTCCCGGCTGAAGCCGGTCCCACTATGAAAGCACGTGTTTCTTGTAGGACCGGCTTTAGCCGGGAAAGCGTCGGCAGTCACGCTGCAAAATTGATGGCGTACGCACTGGCCTCTTCCCGGCTGAAGCCGGTCCCACTATGAAACCGCGTGTTCCCTGTAGGACCGGCTTTAGCCGGGAAGGCGTGGGCAGTCGCACCGCGAACTGAGGGCGTTCAGACCGGCTCGGAAGGGCGGGCCGCTTCAGGCGTGGATTCGGTCATGGAATCAGAACTGGCTTCAGCACTGGCCTGCGCCGCCAGCTTCAACCGATCGGCCTTGCTGACGTAGGTGTCTTTGTTCTTCGGCGCCAGTTTGGCACTCGCTTTTTTTGCGTTGGTTCTGAGTATCTGGTTAAGTTTCTTGCGACGGTTCATGCCTGTTTACCCGGTGTGCAGATGCTGGACGGTGAAAAGGCAGGCAGTGAATCAGATCGCCGGTCAATCTGCCACACGCGTCTGGCACTATTGCCCCGAACGGGCATGAAGCGTCACGGCATGCAGCACTTGTCCAGCCACGAAGAAATTGCAGAGAGCCCACGATGGACCATGAAGACAGCTCATACCTGACCACTGTACAGGCCTTGGAAGCGATCTATGGCCCGATCGCGCCGCCGTCCCTGGTCAAGGAAGTCGATCATATTCACCCGGTTTACCGGCCGTTCATCGAAGCGGCGTCCTTTGTAATCCTCGCCTCGTCGGGCGCAGGCGGCCTGGATGCTTCGCCGCGCGGCGATCAGCCGGGCTTCGTGCACATCGAAGACAGCAAGACGCTGTATCTGCCGGACCGACGCGGCAACAACCGCATCGACACCCTGCGCAACATCGTCGAGGACCCGCGCGTCGCGCTGTTGCTTCTCGTCCCGGGCGTTGGCGAAACCTTACGCGTTAACGGGACGGCGCAGATATCCATCGCGCCTGACCTGCTGGCGCGTTTTGCCGTGGAGGGGAAACCGCCGAAATCGGTGCTGCGTATTAGCGTCACCAGCGTGTATTTCCAGTGCAGCCGCGCGGTGATCAGGGCAGGGCTGTGGGATGGGTCCCGGCAAATACCGCGCAGCGCGTTGCCCAGTGCCGGGCAGATTCTCAAAGAGGTTTCGAAGGCAGCCATCGACGGTGAGGCGTATGACAAGGCGCTGCCGGGCCGAATCGCCAATTCGTTGTACTGACGACCGCGTAAACCCGAAGCAGCAGATTGGCAGCCACCGGACGTGGCTGCCGAGAGCCGCGTTTAGGCGTTTTGCGCGCCTTTAAGCATCAGTTCCTGAACATCCGCCTGAACCTGATTCACCGCCCCCAGATACTCGATCAGCTCCGCTGCCCGACTGCCGCGCAATCCGGCGGTGGTTAGCGACTTGTCGCGCACGTAGGTGTACAGCCCGGAGACGGCGAACGCCTTGAGCTCAGCGATGTGCTTTGACTGCTCAGCCAAGGTGTTCTGGAACGTTTTGCTCTGGAAAAAATGCCGGCGCGCCAGGGGCGAGCTGAACGCGATTTCCAGCACGGCCAATTCTGCGCGCGCCGGGTTAGCGAAGTGCGCGACGTTCGGCGCGGGCGGGTGCTGGCCGTCGTTTTCGAAAGGCTCGCACAGGTGCAGACAGACTTTGACCACCCCTTCAGCGCCTGCCAACAGTGGCCCCAGATTCGACTTCAAGTACGCCTGCAACTGCGGCAGTGATTCGCGCGGGCTGAAGTGCACGTGAATGCGGTCGAAGGTGTCGGTGCCGTTGAAGCGCTCATCCGCCAGCGAATTGGTCAGTGTCAGCGAGCCCTGAGGCAGCGCGTAGGCGAGGGTCTCGTCGAACATGTTCTGTTCGTCCGAGAACAGAATCGGGCTGGCGTCCTGAAACTGCTTCTGGTCGGCGGCAGATTCGAAACCGATCTCCACGCCACCGTCCAGTTCGTAATCCTGAATCTCACTGATCCCTTCGGCCAGCGGCCAGAGGTGAGCATCCTGCTGCCGGGAAAAGTGGTGCTGGATGTACAAGCCAAGGCCCGGAAGCCGCGAGCACAGCGGGCCGTGGACGTCGCGCCAGTAATGGGCGAACACGTCATGGGGCACGCGTTCTCGACGCTTTACGGTGGTGTAGCTGTTGATCTCGATCATGGGGCACCTGTCAGTCGGGAAATGTTCAGTCGTAGTGATCGGATGCAGGTGCCGCTGCAGGGTTCAACGCGTTTTACCGGACGTCATCCCTCGCCGCTTGGGTGACGCGAATATCCGTCAGACCGAGCTGGCCGGCCTGTTCGATGATTTCATCCGGCAGCGCGTCGGCGTTGGGCATCATCAAGCTGTTTTCGCTGTCGCCGAAATGCAGCTCAAGCAGGTGCATTGCGGCGTCGCTCACGGACAGCTCCGGCTGATTCAGGTCGAAGTGATGATTGCGGGGTTCAGCGTTGAAGCGGTAATCGACTGAGTAAATGGGCATGCAGGGCTCCATAAATGAAAAACGCTGATCGGTTTATTTGCCGTTTTGTTTGTGCCTGACGTACATCACCGCCGTGCCACTGGAGGCGGGCCTGGCCTGCAGCTCGAAGGCTTGGGGGTAGCCCTTGATCAGGTCGCTGAGCTTTTTATAGCCGTGGGTGCGGGGGTCGAACTCCGGTCGCAGCTTGGTGATGTTGGTGCCGAGGGCGCCGAGCTGCACCCAGCCGTCTTCGTCGGCGATGTCGTCGAGGATTTTTGCGATGAAACTGATAGGCGCTTTAGGCCGTTTCGGGGTTTCAGCCGCTGCGGGTCTTGTCACGTCTGACTGCGCCGGGGCGTCGAGGGTCTGCTCCACGCTGGCGGCGGCAATCACCTCCTCGCGGAGCAATTCGATGTAGATGAATTTGTCGCAGGCCGCCACGAACGGGCGGGGCGTTTTCTCTTCACCGAAGCCAATCACGGTCAGGCCTTCTTCGCGCAATCGCGACGCCAGGCGGGTGAAGTCGCTGTCGCTGGAGACAAGGCAAAAGCCGTCGAAGCGCCGCGTGTACAGCAGGTCCATGGCGTCGATGATCAGCGAGCTGTCGGTGGCGTTCTTGCCTTTGGTGTAGGCGAATTGCTGGATGGGCTGGATCGAGTGGTCGAGCAGGACCTTCTTCCAGCCGCCGAGCTGCGGCCCGGTCCAGTCGCCGTAGATGCGCTTGACGCTGGCGACGCCATATTTGGCGATCTCTTCGAACAAGCCTTCGACGATGGCGGCGGGGGCGTTGTCCGCATCAATCAGAACGGCGAGGTGCTTTTGAGCGTGGCTGGCGGTATGCGTGGCCATGGATCTTCCTTGAGAAGGGAAAGCCACACCATACCTGCAAACCCTCACTGCAAACAGGCAACCAATCCCGTCTTCCGCAGCTCGGTCGCTCGTTCAGCGAGCCACGGGCGACGTCGGGTTATTCCGGCACGGGCGTGGGCAAGTCTGCGCCGCTGTGCCAGGCGTTGAGGTTGGCCATGACCAGATCGGACATCGCCTGCCGGGTGTCCCATGTGGCGCTGGCCATGTGCGGGGTGAGCAAGACGTTGTCCAGATGCAGAAGCGTGGTTGCGGGGTGCGGCTCGTTTTCGTAGACGTCCAGCGCCGCGCCGGCCAGACGGCCTTCGGCAAGGGCCTGGGCGAGGGCGTTTTCATCGACCACGCTGCCCCGGCCGACGTTGATCAGATAGCCCTTCGGCCCCAGCGCCTCCAGCACGTTCGCGTCCACCAGATGATGGGTGCCAGAGCCGCCGCCGACCGCGACGACGAGAAAATCCACCGCTGCGGCCAGTTCAAGCGCCGACGCGTAATAAGTGAACCCGACGTCCTGCGGCCGGCGCCCGGTGTAGGCGATCGACATGTCGAAGCCCTGGGCCCGGCGGGCGATGGCGGTACCGATGCGGCCAAGACCAATGATGCCCAGGCGCGCCCGGCTGACCTTGCGGCTGAAGGCGATAGGCCCGTTTGCCCAGGCGCCCGAACGGGTGAAGCGGTCGGCGACGCGAAGGTTGCGCGCGATGCCCAGCATCAAGGCCATGGCGAAATCCGCCACGTCTTCGGTGAGCACATCGGGGGTGTGGGTGACGCGGATGCCACGCTCCCGCGCCGCTGCCACATCGACGCCGTCGTAACCCACGCCGAACACGACGATCACTTCCAGCGCTGGCAGGCTGTCGATCAACTGACGGCTGACCGTAGATTCGCCGTTGGCGACCATGGCACGGATGTCAGCGGTCGAGTCGTCGACGCCGGTGCCGTTTTGATCGGCTTCCACCACCTCGTAGGTGGCGTTCAGCGCGTCATCGAGCATGGCCGGCAAGCGGGCGATTTTCAGGAGCCTTGGCTTCATCTAAACCTCTTGGAACAGGAGCAGCGGCGGGAGCCGTTGCAGTGGCTGTGACAGGCGCTGCACGGGGCGCGCGGGCCAGGAACAGTCCCAACACGCCGCCGGCGAGCAAGGCTGCGGAGACCAGCAGCAGGGCGTAGTCGTAGCTTTGCGTGGCGTCCTTGATCCAGCCCATGACAGGTGGCAGGCCAAGGCCGGCGATGTTGGCAATGGAGTTGATCAGCGCGATGGACGCCGCGGCGGCAGCGCCTGACAGGTATTCGGTAGTGGTCGCCCAGAACACCGGCGTGGCGGCCCAGTTCAGACCGACCGCCAGCACCAGCAAGGCGTACGCCAGCCACGGGTTGCTGGTCCACACGGCCAGCGCCAGCAGCACACCGGCGGCCATGAGCGGTAGCGCCAGGTGCCAGCCGCGTTCGCCGTTGCGGTCGGAATGGGTGCCGTTGAAATAAATGAACACGCAGGCAAACAGGAAGGGCAGCGCCGACATGACGCTGACGGTGAACGACTCCTGGCCGGACACCGACTTGACGATCAGCGGCAGGAACAGCGTGATGCCAATGGTGCCAAACGCCTGCAACAGCCAGAACAGGCTCAGCAGCCAGACCTGACGGCTGCGAAAGGCGGTCTGCCAGGCCGCATGGTGGGAAATCGGCGAGTTCGCTTGTTCAGCCGCGATGGTGCGGCTGAGCCATTCCTTCTGATCGGCGTGCAGCCAGTGGGTGGTCTGCGGCGAATCCGGCAGGTAGCGCAACACGACGACACCGAGGATCACCGCTGGCAGGCCTTCCAGCAGAAACAGCCAGCGCCACCCGCTCACACCGAAATAGCCGTCCAGGTGCAGAAACGCGCCCGACAGCGGCAGGCCGATCACCGAGGCCAGCGCGGCGCCGATGTAGAAGAACGACATGGCCCTGGCCCGATCAGTCTTTGGGTACCACTGCGACAGGTAATAAATGATCCCCGGCGTAAAACCGGCCTCGGCGGCGCCCAGCAGCAGGCGCATGCCATACAGCTGATTGGCGCTCTGCACAAACGCCATGCCCGCTGCGACGATGCCCCAGGTGATCATGATCCGCGCAATCCAGCGCCGCGCGCCGACCCGCGTGAGAATGACGCTGCTCGGGACTTCAAGAAGAATGTAGGTCAGAAAGAACAGCCCCACGCCGATGCCGTACATGCGGGCAGTCAGGCCCAGCTCGGCATTCATCTGCAACGCGGCGACGGAAATGTTCGACTTGTCGATGTACGCGACCATGTACAGCAGCATCAGGAAGGGGATCAACTTGAGGTTGAGGCGCTTCATGGTGCTGGCGTGCAGGCCCGAATCCAGAAATGGCGAGGGCATGGGATTTCCTGTTGTTCTTATAAGGATGAGGAGCGACGACGTTCCACCATAGACGACATATCCTGATACCTCAATATGTGATTAGCCGTCCCATATAGTGGGATTTAATGGTGTGGGAGTGACGCAATCTTTCTGAGCGTTCGACGGGCTTCTGACAGAAAGCCTGATCACGAAGACGCCATTTCACCCGCTGAAGATTTAGTGCATTTACACACTCATAGCCGCTACTTCAGGGCGTTCTTGTTCAAGAAGCGATCTCGATGATCCGCGGCGGGCAAGTGGCAGGCGTCATAACGCCCAAACAGCTGGTAGCGGTTCAGGGCGATCTTGTCGTACAGCCAGTCACGCAAAACCCTCGGGAAAGCCCGCGCCATGAGCAGCCAGTGCCACCGTGCGGGCAGGTGGGCGAGGATCTTGAACATCGCGTCCGAACGGACATAAAAGCGGTCGTTTTCCACCAGCACGATGGTATTGAACTGATCCTGGGGCAATCCCGCCCATTTCAGCAGCGCCTGACCCTCGGGCGACTGTACGGCCGCCAGCGTCAGACGGTGCTCGTGGTCCTGGCCGATGATGAAGGTCGCCCAGCCATTGCACAGCTTGCAGGTACCGTCGAACAACACGACGGCCCGGCCCGTGGCAAGCCCGGAGCTGCCATCGGGCTTCACGCGAAGCCCGTTACAGCGTGGGGAACGTAGGGCGCTTCAAGGCGTTTCACTTCGTCGTCGCTGAGCACCAGATCCAGCGCCGCGATCGCATCGTCCAGATGGTGCGGCTTGGACGCCCCGACAATCGGCGCCGACACGCCACGCTGGGCCAACACCCACGCCAGCGCGACCTGGGCCATGGGCACGCCGCGCTCACTGGCAATCTTTTCCACCACATCAATGACGCGGCCGTCTTCCGCTTCCGTGGCCTCGTAAAACGACTGCCCGGAGATGTCGGTCTTGGTGCGTTCGGTTTGCTGGCCGTGTGGCCGTGTCAGCCTGCCACGGGCCATCGGGCTCCATGGCATCAGGCCGACGCCCTGATCCAGGCACAACGGAATCATCTCGCGCTGTTCTTCGCGATACACCAGATTGAGGTAGTTCTGCATGGACACGAAGCGGCTCCAGCCATGGGCGGCCGCGACCTGCTGAGCCTTGGCGAACTGCCAGGCGAACATCGACGACGCGCCAATGTAGCGCGCCTTGCCGGCCCGGACCACGTCGTGCAGCGCCTCCATGGTTTCCTCGATGGGGGTGTGATAATCCCAGCGATGGATCTGGTACAGGTCGACGTAATCGGTGCCCAGCCGCGTCAGGCTGGCATCGATGTTGGCCATGATGGCTTTTCTCGACAGCCCTTGTTCGTTGGGTCGCTTGGAGCCTTCCCACATATTGGCCGGAAAAAACACCTTGGTCGCGATGACGGTTTCTTCGCGGCGGGTGAATGCCTTCAGCAGTTTGCCGACGATGATTTCCGAGGTGCCCGCCGAGTAGCTGTTGGCCGTGTCGAAGAAGTTGATGCCTTGCTCGACGGCGTGCTTGATGATCGGCCGGCTGGCGTTTTCATCCAGCGTCCACGGGTGCGTGCCGGCGTCCGGGTCGCCAAACGTCATGCACCCCAGACACAACTTCGACACGTCCAGCCCCGTGGAACCCAGCTTCACGAACTTCATGCATTCACCTCCGAAATCGGTTGATGCCCAAACAAGCGGCTCAGAGGTGCGATCCCTCGCGTCCGATTAAGTTCTGAATTGCATCACCAGACCGTTCAGGCCCACCGCCAGTTGCGACAGCTCGTTGCTCGCCGCCGAGGTCTGATGGGCGCCGGCAGACGTCTGCAGCGACAGGTCGCGGATGCTGGTCAGGTTGCGATCGACTTCCCGGGCGACCTGGGCCTGTTCTTCCGTGGCCGTCGCGATGCTGACGTTGCGTTCATTGATCAGCACGATGGCGGTTTTGATTTCCGCGAGGGCGCGACCGGCCGCACCTGCGACGTCCAGACTGACCCGCGCGCGCTCGCTGCTCTGGCCCATGGCCGTGACCGCCTTGTGGGTGCCACCCTGAATCGAGTCGATCATCTTTTCGATCTCGGCGGTGGACTGTTGGGTGCGGTGCGCCAGGGCGCGGACTTCGTCGGCTACTACCGCGAAACCACGTCCGGCTTCGCCAGCGCGGGCGGCTTCGATGGCCGCGTTGAGGGCGAGCAGGTTGGTCTGATCGGCGATGCCGCGAATCACGTCCAGCACGCCGCTGATGTTCTGCACCTGGCCGGCCAGCCCGTTGATCTCATCCGCGGTGGTGCCGACCGATTGGTGCAGCTCGTTGATCGCCGAAATGGTTTCGTTGACCCGCAGGCGGCCCTGTTCCGCCGAGTCGCTGGAATCCCGCGCCGCCGTGGAGGCGAGAGAGGCGTTGTGTGCGACTTCTTCCACCGCTGCGCTCATCTGGTTGATGGCGGTGGCGGCCTGATTGATTTCGTCGTTCTGACGCTGAACCCCGCGCAGGGATTCTTCGGTCACGGCGGTCATTTCTTCCGAGGTCGAGGCCAGTTGATTGGACGAGTGGCCGAGCTCCGAGAGGGTGTGGCGCAGGTTCTGCTGCATCACGGACAGCGCTTGCAGCAAGCGGCCCGGCTCATCGGAACCGTCGACCTGAATAGGCTTGCTCAGGTCGTTGGCGGCGATGTTTTCCGCGACGGCCAGGGCTTTGGCGATCGGCGCCACCAGGCTGCGAGTAAACAACGCGGCCAGGGCGAGGGTGGCGGCCAGCGCCACCACGATGGCGGCAATGATGACATTGCGGGCCTGATCGTAACTTTCATCTGCCGCGACATCCGAATCCTGCATTTTCTGTTTGGCCAGGTCGGCGATGGTCGCGATGTCCTTGGTGAGCGCGTCTGCCGCGCGGGTTTGTTCGCCAGAGGGTTCAGTCAACGAAACGACGATGTCGTCACGCTTCTGCTTCACGGCGTCCAGAAAACGCGCATGCACGGCGAGATAGGCCTGCAGGTCGCGCGCCATATCGGCATAGGCACTCAGGCCACGCTCGGAGATGAGCAATGATTTCAGGCCCTGCACGTCTTTCTCAAGGTCGGTGCGACCCTGACTGACCCGCTTCATGGCCGCGTCGTTGCTGGCGGCGCTTTGTGCTGCGCGCAGGCTGGTGTTGCCCAGGCGAATGGTCAGCAGGTCATTTTTGATGTCGGCGATGGCGAGGAGGGTGGGGAGTACGTTGTCCTGCAGGGCGTCCCTGGCGTCTTTGAGCTTAGAGGCTTGCATCAGCGAGAACAGTCCGACGGCGGAGATCAATACGGCAAAAAAGCCGAAGCAGATCAGGGAGCGGGGGGCGATGTTAAGGCGTCGGAGGTTCATGTCGAGGGCTGTCCATAGATAAAGGGATCACCTTGTTATCGACATGAACCGGTTCAGCTTGATGACAGATTGTCCTCTTTTTGGCAGAAATGCAGTGCGAATGTGCTGTTTTGGATGGATCGCGGTTGCCGTAGCCGTGTTCGGATGGCAACCGCAGCATTTCAGCCTTGGGGCCCGCCGGCTGCGACCATGGCCCGCCAGGTCTGGATGCTCGGACGTTCATTCATCCGTGCGTGCCAGGCCAGCAGCGCCTCACAGTCTGCCGGCACCGCGAGCTCCACCAGCGAGGCGAAGATCATCCCGCCGAAGACTGCGATGTCGGCCATCGAAAACGAGTCCCCGGCTACGAACGGCTGCATCTTCAGCACACTGTCGAAATAGCGCATGCCCCGTACGGCCTTGTCGCACATGCGGTTGCCCCATTCGGCGTTCTGGTACAGCTCGACGTCAGGCCCCAGGCCAGGCGTGCCGTGATGGAAATACGTGCTGACCGCGTCGAGAAACTCGATCTCCGCGCGTTTGGTCATCATGTGAATGCGGCCTTTTTCCACAGGCGTTGCGCCGGTGAGCTCGGGGCTGCCCACGAGGGCGTCAAGGTACTGGGTAATGGCGGTGCACTCGGCGATCAGCGTGCCGTCTTGCAGTTCAAGCACGGGGAGCGTGCCGGAGTAATTGATGTCGAGAAACTCGGGTTTCTTGTGCTCGCCATTCCACAGGTTCACTGATACGAATTCGATTCGCGGCAGCAGGTTTTTCTCTGCCAGGGCGATGCGGACCCGGGCCGGGTAAGGGCCATTGAACCAGTCGTAAATGGTCATCATGGGAATTGCGGAGGTGTCGGACTGCGGTATAGAAGCGTTCATAATGTGTCTACCTGTCAGTTGGTAGGCAAACTTTGGGCGCATTAGAGGACGCTGTCAATCCCTACCTGTCAATTGGCAGGTTGAGATCTTTAGGCGTAGCATGCGGGCCATCTATCGACCCTTCGAGGAATTCAGCGTGAGCGAAAATGCGCGCGAGGCCATTCTGGCCGCTGCGAAAACGGCAGCGCAGTTGCACGGGTACAGCGGCATCAATTTCCGCAGCATCGGCGAGACGGTCGGCATCAAGAACGCCAGCATCTACTACCACTTCCCGAGCAAGGCCGAGCTGGGCGCTGCGGTGGCGGCGCGTTATTGGCAGGACACTGCCAAGGCGCTTGACGCAATACGCGAGGCGAATCCCGACCCGCTGCGCTGCCTGGCGCTGTATTCGTCGATCTTTCGCACCTCGCTGGAAAACGGCAACCGACTGTGCCTGTCCAGCTTCATGGCTGCAGAGCACGAAGACCTGCCGGAAGAAATCCGCCGCGAGGTAAAAGCCTATGCCGATGCCAGCGTGGCCTGGCTGGCGGACAGGCTGATGGAGGCGGGGTTGGGCAGCGTCGAGCACTGCCAACGCCGCGCACTGGCGATTTACACCGCCGTGGCCGGGGCGCAGCTGATTGCCCGGACCCGATCCGACATCGAACTGTTTGATGCGCTGATTCAGGACTACCGTGACGCCGGGCTGATCCCGACGGACCTGAAAGGGTAGTGCTGCACTGACACAGCGCGCATTCAGTAGGACCGGCTTTAGCCGGGAAGGCGTCGGGCGTCACACCGCAAGATTGATGGTGTCTGCGCTGGCCACTTCCCGGCTGAAGCCGGTCCCACTGACGCCGCGCGTATCGATAGTGGGACCGGCTTTAGACGGGAAGGCGTCGGGCGTCACACCGCAAGATTGATGGTGTCTGCGCTGGCCACTTCCCGGCAAAAGGCGGTCCCACTGACACCGCGCGTATCGACAGTGGGACCGGCTTTAGCCGGGAAGACGTCGGACGTCACACCGGAAAATGGAGGGTGCACACGCGGGCCGCTTCCCGTTCGAGTGCCGCAAGGCGCTGGCTGGCCGCCGATACGGTCATGTGCGCGTCGCGGGCCGCCTTGGTGAGGTTCTGACTGTCGGCCGCGAGCACCAGCAACCGAAGTGAGGCGAGGCCGAGTTGCAGCAGGTTGAGCATGGGGGGCCTTCGAGGGTTTCCGTTGCGGAAAGGGTAGTGGAAATCATTGAAATTCTCACGAGGGCGGTTTAAGAGGATGATCCCGACATCCCTTCCAACAATAAGGAATCCCCATGAGCCTGCCGCTGGATGGCATCAAGGTCATCGAGATGGGCCAACTGATCGCCGGGCCTTTCGCCGCGAAGATCCTCGCGGACTTCGGCGCTGAGGTGATCAAGATTGAGCCGCCGACCACCGGCGACCCCTTGCGCAAATGGCGCCTGCTGCACAACGGCACGTCGGTCTGGTGGGCCGCGCAGTCACGCAATAAGCAGTCGGTGACCCTTGATCTGCGTCAGGCCGAGGCTCACGACGTGGTCAAGCGGCTGGTCAAAGACGCCGACATCCTGATCGAAAATTTTCGCCCCGGCACCCTGGAAAAATGGGGTTTGGGCTGGGATACCCTGAGCGCCATCAACCCGGGCCTGATCATGTTGCGGGTATCGGGCTACGGCCAGTCCGGGCCTTACCGAGACCTGCCGGGCTTCGGCGTGATCGGCGAAGCCATGGGCGGTTTGCGGCACCTGTCCGGTGAACCCGGTCGAACGCCGGTGCGCGTCGGCGTGTCCATCGGCGATTCGCTGTCGGCCCTGCATGGCGTGATCGGCGTGCTGCTGGCGCTGCGTCACCGCGAACAGCATCAAGGCGCTGGTCAGCAGGTGGATGTCGCGCTGTACGAATCGGTGTTCAACATGATGGAGAGCCTGATCCCCGAACATTCGGTGTTCGGCGCCGTGCGCGAACCCGCTGGCAGCAGCCTGCCGGGCATCGCGCCCAGCAATGCCTACCGTTGCCAGGACGGAAAGTACGCGCTCATCGCCGGCAATGGCGACAGCATCTACAAGCGCCTCATGGAAAAAATCGAGCGCCCGGACCTGGCCAATGACCCGGCGCTTGAGCACAACGACGGCCGGGTGCGGCATGTCGCGCGCATCGATGCGGCGATCTCCACCTGGACCGCCGAGCGAGGGCTAGACGAGGTGCTGAACGCGCTGAAAGACGCGAATATCCCGGCCGGGAAAATCTACGACGCCGCCGACATCGCCGCCGACCCGCACTATCAGGCACGGGGAATGCTGCTGCCCAGTCAGCTGGATGACGGCACGCCGGTCACCTTGCCCGGGATCGTGCCGAAGTTACTCAGCACCCCGGGGCAGGTGCGCTCCCGTGCGCCGACCCTGGGTCAGCACACTGACGCGGTGCTCGCCAGCGTGGGCATCGACGCCGACACACGCGAGCAATGGCGCGCGCGCGGCCTCATCTAATCGTCAGGAGTCCCCAGAATGAAACGCCTGTACATCCATGAAGTCGCCACCCGGGATGGCTTCCAGAACGAAAAGACCTTCATCGAGACCGAGGACAAAGTCGCCCTCATCAATGAGCTCAGCCAGTGCGGTTACGCGAAGATTGAAGTAACGTCGTTTACCTCGCCCAAGGCCATTCCGGCGTTGCGTGATGCCGAAGCGGTGATGGCCGGGATCCGTCGTCAGCCTGGCGTCGAGTACACCGTGCTGGTGCCCAACGTTCGCGGCGCGGAGCGTGCCCTGGGTTGCGGCATCGACGAAGCCAACTTGGTGATGTCGGTGAGCGAACCGCACAACCGCGCTAACCTGCGCATGACCCGCGAGCAGTCATTCGCTCAGTTGAAGGAAGTGATTGGCGTCATCGGGCGCGGGCCGGTGGCGGTCAATGTGTCGCTGTCCACGGCATTCGGCTGCCCGATGCAGGGCGATGTTGCCCCTGAAGAAGTGTTGCGCTGGGTAGAGGGCTTCGTTGCGCTGGATGTTCGTGGCGTGACGTTGTGCGACACCACGGGCATGGCGTATCCGACGCAGGTTCAGGCGCTGTCCGAGGCGGTGCGAAGGCATTTCCCGCAGCTGCAACTCACGCTGCATTTCCACAACACCCGGGGCATGGCGCTGGCCAATACCCTCGCGGCGCTGCAAGCCGGCGTCGATCGTTTCGATGCCTCCCTTGGCGGCCTGGGCGGTTGCCCGTATGCGCCGGGCGCCAGTGGCAACGAGTGCACGGAAGACCTGGTGCACATGCTCGATCTCATGGGTTACGACACTGGCATGGACCTGGACCGGGTCATCGCCGCCTCGGCGCGGCTGCCCGGCCTCATCGGCCACGACACGCCGAGCCAGATCCTGCGGGCGGGCAAGCGCCTGGACCTGCACCCGATTCCCGAGCCTGTACCCAGCCTCAGTCAGCAGATCGCCATTAACCCCATGGAGCGCACTCAGTGATTGATCACCTCGACCATCTGGTCCTGACCACCGTCGATGTTGAGGCCTGCAAGGATTTCTACGTGCGCATCATGGGCATGCAGTTGGAAACCTTCGGCAGCGGCCGCCTGGCGTTTCGCTTTGGCAACCAGAAGATCAACGTTCACGAGCGCGGTCACGAGTTTGAACCCAAGGCTCACCTGCCGGTGCCGGGCGCGCTGGACCTGTGCTTCATCGCCAGCGGGAGCCTCGACGACGTGATCGCGCATTTAAAGGCGCAGCAGTGGCCGATCGTAGAAGGGCCGGTCCAACGAACCGGCGCCACCGGACCTATTCGCTCGGTCTACGTGCGTGACCCGGATTTGAACCTGATCGAGATTTCCGAACTGACCGGCTGACGGCGCTGCGCCGGTCGTGCGTGGGTGGGAACGGTTTAGCCGGGAAGAGGCCCGTCTATACGACGCCTCAACCAGCCCGTAATGCCGCCACCGTCTACCCGAAGAAGCCAGCGGTAAGTAGTACGATTGTCCTGCCAGCGAGACGATCAATCGCATTTACACCCTCTAATCACGCATTACGCTACAAGGTAGGATGACGCCACTTGATCGCCAAGCGGCGATTCTCACCTTGGGAAGCCCTTCATGAAACTCTTGCACATCGATTCCAGCATCCTCGGCGATCACTCCGCTTCGCGTCAGTTGAGCCGCAGTGTCGTTCAGTCTTTCACCGCTATCACCCCGGACACTCAGGTGGTGTACCGCGATCTGGCGAACGAGCCACTCAATCATTTCTCCGGCGCCACGCTGGCCGCTGCCGGTACGCCGGTGGAAGGCCGCGACGCGGCGCAGAAGCTTGAAGTGGAGACCAACGAAGCGACACTGGAAGAGTTTCTGTCGTCTGACGTCGTGGTCATCGGTGCGCCCATGTACAACTTCAGCATCCCGAGCCAGCTGAAGGCGTGGATCGACCGTATCTGCGTCGCCGGCCGTACCTTCCGCTACACCGAAGCGGGCCCGGAAGGTCTGTGCAAGGGCAAGAAAGTGATCATCGTTTCGACCACTGGCGGTCTGCATCAAGGCCTGCCGAGCGGTGCGGGCCATGATGACCTGCTCAAGGTGGTGTTCGGTTTTATCGGCGTCACCGACCTGCAATTCGTCGTCGCCGAAGGCCTGGCATATGGCGACGAGCCGCGTGCCGCTGCCATGGCCGCCGCGCAGAAGCACATCAGCGAAACGCTGTTCGCGTAAGCCCGACCACGTCGCAAGCGTCCCCGCGCAGGGGCTCGAAGCGGCTCGACGCGATAGAAAAGCTTCACCCGAAAGCCCCGTCATCGCCGGCTCCCATGCCGACAGGTGACGGGGCATTCGTCTTTTTGCGGCCGCGTGTTCAGGCGGGCGACAGCTTTTATGACTTCTTTGCGCGTAATCTTCGCTAAGCACCGTAGAATGCCGGCCAATTCGGTCTGTTCTGCGTCAAACGGCGGCCGATGCCTTCAATTTATCGAGCTTGGCCCGCCTTGTGCACCATTGATCCTGAAACGTTTCGGAATGTTATCGAACCCCACGGGTCAGATAGCGACAGACACCGCTTTCACGGGGCTTCAGCCCTTGAGCGTGTGAATCGGCAGGCATGGATTGATAAGGTGAGGGGCATTGCAATGATGCGTCTTTGTGCAGTGATGATGATCAGCCTGCTGGGCAGCCTGATTTCGGTGCAGGCCAGTGAGCTGCAGAGCTGGAGCGTGGGCTTTCACGAGCTGACGTTTCTCGATCCGCTGGATTCCCGGCCCATGCACGCCTACGCCTTTTACCCCTCCACCGACGATGAACACATTACCCGTGTTCAGGGTTACCCGATTGAAGCGTCGCAAGACGCCACCATTGCCATGGGCCGTTTCCCGTTGCTGATGCTGTCCCACGGCAACACCGGCACGCCGCTGGCGCAGCACGACCTGGCGACGTCATTGGCGCGCAAGGGGTTTGTCGTCGTGGCGGTGTTTCATCCGGGCGACAACTACATGGACCACAGCCGCCTCGGCAGCCTGAGCAATCTCTACGGTCGTCCGCTGCAAATATCCGAAGCGATCAGTGCTGCGTTGATCGACCCCATGCTGTCGCCGTACATCAACGCGCGTCGGGTTGGGGTGATCGGTTATTCGGCGGGTGGCGAAACGGCGCTGATTCTCGCCGGCGCCCAGCCTGATCTGCAGCGTTTGCGTCATTACTGCACCGAGCGCCCCCAGGACCGCGATGCCTGCAAAACCCAGGGCGAACTGTTGGCAGACCGTGAAGACTTGCACGCCCAAGCCGATCCCCGCGTGGGCGCGTTGATGCTGATGGCGCCACTGGGCTTGATGTTCGGTCGACAGACGCTGGCTGACGTGCACGTGCCGGTGTTGCTGTACAGCGGCGACGGCGACGAACTGCTCGCCATCGACAAGAACGCCGAGGCGCTGGCGCGCAAACTGCCCGATGTCTCGGATTTCAAACTGTTCGCCGGGGCAGGGCACTTTGTGTTCATGGCGCCCTGTGATGACGAGCAACGCGCGACTCAGCCGGGCCTGTGCACCGACGCTATTGGCGTTAATCGCGAAAGCATTCACCGCGATTTGAGCAGCGAGGCCGTGCGCTTTTTCGGCACTGCCCTGGGCGGGCCCACCAGCACCGCCGGGATGCAGACCGCTGCCCATCGTGAGTTTGAACCTGTCAACAGCCTGGATCAGTAAGGCTGCACCGATAACCTTCCCCGTCTAAAAACCTCAGCCGGCAGCACCGGCCGAGGCTTTGAGGATGTCAGCTCACGTTAGCCAGCAACCGGGGAACGCCAGTCATCGGAGCCCGAAGTGCCACACACTTCATGGGTCCAGGTGATTTTGCGGTAGGTGAACTCCACGTCTTCCAAATGAGTGAAGTGCGAGTTCGACGGATCCTGGCAGTTGTGCATGTAGTCTTTGATGTCGACGATAATCGCGTCCTCAAGTTTGGTGGTGTAGTAATGCTCCTGTGTGCCCGCTGCCGAGGTGCGATACCACTGGATAGTGATTTCGGTTAAGCGTTCGCCAGACGTCAAAGCGGCCAGCAACAGTGGCGAAGACTTGTCGAACACTTTGGTGATCTTGACCGGCTTGTGCACACGCTGACCGGTTGGCTGGCCCGACTGCGGATCGCGCGGGATGATCATTTCATGCTGAAACCCCTGCACCATGACTTGATCTTCGTGACCTTCCTGGTAAGTGTTGCCGACCGAATCTGCGGTAAAGGCGCCTGCGGTGATGAGACCCTGCTTGGTGCCTGTGATGGACATATATGCTGGTGTAGCCATGAAGATGCTCCTTGCCTCATAAATAGAAATCCCCGAAAGCCAAGTAGCCTTGTGGGTGAAGAAGCTATTTCAATCTCCGTGCCAGGCTATAAATTATCCATATTATTCAATTGCTTAACCGAAAAATTTGTCATCGGAGCGTTAGGTAAGGTGGCTTGACCGATTAAATGTGCGCAATAAGTTGCGCAGTGTTGCGCAACTTCTTGCGCACTTGGCTGTAAGCCCCGCTGCACTTGCTCTGGGCGGTGTCAGTGATTGTTTTATTGCCAGAAAGGTGCGCAACTTTTTGCGCATAACGGCTCTGCGCTACTACTGCTCGCACAGGTGTATCAACGCGGCCACCGTGCAGCTATACAGTTGTGGAATCTTCCTACAATTCAAATGGAATTATCGCGTTTATAGAGAGCTTGATAGCGATAGGGGTGCTGAGTATTATCTGCGGCCTCGGAAGGGTAGACGTTTTGTTACATATCAACCGAACACACAGTTACTACCGTAACCCCGTTATCTCAGTAGTTTAACTGGCTGTGTTTGACGTGGTTTTATATCGAAGATTTCGCATGTCTTATTCAAGTCAACTTTCTGCTCATTATCTTGAAGCCGCTCAAGCCCCTATTTCCTTAGAGAGCTTCGCAGGTGAAGACGTGCGTTTTTCAAACGAATACGAAGCCCTGGAAAGTGAACTGGGTAAGGCTCAATCCATTCACGGAAATGGCCAGATCGACTGGGTTAAAGTGCATGAACAAAGCGAAAACCTGCTCCGTACTCAATCCAAAGACCTGCGCGTCGCGGCATGGCTGACATGGGCGTTGTATCAGCGGGAGTCTTTCCAGGGGCTGTTGGCAGGGCTTGGGCTTCTTCACTATTTTTGCGTGCAGCATTGGGACGACGTTCATCCCGTGAAAGCCCGCACACGCTCGGCAGCTATTAGTTGGCTGGTCCCCCGTCTAGAGAAGGTGCTCAACGATAATGTTCCGATCAAAGAGCAACTGCCGCTCTTCAGTCGCCTTGTTGAAATTCTCGAAGAACTTGATGCGGTGTTTACACAGCACTTGGGCGCCCTTGCGCCCTTACTGCTGCCGATCTCGCGACGTTTGAAAAATCTGGCCCGGCGCGCGGCCGACAATCTGCCTGACGCCGGTACCGCTGACGTGGCTGTCGCGCAGGTCAAGCAGGCTGCTACCCAGTTATTCGCCTCAACGGCAGTGATCACCAATGAAAAAGACGCGCACAAGTCGCTGCGTAATCAGCAGGAGAGCGCGCGCTCGTTATGTGACTGGTGGCTCAAGCAGAAGGCCGGCGATCTGCGCGCATTGCGCCTCAATCGCACGTTGCTGTGGCTGCCAATCGACGCCCTGCCGGAACGTGATGCACAGCGGATCACCGCCCTTCGTGGACTCCCGGCAGACAAGCTCAAGGGCTATCAGGACAAATACGATCAGGGCAGCTATGCCGATCTGCTTCTTGAACTGGAGGCGAGCCTGGCAAAGGCACCTTTCTGGTTCGATGGCCAGCGAATGGTCTGGGAGTGCCTGCAAGGTTTGAACGCGGAGACAGCAATGCGCGAGGTAGAGCTTCATTTTGCGCAGTTGATCCAGCGATTACCGTGTGTCATCGAACTGCGTTTTCACGACGGCGTGCCTTTTGCGGATCCGGCAACCCGGGCCTGGATTACCGCCAGCGTCATGCCTCGCCTGCAAGTCGCCAGTGCGCCCCGCACAGTAGAAGTGGCTGATACGCACCCGGCCTGGGAGTCTGCTCTGGAAAGCGCGTCGTCGGTGTTGCGCAAGGACGGCCTCAGAGCGGCAGTGCAGCTTCTCAAACAAGGCGGGCACAGTGCCCAAGGCGGACGCGCACGATTTTTCTGGCGATTTGCCCTCGCGCGTTTGTGCTTCACCGCCAGGAAATACGAACTCGCCAAGACCCAGCTTGAAACCCTCGATCAAACCCTGCAGGACTCAGGCATCAATGCCTGGGAGCCTGATCTTGCGCTCGAAGTGCTGCATCTCTTGCACAGCTGTTTCGAATTACTGCCTCAGGGTCATGGGGACCGAGAGCGCAGGGAAGAAGTGTATCGAAGGCTGTGCCACCTCGACCTCGAAGTCGTACTTGAATAGGCCCCAGGGCCCCAATTACCAGGAGAACGGCCATGGCCAAAGAAGGATCGGTAGCCCCCAAAGAACGCATCAATGTCACGTTCAAGCCCGCCACGGGTGGGGCGCAGGAAGAAATCGAGCTGCCGCTGAAGCTGCTCGCAATCGGTGACTACACCCTGCGTAAAGACGAGCGAAAGGTTGAAGAGCGCAAGCCGATCAGCATCGACAAGATGACGTTTGACGAGGTGCTGGCCAAGCAGGCGTTGAGCCTGACGCTGAGCGTGCCCAATCGTCTGCAAGAGCATGAGGGCAACGAAGAGCTGGCGGTGCAATTGAACGTCAAATCGATGAAGGACTTCAATCCAGCCTCGCTGGTTGACCAGGTACCCGAACTGAAAAAACTTATGGAACTGCGCGACGCCCTGGTGGCGCTCAAAGGACCGCTGGGTAACGCGCCCGCTTTCCGAAAGGCCATCGAAGGCGTCCTCGCCAACGACGAGTCCCGCGGTCGCGTGCTCGGCGAGCTGGGTTTGAACGCCGCCGCCCAGGACACCTGAGTCCATCCGCCAAGGAGCCAACATCATGAGTACTACACCAGCGCAGCAGCAGAGCAAAGAATCCGGCGAGTACAGCATTCTCGACAGCATCATCGCCGAGACCCGTTTGCCTCGTGATGAGGATGCGTACGGCATCGCCAAGCGCGGCGTGTCGGCGTTTATCGAGGAGCTGCTCAAGCCACAAAACGCCGGTGAACCGGTCAAGAAGGCCATGGTTGACCGCATGATTGCCGAGATCGATGCCAAGCTAGGCCGCCAGATGGACGAGATTCTGCACCATCCGGACTTCCAGTCTCTGGAGTCGTCGTGGCGAGGCTTGCAGTTGTTGGTCGAGCGGACCGACTTCCGCGAGAACATCAAGATTGAAATCCTCAACGTGTCCAAAGAGGACTTGCTGGAGGATTTCGAAGATTCACCCGAGGTCATGCAAGCCGGTCTGTACAAACATATCTACACCGCCGAGTACGGTCAGTTTGGTGGCCAGCCTGTGGGGGCGATCATCGCCAACTACTTCATGTCCCCAAGCTCCCCGGACGTGAAGCTTATGCAGTACGTTTCCAGCGTCGCCTGCATGTCCCACGCGCCGTTCATCGCCGCCGCCGGCCCCAGGTTTTTTGGCCTGGAAAGCTTCACCGGCCTGCCAGACCTGAAAGATCTGAAAGATCATTTCGAGGGCCCGCAGTTCGCCAAATGGCAGAGTTTCCGCCAGTCGGAAGACGCTCGTTACGTCGGTCTGACGGTGCCGCGTTTCCTGCTGCGCAACCCTTACGACCCGCAAGAGAACCCGGTCAAATCGTTCGTCTACAAGGAAACCGTTGCCAACAGCCATGAGCACTACCTGTGGGGCAACACGGCGTACGCCTTCGGTACGAAGCTGACCGACAGCTTCGCCAAATTCCGCTGGTGCCCGAACATCATCGGCCCGCAGAGCGGCGGCGCAGTCGAGGATTTACCGCTGCACCACTTCGAAAGCATGGGTGAAATCGAAACCAAGATTCCTACCGAAGTTCTGGTGAGCGATCGTCGTGAATACGAACTGGCGGAGGAGGGCTTCATCTCCCTGACCATGCGCAAGGGCTCAGACAACGCGGCGTTCTTCTCCGCCAGCTCGGTACAAAAGCCGAAGTTTTTCGGTACCAGCGCGGAAGGCAAGGCGGCCGAGCTGAACTACAAACTCGGCACCCAGCTGCCCTACATGATGATCGTCAACCGTCTTGCTCACTATTTGAAAGTCCTGCAACGCGAGCAGCTGGGTTCCTGGAAAGAACGCACCGACCTCGAACTGGAACTGAACAAATGGATCCGCCAGTACGTTGCCGATCAGGAAAATCCGAGCGCCGAAGTCCGTGGTCGTCGTCCCCTGCGTGCCGCGCAGATCATCGTCAGTGACGTGGAGGGCGAGCCCGGCTGGTATCGCGTCAGCCTGAACGTGCGCCCGCATTTCAAATACATGGGCGCCGATTTCACTCTGTCGCTGGTGGGCAAGCTGGACAAAGAGTGAAGGGCTTCAACACATGACTGGATACGGCAGCCTTTTCGAACGCCTGAGTGGCGATGCAGACAAGCGCGTCGGCTGGAGCCGCGAAGACGCTGCGACGGCGTCGGTGGCTGCCCATCTGGCCAAGATGCTCAGTACCCGGGCGGGTAGCGTTCAGACGCTTTCCGACTACGGGCTGCCGGATCTCAATGACATGCGTTTGAGCCTTCATGACGCTTTAACGAAGGCGCGGCTCGCTATCGAGGTTTTCATCGAAACCTACGAGCCACGCCTGAGTAGCGTCCAGGTCATCGCACTGCCCCATGACAACGATCAGCTTCGGCTCGCCTTCAGTATTGAAGGGTTGCTGGAGGTTGAGGGCTTGAAGCGTCAGGTCACTTTCGCCGCACACCTGGAGGGTGGGGGTCAGGTACAGGTCAGCCACAGGAAAACCTGATGCCAGGTGCCCGGTGCACCTGGTGACCTAAGCCGCTCGCAGGCAGTTTTCCGCAATGCCCACCCTTGAACCAAACAGCTCCGCTCGAAGGTAATACCATGTCTTTTAACCACTACTACCAAAGCGAACTCACCGCGCTTCGCCAGTTAGGTCGTCGATTCGCCGAGCGCAGTCCGGCGTTGGCGCCGTTTCTGGGGCAGGCCGGGCGGGATCCCGACGTAGAGCGGTTGCTGGAGGGTTTTGCGTTCCTGACGGGACGCCTGCGGCAGAAGCTTGATGACGAACTGCCTGAGCTCAGCCATTCGCTGATGCAACTGCTGTGGCCCAATTACATGCAGCCGCTGCCGGCTTTCAGCATTCTCCAGTTTGCCCCGTTGAAGCTGGCAGGGCCTGCGCTGAGGGTGGAGCGGGACACGCCGGTGGACAGCGTGCCGATCGATGGCGTGCAGTGCCGCTTTCGCACGTGCTACCCAACCGATGTCCAGGCGCTGGATCTGGTGGAGCTGACGTACTCGGTCAAGGGCGAGGGCTCACTGTTGAGCTTGCGTCTGGAGATGAGCGGCGAAGGCCATTTCGGTGAGTTGGGATTAAGCCGGTTGCGCCTGCATTTTGCTGGCGAGCGCTACATCAGCCAGATGCTCTATCTAAGCCTTCTGCGCAATCTGGAGAGCATCGAGCTGGTGCCATTGGACGGGGACGGCAAGCCCCTACACGGCGTCAACGGCATGCCGATGGCATTCAAAGTGCCAGGCGACCGTATCCAGCCCATGGGCTTTGCCGAAGATGAGGCGCTGATTCCGTATCCGCTGAATACCTTCCGCGGTTATCGCTACCTGCAGGAGTACTTCGCGTTCCAGGACAAATTTCTGTTCGTGGACGTGAATGGCCTGGAGCTGCTCGCTGCGTTGCCGCAAGACACGCTCAAACAAGTGCGCGGACTTGAAATGCGTTTCGACATCCGCAAGAGCGGCGTCCAGCGTCTGCGCCCGACGCTGGACAACGTGAAGCTCCATTGCACGCCTATCGTGAATCTGTTCAAGCACGATGCCTCGCCAATACGCCTCGAGGGCAAACAGGACGAGTACCTGTTGATGCCGGCGCTCTACAGCCCGGAAAATTGCGGCGTGTTTTCGGTCGAATCCGTGATCGGCTGGAAGCCCGGTGGCTTGGGTTACGAGGCCTACGTGCCGTTCGAGTCTTTCGAGCATGACCCCAGTTTCGATGTGCCGAACCGCCGTCCGCATTACAGCATCGTGCAGCGTCCATCGTCGCTGCACGATGGCCTCGACACCTACCTGAGCTTCGGCATCCGTCACACCGAAGCCTCTGAAACACTGTCGATCGAGATGATCTGCACCAATCAGAACCTGCCGCGCAGGCTCAAGCTGGGAGACATCTGCATCGCCTGCGAACAGACACCGGAATTTCTGACCTTCCGCAATATCACCCCGGCCACACCCAGTTATGCGCCGCCGCTGAATCGGGACTTCCTGTGGAAGCTGATCAGCAACATGTCGCTTAACTACCTGTCCCTGGCGGACGTGAACGCCTTGAAGGTGATCCTCGAAACATACGACCTGCCGCGCTATTACGACCCGCACGCAGAAAAGGTCAGCAAGCGCCTGCTGGGCGGGCTCACGTCGATCAGGCACCAGCATGTCGACCGGCTGCACAGAGGGTTGCCGGTACGCGGGCTGCGCACCGAGCTGACCATCGATCCGCAAGGCTATATCGGCGAGGGCGACGTGTTCGTGTTTGCCTCGGTGCTCAACGAGTTTTTTGCGCTTTACGCCAGCCTCAATTCGTATCACGAGCTGCGCGTGAAAAGCACACAGGGAGAGGTGTACCAATGGACACCCCGTATGGGCCAACAGCCCCTGCTTTGAGCGGGCTGACCCAAGGCATCCGCGAATACTCGCTGTTTCAGGCCATCTTGCTGGTCATCGACCGGCTGCGCACTGCGCACCCGCGCCTTAACGATGACGACTTGTATGACCAGCTGGAATTCCAGGCCAACCCGAGCCTTGGCTTTCCGGGCAGTGATGTGGACCGCGTGGAGTTTTTTGAAGAGTCCGGGCTGATGCGTGCACGCCTGCGCTTCAACCTGCTGGGCCTTGTCGGGTCCGGATCACCCTTGCCTGCGTTCTATAGCGAGCAAGCCTTGGGTGACAGTGAGGAGGGCAATCCGACCCGCCAGTTCCTCGATCTGTTTCACCATCGGCTGCATCGGCTGATGCTGCCGATCTGGAAGAAATATCGCTACCGCGCCTGTTTCGAAAGCGGCGCGATCGATCCGTTTTCGTCGCAGCTGTTCGCGCTGATCGGACTGGGCAGCGAGGAGATGCGAAGGGCGCGGGAGCTGAACTGGAAGCGACTGCTGCCATACCTGGGTTTGCTCAGCCTGCGCGCGCATTCGGCGGCGCTGATCGAGGCGGTGCTGCGGTACTACTTCAAACACGCAGAACTGACGATCGAGCAATGCATGGAGCGCCGCGTAGAAATTCTTGAAGAGCAGCGCAACCGTCTTGGCCGAGCCAACAGCCAACTAGGCGAGGACCTGGTGCTCGGCGAACACGTTCGCGATCGCAGTGGCAAATTCCGCATTCATATTCGAGAGCTTGGCTGGCAGCGTTTCCACGAGTTCCTGCCAATCGGCACGGGTTACCAGCCGCTGTGCGCATTGGTGCGATTCACGCTGCGGGACCCCCTTGATTACGACGTTCGCCTTGCGCTGCGTCAGGAAGAAATTCGCGAACTGCGCCTGGCCGGACAGAACGCGTGTCGCCTGGGATGGACCAGTTGGCTGGGCCGCGAACGCGCGGACGGCGTGGTGACCCTGGCTAGCCAATCATTAAGGACCGCTGAACGATGAGTCATGTCAACCTGCAACAACTTATTCAGGCGCTCGACGCCGAAAGCCGACGCGACCTGGAGCACGCCGCCGAACGCTGCGTGGGACGGGGCGGTAGCAAAGTCCTCGTCGAGGACCTGTTGCTGTGCTTGCTGGAGCGCCCGCAGGGCCTGCTTTCCCGCGCACTGCAGGATGCGGATGTAGACGCAGGTGAACTCAGCGCCGCGCTGCAGATGCGGATGGAAAACAGCGCGTCACGCAACCCGGTATTTGCGGCGGAACTGGTGCAGTGGCTGCAGGACGCACTACTGGTGGCCAACCTCGAATTGGGCCAGACCCAGGTTGAACAAGGCGCGCTAATCCTTGCGCTGTTGCGCAACCCCATGCGTTACGCAGGCAGCCGCTCTCAGGCATTGCTCGCCCGACTGAATATCGAGCGATTGAAAGCATTCGCCCTGTCGCAGAGGGACCATTCCGACAGGGCGAAGCCCGGTGCGGCCGGCGAGTCATTGCTGACGCGCTTCACCCATAACCTCACCCAACAAGCACGGGACGGCAACATCGACCCGGTGTTGTGCCGTGACGACGCCATCCGGCAAATGGTGGATATTCTCGCTCGTCGCCGGAAAAACAACCCGATCGTGGTGGGTGAGGCCGGTGTCGGCAAGACGGCGATCGTTGAAGGGCTGGCGTCGCGCATCGTCGCAGGGGAGGTGCCCGAGGCAATGAAGGGCGTTGAGCTGCTGTCGCTGGACATGGGGCTGTTGCAGGCGGGCGCCAGTGTCAAAGGAGAGTTCGAACGTCGCCTCAAGGGCGTGATCGACGAGGTCAAGGCGTCGCCCAAGCCGATCATATTATTCATCGACGAGGCCCACACCCTGATCGGGGCCGGCGGTGATGCGGGTGGTTCCGATGCGGCCAATCTGCTCAAGCCGGCCCTGGCGCGCGGTGAACTGCGCACCATCGCGGCGACCACCTGGAGCGAGTACAAGAAATACTTCGAGAAAGACCCGGCACTGGCCCGTCGGTTTCAGCCGGTGCGGCTGCACGAACCGACCGTCGATGAGGCGGTGACCATTCTACGGGGCCTTGCTCCCGTCTACGAACGGAGCCACGGCATCTATTTGCGGGACGATGCAGTGGTGGCGGCCGCCGAGTTGTCGGCCCGCTATCTCGCCGGCCGCCAGTTGCCGGACAAGGCCGTTGATGTGCTCGACACGGCGTGCGCGCGCGTTCGCATCAGCCTCGCGGCCGCGCCGCAACGTCTTGAGCGTCTGCGCAGCGAACTGGCCGAAGGCAGCCGTCAGCGTCAGGCGTTGCGTCGGGACGCCGAAGCAGGTTTGCTCATCGATCATCCGGCACTGGACGCATTGGAGGACCGTCTGCGCGCTGCGGCTCAGGAAACACAGGCTCTCGAAGCCCTCTGGTCAGAACAGAAGCGCTCGGTCGAGCGCCTGCTGGACCTGCGTCAGCAACTGGCGCAGGCCCGTGATGCCGATGAAGCGCAAAGCATCGAAGGCCTGCAAGCCGCGCTCAACGAGACTCACCGCGATTTGACTCAGGCCCAGGCCCACGAGCGGCTGGTGAGCTTCGAAGTCTGTCCGCGTCTTGTCGCCGAAGTGATCAGCGCCTGGACCGGCGTACCCCTGGCGCAATTGGCGCGAGAGCACAACGCCAAAATCGCCAGCTTTTCAACTGACCTGAGCGCCCGTATTCGAGGTCAGGAGCAAGCTGTGCACGCCCTTGATCGTTCGATGCGGGCCACTGCAGCCGGCCTTGACAAACCTGACGCACCGGTGGGCGTTTTCCTGTTGGTCGGCCCTAGCGGTGTCGGCAAGACTGAAACCGCGCTGGCGCTCGCCGACTTGTTGTACGGCGGCGAGCGATTCATCACCACCATCAACATGTCCGAGTTTCAGGAGAAGCACACCGTCTCGCGTTTGATTGGCGCGCCGCCGGGCTACGTGGGATACGGCGAAGGCGGCATGCTCACCGAAGCGGTGCGGCAGAAACCGTATTCGGTCGTCCTGCTCGATGAAGTCGAAAAAGCTGATCCGGACGTCCTGAACCTGTTCTATCAAATCTTTGACAAGGGCGTGGCCAACGACGGGGAAGGGCGGGAGATCAACTTCCGCAACACGCTCATCCTGATGACCTCGAACCTTGGAAGCGATCTTGTCAGTGACCTGTGCGCCGACGGCGCGCGCCCCTCTGCGCAGGTGCTTGAGCAACATATCCGTCCGGTTCTGGGGAGGCACTTCAAGCCGGCGCTGCTGGCACGCATGCGCGTTGTCCCGTACTACCCGGTGAGCGGGGTGGTGCTGCGTGAACTGATCGAGATCAAATTGGGGAGCCTGGGCGAGCGTCTCAACCGCCGTCAACTGGCGTTCACCTTTTCCGAGGCGCTGGTCGATCATCTGGCTGAACGCTGCACCCAAGACGACAGCGGGGCACGTCTGATCGACCATTTGCTGGAGCTTCACGTTCTGCCCCAGGTAGCTGACCGGCTGCTCGACGCAATGGCGGCAGGTCAACGTCTCACGTCCGTGCACGCAACGCTTGATTGCGAAGCCGCCGTGACCTGCGAGTTTGCCTGAGGTGGGCGCGATGTTTATTCAGCTGCCCCAGCCGCTGGCCTACGCAGAAGCGTTGCTGGAGCAATTCGCCCGGCTCGCGTGCGCCGCCGACGATGCTGCGCTGCTCGGCGGGCTCGTGCTTGGACTTGCGGAGTTGAGCGGGTGCGAGCTGACGCAGCTCTATCTGTTGGACGCGACCCATACGTGTCTGGGCATGACGGCCGAGTGCCTTGATGGCAGCTTGCAACCCCGTGAGGCGCAAAGCCTGCCGGCCGATTACAACGGTGAGCAACTGCTGCAGTTTGCGCTGTGCCAGAACCGCGTTGTGTGCCTCGCCGATTTGCCGGGCAGTCTCCACGAAACCAGCTTCTTGCCCACGAGGGCGGTGCCCTGGCAGTCGCTGCTGTGTGTGCCCATCATCAGTGATCAACAGAGGGTGGAAGGATTGCTCGTCTGCGCGAGCAGTCGACATCTTGAGCTGCAGGCTTTTGCCGACTCCCTTGGCCGACTGGGCACTTTCGTGCTGCGTCAACTGCACCTGCTTCAGCGCTTGAGACGACGCAGCGATGATTTGCAACCTGTGCGCGTGAGTGTGCCAAGCATCAGCGCCTATGGATTGATCGGCAAAAGCGCGCCCATGCGACAGACCTGTTCGATGATCAGTAAAGTCCTGCACAGCCCGTATACCGTTTTACTGCGCGGAGAGACGGGCACCGGCAAGGAGGTGGTGGCACGCGCCATCCACGACTATGGTCCGCGTCGCTCTCAGGCCTTTATCGTGCAGAACTGCGCGGCACTGCCTGAAAGCCTGCTGGAAAGCGAGTTGTTCGGCTATTGCAAAGGAGCGTTCACGGGTGCTCTGCGTGATCGTGCCGGACTCTTCGACGCGGCCGACGGCGGCACGTTATTGCTCGATGAAGTCGGCGATATGCCGCTGACGCTACAGGCCAAGCTGCTGCGCGTACTGCAGGAGGGCGAGATCCGCCCGCTGGGTTCCAATCAAACGCACACGATAGACGTGCGCATCCTTGCCGCGACCCATCGGGATTTGTCGGTCATGGTCAGCGAGGGCACGTTTCGCGAGGACCTCTACTACCGCCTCTCGCAATTCCCCATCGAGCTGCCCGCCCTGCGCCAGCGCGGCGATGACATCATCGATCTCGCCCGGCATTTCGCCGACAAGGCCTGCGCATTTCTACAACGGGATGCGCTGTGCTGGTCGGACGCGGCGCTCGATCACCTGTGCGGGTATGCCTTCCCCGGCAACGTTCGCGAGCTCAAGGGTCTGGTTGAGCGTGCTGTTCTTCTGTGCGAAGGGGGCCAATTACTTGCCGAGCATTTCACCCTCCGCGCGGAATCGGCCCCTGATGATGCCCGCCTCAATCTGCGCGAACGCCTTGAGCAGGTCGAACGCGGCTTGCTGCTCGATTGCCTGCGTAAAAACGAAGGTAACCAGAGCCTGTCCGCGCGTGAGCTTGGCCTGCCCAGGCGCACGCTGCTGTACCGCCTTGGCCGCCTCAACATCAATGTGGGTGAAGTCAATGCGTAGGCACGAACGACTTTTTCCCCACTCGCTTTCCATCGCGCCAATCGTCGGCGCCTTGTGCTCACCTCTGGAGACCCTCTGATGTTTGCTCGTCACCGGCAAGCCGTTCTGCTGACCCTTTTTGTTCTGTGTGGCCTATCGGGTTGCAGCGGCAATTACAAGTTCAATGACAACACCTATCGCCCGCTGGGTGATCCGCAGGCGGCCAACCGCGGTAACTGACCGCAAGGAGCATCACCGTGGAACTGGTTTTCGAAATGCTGAGCACCCGGCAGTTTGTGCCTGCGGAGCAGTGCCAAAAGACATTCAGGCAGGCGGGCGGGGTGATCGGACGTGGCGAGGACTGCGATTGGGTCATTCCCGACCGCAGCCGGCACGTGTCGCACCACCACATCACGATCAGCTACCGCGATGGTGGCTTCTATCTCACCGACACCAGCAGCAATGGCGTACTGAGTGGGGAGAGCAGGGTACGCCTGGCCAAGGGGCAAGCCGTTCGCATCGAGCATGGCAGCCTGTATGTGCTGGGCGATTTCGAGCTGCGTGCCCGGCTCATGGGTGACCCGGCCTCATTTGACGGTGACGTGGGTCGTACTTATGCGGCCGGCAGCATCATCCCTGACGACTCGTTTCTGGATCTCGACCCGCTAAGTGCGCTCGACCAGCAGGAGCGCGTCCACTCGGACATCGACGAACTGATTTCGCCAGGTGCCGCCATCAGGAACGGTCAACAGCGTGCTGACTATGCGCGGGTGGATATGGAAAGCCTGCGCGTGCCCGAGCTGGTCGAAGATCCCGCAGCACAGCCAGCACCCGGGCCGGCAGCTGTTGAAGTCGAGCGCCAGACCGATGATTTCTGGACGCGGTTTTCCGAAGCGCTGGGTATCGAATTCGACGAGCTTGATCAGGATGCCCGGGAGGCGCTGGCGTTTAATGCCGGCCGTGTGCTCAGGCAGTGCGTGGCCGGTCTCCAGCAAAATCTGCACACCCGCAGCGAGCTGAAAAACGAGTTGCGCCTGTCGCAGACAACCGCGCAGGGCGCTCAACGCAACCCGCTGAAGTCCGCTGCCGATCCTGGCGAAGCACTGTCGGCATTGTTGCGGCCTGGCAAGCCCGGGCAACTGCCCGCTGAGCGGGCGGTAACCCGAGCCTTCCATGACGTGCAGGCGCACCAGGTCGCCTTGCTGGCCGCCAGTCGGGCAGCAATGCGCGCCACGCTGGAGCATTTTTCACCAGAGCAACTCACCCTGCGATTCGAGCGCGACAACCCGCCACTGCTCGCAACCTCCAGAAGCCGCTGGAGAGCCTATGGCCGCTATCACCAGGCATTGCGTCAGGACAATGACTGGAGCGAACGCTTGCTGGCCCGAGATTTCGCCCAGGCCTACGAAGAGCAAATTCGTCTGATTTCCACCCTCCACACCGATCACCAGGGATGAAGCGCATGTTTCGCCGTTCAACTGTATCGCTACACACGCTGACTGCGTTGATTGCCGTGCTCATGCTGGCAGGTTGCTCGACGCTGTCGCCGTATTCACACCTCACCAAACTCAACCTCAGGCTAACGGCCAGTAATCAGCTCAATCCCGATCTGAACGGTCGTCCGTCACCGATCGTGGTCCGCCTGTACGAGCTCAAACACGCGGTGGCCTTCGAGAACGCTGATTTTTTCAGCCTCTACGAGCGAGCCAAAGAGTCCCTGGCCGGGGACATGGTCGCCACCGAGGAGCTTGAGCTGCGTCCGGGCGAAACGGTCGAGCTCAAGCTCAGTGTGCAGAAAGGCAGTCGCTACGTCGGCGTTGTTGCGGCGTACCGTGACCTGTCACAAGCCTCGTGGCGCTCCACGCTTCACCTCGCACCGCAAAGCACTACCGAAGTCGATCTGACCCTTGATGAAAGCGGCATTCGGCCTTCACAAGAAGTGCTCGCCGAGGCGGTCGACCAGCCATGAATACTCACAAAGTCATCTGGCAGGAGGGCATGCTGCTGCGTCCGCAGCACTTCCAGCACAACGACCGCTATTACGACCACCAGCTGAAAATCCGCACTCAGTTAATGGGTGGCTACGTCTGGGGATTCCTGACCCTGGAGATCGACCTGCAGTTTTTGAACATGGGCAAACTGGTGATCAACCAGGCGTCGGGCATCCTCCCTGACGGCAGCGTGTTCGAGTTGGGCGGTCACACAGAGTCGTTGGCCCTCGACATACCGGCCAATACCGGCAACACGCCGGTTTACCTGGCATTGCCGTTGGTCACCGGCAATCACGTGGAAGCCCGGCGACCGGAGCAGTCCGATGTGCTGGCGCGTTACACCGCCTATGACGCGCAAGTCGCCGATTCAAACGCAGGTGATGACGCGGCGTGCCAAGTCAGCTGCGGTCGTCCCGACTTCAGATTGCTGCTGGGCGAACAGCAGAGCGACCATGCTTACGTCAAGCTGAAGATCTGCGACGTGCTCGACACCACCCCTGACGGGGTGGTCAGCCTCGCTCCGGATTTCGTCCCGACCTATCTTCAGTCTCACGCCTCCAGCTATCTGCTGTCGTGCCTGAAGGAAGTGATCAGCATGCTCAGTCACCGGGGCGACAGCATTGCCGAACGCATCCGCTCCAGCGGCACGGTCGCTGGCGCGCAAGTGGGCGACTTCATGATGCTTCAGCTGATCAATCGCGCCGAACTGCTGCTGCGTCACTACCTGGGTCTGGAGCACGTGCATCCGGAAGCACTCTACCGCGCGTTGCTGACCTTGCTGGGTGATCTGGCGACTTTCTCGAGTGACAGCAAGCGGCCGCGTCTGGACAGCCGCTATCGGCACAGCGATCAAGGGGAAAGCTTTCGCACGCTAATGGAAGCGCTGCGACAGATGCTGTCGATGGTGCTGGAGCAACACGCTATCGAGTTGGTGCTACAGCCGCGTCAATACGGCATTACCGTCTCGCCGCTGCACGATCGCACGCTGCTGGGTTCTGCCTCCTTTGTCTTGGCGGCGAGTGCCAATTGCGACTCCGAGGAACTGCGCCATCGTCTGCCCGCGCATTTCAAGGTTGCACCGGTGGAGCGTATCCGCCAGTTGGTGAACCTGCACCTGCCCGGCATCAAGCTCACCCCGTTGCCGGTGGCGCCGCGGCAAATTGCGTTTCATTCGAACAAAACCTACTTCGTCCTCGAACTCAGCTCCGAAGACCTGGCGCAGCTCGAGCGCTCCGGTGGTTTCGCGTTCCACGTGTCCGGCGAGTTCGCCGAGCTTGAGCTCAAATTCTGGGCCATCAGGAACTGACCGCCATGATCAAGGATAACGATTACCGCCAGGACCACAAAACCGTGCTGGTCAGCCGGCAGGGTCATGGCCCGGCATCGAAGCCGATCACGGATTCCACGCCGCCGCCGCGCTTCGAACAACTGGAAGAACGCATGATCTACGCCGCGCGCCTGGGCCCGGCGCAGACGTTCAATGTCGGCATGAACCCGCTTGTGGCCGCTGCATCGGAGCTGTTGTCCGAGGTGGTACGGCTCAAGAGCGGTGACCTCCCGCAAGACATGAGTGCGCTCCATGAGCATTTGACCCGCGTGATGAAATCCTTTGAAGCGCGCGCGCTGTACAACGGCGCCGAGAGCAGTCAGGTCGCGGGCGCCCGCTATGTGCTCTGCACTGCGCTGGATGAGGCCGTGGTAACGAGTGGCTGGGGCAACGAAAGCGAGTGGTCGCAGATGAGCCTGCTCAGCAGGTTTCATCAGGAAACCTTCGGCGGCGAAAAGTTCTTCCAGCTGCTGGATCGACTCTCGAAAAACCCGGTGAAGCATCTGCCGATGCTGGAGCTGATGTACCTGTGCCTGTCGCTGGGTTTCGAGGGCCGCTACCGGGTACAGACCCGGGGCGTGCAGGAACTGGAGAACATTCGCGACGCGGTCTATCGGCAAATTCGTCAGCTGCGCGGTGATGCGCCTCGCGAGCTGTCGCCCCATTGGGAAGGCCTGAGCAACCAGCGCCGAAGTCTGGTGCGCATTGTGCCCAGCTGGATGGTGGTGGGCTTCACCCTGGTCTGTCTGATCGTGATGTATTCGGGCTTTGCCTGGGTGCTGGGGGAACACCGGAACGCCGTGCTTCGACCTTATCAGCCGTTTGATAAGCCTGCCGTTCACCCGCAATCGCCGCCGCAAGCGCAGCCGTAAACAGAGACGTGTGATGAAAAACCTTTTCAAGAAAACCGGCGCGCTTTTGCGTCAGACGTGGGTGTGGACGCTGCTGCTGGTTTTGCTCGTGGCGCTCATGGTCTGGTTCGTCGGGCCGGCCCTGGCCATTGACGATCGAAAGTTCTGGGAGGGTTCAACCTCTCGGCTGTTGACCATCAGTTCGCTGTTCCTGCTCTGGGGCCTTGCCATGGTCTATGTCAGTTGGCGGGCCGGGGAACGCAAGAAGGCGGTCGAAGACAGTGAAGACGGTCAGGCACGTATCCTGCGCGACGATCAGATCGAGGAGGAGCAGGCTGAACTGACGACGCGCTTCAAGGAGGCGCTGAAAACACTCAAGACCTCAAGCCTGTATCGCGGCCGCAGCGAACACTGGCGCACCGAGCTGCCGTGGTACCTGCTGATCGGGCCCGAGGGCAGCGGCAAGACCCGCCTGCTGGACTGTTCAGGGCTCGAGTTTCCGCTCAACACAGTCGAGCGCACACTCACACGTGACACCCGAGGCACTCGCCACTGCGACTGGTATTTTGCCAACAACGCCGTGCTCGTCGACACTGCGGGTCGTTACCTGACCCAGCCGAGCGCCGACCTCGACCGCAGCGCCTGGTGCACGCTGCTTGACCTGTTGCGCAGGTATCGCCGCAACCGCCCTCTGAATGGCGTACTCGTCACACTCCCTGTCGACACGCTGCTCTACGGCAGCGACCCTGAACTCGACATCCTTGCCCGACAAGTGCGTACGCGTCTGCAGGAGGTCCATCAGAAACTGCACGTCGAGGTGCCGGTCTACCTCGTGTTGAGCAAAGCGGACAGCCTGCCGGGCTTCGACGCGTTTTTCGATCAACTGACCCGTGAGGAAAGTGATCAGGTCCTCGGTACCACCTTCCGCACAGGGCAGAGCGGCACCGACGCCGACGTGCTGCGCAACGAATTCGGCGAACTGCTGGTTCGGCTCAACAGTCAGGTGATCACCCGCATGCATCAAGAGCGTGATACCTCGCGCCGTGGCGGCATTCTCGACTTCCCCCACCAACTCAGTCGAATCGGCGAGCGCGTGTGCGTGTTTGTGGAACTGGCGTTCACTGGCAATCGCTATCAGTCGGCCAGCCAGTTGCGGGGCTTCTACCTCACCAGCGCACCAGGCTTCGAACAGGACATGCACGCGCCCGCTGCTGGCAGGGGTGTTAGTCCAGGGAGGAGCACGGGAACACTGCCGACACTGGGCAGCGGCCGATCGCGTTTTATCAATCACCTGCTCAGCAGGGTCATCTTCCCGGAGGCGGATCTTGCGGGCCTGGACATGCGCGAGCGCAGTCGTATCCATTGGACCCAGCGCGCGCTTTATGCAGGGGCGCTGGCGTCACTCGCGCTGTTCGGCAGCCTCTGGGCCGTGAGTTTTTCCGGCAACTATGAAAAGCTCGACAGCGTGAGTGCCTTTGCTCGAACCTGGACCGAGCAGCGGTCGTCTACAACAGCCCGGAACGACCTGTTGGCAGCGCTGAAAGCCTTGGACACCCTTTATGCGGCGACCCAGGTTTTCCCAGGCAAAGGAGATGTCGGTTACCAGGCGCGTGCCGGCCTTTATCAAGGCGAAGCGGTCTACCCGGTCGTCGAAAGCGCTTACGAGCGCGAGCTGGAACGGCTGCTCCTGCCTCAAGTGGCGACGATGCTGGAAGGACAGATTGCCGCCAACCTGGAAAGTCGGGAGGGCCTGCTCAAAAGCCTGCGTGCCTACTTGATGCTGGGCATGAAAGACCGGCGCGATGCGGCATGGCTCAAGGAACGGGTCGCCGCTGACGGGTCCGAGCTGTACCCCGGCAATGCCGCCGCGCAAAACGGTCTGAACAGCCACTTCCAACGGTTGCTGGAGCTGCCCTTCGTCTACCCCCTCAATGATCAACGGGTGGCGCAGGCACGCCAGGTGCTGCGCGGTGAGTCGCTGGCGAGTGTTGTCTACCGGATGCTGCGCGAGCAGGCTGGCAACTTGCCGGATTATAGTTTTGACCAGCACCTCGGGCCGCAGGCGGCGCTGTTCGTCGGTGCCGATTATGTGATTCCGGGGTTCTACACCCGACAGGGCTACGAGCAGTATTTTTCGGTGCACGGCTCACGGGTGGTGACCGATATCCTGCGGGACAATTGGGTACTGGGCGAAGGCTCCGGCCTCAGCGACATGGACATGCGGCGTCTGATGGTGGAACTGGAACAGCTCTATTTCCGCGATTACGCCGATTACTGGGGCGAAGCGGTGAGCGCGATCGAGCTGCCCGGGCCCTACGATTTTGCCGACAGTGCCGAGCAACTGGCTGGCCTGACGTCGGCCCATTCGCCGATGATCAACCTGCTCAGGGAGGTTCGCGAGAACACCCGCTTCACGCCTGTCGCTGCGGCGCTGACAAGCGCTGTCGAGGCCACCGCGCTGCTCGCGGACAAGGGCGCCAAGGCCGGCAAATTGGCAGTGGCCGCGTCCAGCAAGGCCACTGAAGCGTTGAGCGCAAACGTCCCTGATACCGCGCGCAAATCGCTGCAAAACCGGTTTGATCCGTTGCACCGCTTGCTCGACGAAAAGGACGGCCCGGCAGCCGATCTGATGCCCGTTCTGGCAGTGCTCAACGAGCTGCAAATGCAGATGGCCAGTCTTGGTAGGGCCAGTTCGCCTGAGCAGGCTGCGTACGACATGGCCAAATCACGCATGGTCGGGCAGCGTGATGCGCTGGGCACTTTGCGCGCGGCATCCAGTCGCCTGCCGCGTCCGGTGGGCACGTGGTTCAACACCTTGGCCGAGGACTCATGGCGGCTGGTGCTTCGCGATGCCTATCAGCACGTGAGCCAGCATTACCAGAGCGAGGTATACAGCTTTTATACCAAGGCCATCAGCAAGCGTTATCCGTTCAATGCCGACAGTGCCAGCGATGTCGCACTCGGTGATTTTCGCGAGTTCTTCAAGGTTCAGGGCGTTGCAGACCGCTTCTTCGACGGTTTTCTGCGGCCGTTCGTGGGTGGCGAGAAGGGCAGCTATCGTCTGCGCAGTATCGACGGGCAAAGCCTGCCGATCTCCCGGGCATATCTCGATCAGATGAGCGCCGCTCGGGTCATCCGACAGGGGTTCTTCGCGGACAACCCGGCCGAGCCTCAGGTGCAGTTCAAACTGGAGCCTCATACGCTGGACTCTTCTGTCAGTCGCTCCGAATTCACGCTGGGTGACAAGACCCTCGAATATCGTCACGGCCCGATCGTCCCGGTGTCCTTCAAGTGGCCCACGGATGCCGAGGCCGGTCGAACCAGCCTGGTGCTCGACAGAATGGTTGGCCGCCCCTTGGGTATAGAAGAAGGCTCAGGGCCGTGGTCGTTGTTCCGTTTGCTGGATTCGATGCAGCGGGAGGAATTGAGTGGTCGCGACGTGCTGGTACTGAAGGCCGACGTGGGGGGGCTGCGTGCCAGCTACCTGTTAACGAGCCAGCGCTCGCCGAACCCGTTCGACATGACCGTGCTGCGCAGCTTCCGCATGCCGGCACAACTGTGATGGCGATCGCCACCCATTGGCGCAGCGCTGCGCGGACCCACAGCGGCAAGGTCCGGGCACGCAACGAAGATGCATTTCTGGCGTGTCCCGAGCAGGGACTGTGGGTGGTCGCCGATGGCATGGGTGGGCATCAGGGGGGTGATATCGCCAGCCAGATGATCGTCGCCAGTCTGGCGGAGCTCCCTGTGCACGAAAACTTCGACGACCGGCTCATCGGCGTCAGACAGTGCCTCCACTGGCTGAACCGGCGTCTGGGCCAGGAGCTGACCGTCAATGCAGGCCGACAGGACAGCATCATCGGCAGTACGGTGGTTGCACTCCTTGCCGAGAAAAACCGAGCGGCCTGCGTCTGGGCGGGTGATAGCCGCTGCTATTTGTGGCGTGGTCAGCGCCTGTATCAATTGTCCCGGGACCACTCGCTGCAACAGCAGTTGATCGACGAGCGACAGATGAATGCTCGACAGGCCCAGGCGCACCCGGGCGCGCACGCCTTGACCCGCGCGGTGGGCGCTGCCGAGCAACTGACGCTGGAGGTGCTGGAACTTGAGGTGTTTGCGGGCGATGCGTTCTTGCTGTGCAGCGACGGTTTGTATCAGGGGTTGAGTAGCGATGCATTGGGCCATGCACTGAATCTCGCGCTGCCGGAAACAGCCCTCAAGCGTCTGTTCGATGACGCGTTGCGCGGCGCTGCCCGAGATAACCTGACGGCTGTGGTGATTCGCGGATGACCGAGCCCGTGCAATTGAACCTTGATGGGCAGGCGGTGATTGATCCTCCCCGCTATGACCCGCCCGCCAACCTCACTTACTTCGCCTTCGCCCGGCCTCAAAAACCTGGACCGGCTCGGGTGCTCACCTCAGCAGGCATGCGCGCAATGCCCGATGTACTGGCAAGTCGTTACCGCATCGAACGCCTGCTCGGTGCCGGCGGTATGGGAGCGGTCTACCGCGCCCGCGATCTGCTGGCCGAGCAATATGGAGATCCCGATCCTTATGTCGCGCTCAAAGTCCTCAACCAAGACTTCGCCGAATCGCCGGACGCCAGCGCAGTGCTCTACAGCGAGTTCTGCCTGACTCGATACCTGCGGCATGACAACGTGCTGCGTGTGCATGCGTTTCACGTCGACACCGCCTGCGAGCGCGCCTTCATCACCATGGAACTGATGCGAGGCCTGACGCTGGACAAACTGCTTTGCGAGCGGCCTTTGGGGCTGCCGTGGAAAGAACTGCAACACATCGTGCTGCCGTTGCTGGACGCCTTGGCTTACGCCCACGCCGGCGGCGTTGTTCACGGGGATATGAAGCCGAGCAACGTCATGCTCAGTGAGGAGGGGGTGCGCCTGTTCGACTTTGGGCTCGGCCAGGCCGAGGAGGGCGTGCTGCCCGGCCTGCCGCACCTGAGCCGCGAGCGTTTCAACGCCTGGACGCCGGGCTATGCCGCACCCGAATTACTCGAACATCAGAAGCTTTCGGCGTGCACTGATATCTACGCCGTGGCGTGTGTGATCTACGAACTGGCAAGCGGCAAACATCCCTTTCGCCACCTGCCCTCGACCCAGGCCCGGGACCAATATCTCGACTCCGGTTTGCAGGCGCCAGCCCGTTTACCGAAACGTTGCTGGCCTGCCTTGCGAACCGCGCTCGCTTTTGATGTCGGTGCACGCGCGATAACGGCCGGGCAAATGCGTGACGCTTTCACCACCCCCTCGTCCTGGCCGTGGGGCAGGAAGGTCCGCCCGTCCTGGTGACGGCCATCACCTGGGCTGTGCGAGATCCAACGCCTTCGCGGTTAAAGCCGGTCCTACTCAGACCGTGTGGTGTTGCTGTGGTCACTGGTGACTCAAACCCGCCCGAGTTTTTCCAGCGCCGCATCCGCCAGGAATGAAGATCGGCTTTTGACGTTGTGGTCGCCGACATAACGGTCGATACGCTGTATGACAAACCCCGGCAAGGTGACATTGACCTTCTCGGTCTTGCCCAGATAGGGGGTAATGTCGATCTCGACCATGCCCCAGCCCATGTTTGCGTACTCGTCATGATCATGATGCGCCCTGGCCGACGATGGCATCGGCACGGCATGACCTTCGGCGACCGACGCCTCAAGACAGATGCGGGCAATTTCGACCGCAGCGTTATAAGCGTCTTCAAATGTGTCGCCAGCAGTCACCGCTCCGGGAATGTCCGGAATCTGTATTCCGATGGCCGTCGTATCGTCGCCCCACTCAATGGCGATTGGGTATTGCATGGTGTGCTCCTGTTCTGCGTAGGGATGACAGTGTTCTGACGAAACATCGCCAAGAATGCCGAAACAGAGCCATTCCCGCAAAAAAGATGTATTTATTTTCATCCACAATTGGTACCGGCTGATCCCCCGGCCCCTGTGCCCCTCAGGCGATACAACCGGGCACGTTGTCGCACCCAGGCCAACGTCATGCGGTTGAGCTTAATCGTTTCATCTGTCATAAAAGGCTGGCTACGGGCTCGAAAATCTAGAAAAACATAGATTAATGGGTCGACGATAGCTGCTCCAACGTCCGACCCCCGCGCGTTACCCATCAAGCCGGTTTTGCTCGCTGCCCGAAGCGGATGCCTGTGCTATCCAGACTGCCTTTCAACCTCATCGAGGCCATTCATACGGCGCGTCCCAAACGCCGTGCATCAAAAAAAGGACCGGAAAATTGAGCGATCAATCCACTCCGAACACTCCACTCTCACGATTCTGCGACAAAGTGGGCATTCCCTATCCCATGTTCTGGGGGTTCGTCGGCCTGTTGATCTTCATGATCGGCGATGGCGTAGAACTGGGGTACCTCTCTCCCTTCCTCAGTGAACGCGGCATGCCCGGCGACGAAATCGCCATGATTTTCACCCTCTACGGCGTCACGGTCGGTATTTCATCGTGGCTTGCCGGTGCGCTCTCCAATATCTGGGGCCCAAAGCGGGTGATGTTCCTGGGGTTGATCATCTGGAGCGTGTTTGAGGTGCTGTTCCTGATCTACGGATTGCAGGAACTGAGCTACTCGATGATTCTGCTGACCTACGGCCTGCGCGGTTTCGGTTATCCGCTGTTTGCCTACGGCTTTCTGGTCTGGATCGCAGCGTCCACGCCGTCCCGCAAAATGGGCATGGCGGTGGGCTGGTTCTGGGTGGCTTACGCCGCTGGCCTGCCGATGCTGGGCTCTCTGGTGGCGAGCATTGCCATCCCGCTGATTGGCGCACTGCAGACCTTCTGGTTGTCGTTTGCGCTGGTGGTTATAGGCGGTGTGATTGGTTTGGTCGGCATGCGTGAAGCCCATGGCCTGCGTCGACTGGCGCCCGAGGGTGAGCGGCCGATGGTGTCGATGGCCAAGAACATCACCATCATGTGGACACGTCCGAAAGTGTCGCTCGCGGCCATCGTCCGGGTCATCAATACCTCGTCGATGTTTGGTTTTCTGGTGGTCATGCCCGGGTTCTTCATGCACACCGTCGGCTTCACCCTGGAAGAATGGTTGCGACTGCTGACCATCGTCTTCGTGTTCAACATCATCGGGAATCTGGGCTCTAGCGTGATCAGCACCAAGATCGGCTTTCGCAACACGATCCTGTGGTTTGGCGCGGTAGGCAGCACGATCAGCACCCCGTTGTTCTTCTTCATGCCGCAAGCGTTTCCCCACGACTTCCTGATCGCCTCGATCTTCGGTGCCTTTTACGGCCTGACCCTGGCGTGTTTCGTGCCGTTGTCGGCGCTCGCACCCGCCTTGGCGCCCAACAACAAGGCCGCGGCGCTGTCGGTGCTAAGCCTGGGTGCGGGTGCTTCTACGTGGGTGGGCCCTGCGGTGGTCGCGATCTTCAATGAAAGTTACGGCATTGAGGGCGTGGTCTGGGCATTCTGCGGCTTGTACGCTCTGAGCGCCGTGCTGACCGCGTTCCTGAAAGATCCGGAGCCCGTGCATGACCCGATCCTGATCAAGATCAAGCGCAGAATCAAAGTGTTCGCGCCGCGTCTGGATTATCGGTGGGCCCATGCCGAAGACCCAAACAAAGAGGTGAGCTGAACCTAGTGGGTGCGTAGCGTGGCAGTCGATGAAATCGACTGTCACGCCGCGCGCCCATTCACTCGTACACGCCTGAGTAAATGATCAATCGACGACTGCCGGCGGCTGTTCCTTGGCCAGCCCGTCATTGATCAACACCATGCTCTGCGGTGCAGACAGCGCGATGCCCATTTCCCGCAGGCGTCCGAGCACGGTAAACAACAGGTCGCTGCGTGCACCGCCCACCGAGCGCGGGCTGTTCACGAAACCGCTGGCGCTGATGATCAGGCCGGTGTTGGTCAGGTCTTTAAAGGTGACCGACGGCGCTGGCGTATCGAGCACGGCTTCATGCTCGGTAAACGCCTGCAACAGCAGTTCGCGGATCTGCAAGACATCCGTTTCCAGCGGCAGCGTCAGGGAAATCCCGACGACGCCCAACGCGTTGCCCATGGTGACGTTGCGCACGTTCTGGGTAATGAACTGTGAGTTCGGGACGATCACCGTGGAGCGGTCGGACATCTGGATTTCGGTGGCACGCACGTTGATCCGGCGAATATCGCCCTCGACCCCGGCCAGGCTCACCCAGTCTCCAACCTTTACTGGCCGTTCGGTCAGCAGAATCAAGCCCGAGATGAAGTTCTGCACGATCGCTTGCAGACCAAAACCGATCCCCACCGACAGCGCGCTGACGACCCAGGTCAGGTTGGTCAGGCTGATGTGCAGGGTGGACATCACCACCGCGACGACCAGCACGAAGCCGATGTACCCGATCAACGTCACCAGGGAGGCCTGCATGCCGGCGTCCATGTTGGTTTCCGGCAGCAGGCGTTCGCCGAACCATTCCTTGAGCACGCGCACGCCCAGCAGGCCCGCTACCAGGCAACCCAGTGCCAGCAGGATGTCGCTTGGGACAATGTTCAGGGCGCCCAGGGATTTGTCGGTGACTTCCATGCGGGTGAAGCTTTCGAGCAACTCGCCCGGGCTTGAACCGGAGGGCAGAAAAGCCAGCAGCACGGCGGCCAGCAGCAGCAAACTGCGGCCAACGCCCGCCAGAACGGTGCTCGCCTGGGCCTGATGGCGCGGGGATAGACCGAGCGCCGAACCCAGTGCCATGCCGCCCGGTTGCTTTGGCGACAGCAGGGTCTCGCAGACATCACCGAAGAACGCCACCAGCAGGTAAGCGGTGGACGCGACCACACTCATCCACAGCAGCTTGACCGCGAGGAAATAGGCCAGCGTCAGGTAGCCGCTTAACAACGCCAGCAGACTCAGGCCGACCCAGACCGCAACGACGAAGGGGATCAGCCCGGCAAGGCCGCCCGGGCGCTCCAATTCATGGCGACGGCGGGTGCGGCGGTAGCGCAGCAGACCGAAGAAAAACACCAGCGAAACCGCCAGCGCCGTCAGGCCGTTCACTGCAACAGTCAGCGCCAGGCTGCTGGCGATGACACTGTTGATCCGTTCCTGGGTGCCGATGATCATCAGCGCCAGGGCCAACACGGCCGGGAAGCGGCCCATGGCGGTGGCAATTTCGTCAGGAATGTTCGGCAGGCGCCACGACGGGTGCGGCAGCATCAACAGCGCGCGGCCCAGGCCGACGATGAAAGCGCAGAAGGTGATCAGCGTTTGCAGTTGGTCGAGCAGATTGACCACGTCGTTACTGAGCACCGCATTGCTGACAATGCCCCAACGCAGCAGGGAGGTGGCGGCGGTGATGGTGAGCACCGTCGACAGGCCGACGGCCAGTGCCAGGGCGCTGCGCCGCAGGCGGCCTTCGGGCAACCAGCGCACCATCAGGCGGATCAGCAGGCTCTCAAGCAGGCGGCGCACCACCACCCAGATCAGCAGCGCGCCGATGACGACGCTGGCAAACAGCATGCGGTTGCCGGGCGCCAGTGCGCTGGTGAACACGCTGCGGACGTCGTCCAGCAGACCGTTCATGCGCCTCAGGTCGTCATCGGTCGGGCGAATCAGCGTGGACCAGAATGCCGAACTGAGGGGGCTTGCCGTGCGGGTGCTGATCTGTGAATCAAACAGGCTGCGGCGCAGGCTGAAGATCTGCGTGGCCAGGTCCCGTGCAGACTGACTCAAGGTATTGGTCTGCCGCTCGTCGCTGACCAGCGCGTTTTTCTGGGTGGTCAACGCCTTGCGCTGGCTGGTCAGGGTGGACGCTTCGTCCGGTTGCACCGGGCCCAGGATGTTCAGTTGATCGTTGAGGTGCTCGATGTCGACCGCCTGCTTGGCGATCAGATCATCGGCTTGCTTCTGCACCTGCAACGCGGCCTGGCGCAGGCTCGAGAGCAAGTCGTCATTGGCGCTCACGGTGACTTTTTGCCGGATCTGGTCGAGCTGCTCGCTCAGGTCATCCAGGCTCGGCGCCTCGGCTTCGGGCGTCGCATCACTCTGGCTGGCGGGCGGTGGTGTTGCCTGGGACGCGACCTGCGCCGCCGCTGCCTGTGCGAAAGCGGGCACGGCGACGCACAGCAACAGCGCGAGCACCCCAGCGTAGAAACGGTTCAACGTAGCGTGTTGCATTCGGGTTCCTTTGGGGCGTTAACCGGTTTTGCGATCTGATCGTTTGGCGCAGTGGTCGAATGGCAGGCAGGGGCGCTCGACCATTCATGCGCGGGGGCGGATCATAGCAAAGTTGCGTCAGCACAACGCCTTCCCGGCTAAAGCCGGTCCCACAATGACGTTCCAGCACCAATCCCACCGGGTGCATGCGCTGCATTTAGTGGGACCGGCTTCAGCCGGGAAGAGGCCGGTTTGAACACCCTCAATTCTGCAGCGTGACGCCTGACGCTTTCCCGGCTAAAGCCGGTCCCACAATGAAGTTCCAGCACCAATCCCACTGAATGCATGCGCTGCATTTAGTGGGACCGGCTTCAGCCGGGAAGGGGCCAGTCTGTGCACCGTCGAATTTGCAGTGTGGCGATCGACGCCTTCCCGGCTAAAGCCGGTCCCACAATGAAGTTCCAGCACCAATCACACTGAATGCATGCGCTGCTTTTAGTGGGACCGGCTTCAGCCGGGAAGAGGTCAGTGTGAACACCCTCAATCCTGCAGCGTGACGCCTGACGCTTTCCCGGCTAAAGCCGGTCCCACAATGAAGTTCCAGCACCAATCCCACCGGGTGCATGCGCTGCTTTTAGTGGGACCAGCGCCAATCACACTGAATGCATGCGCTGCTTTTAGTGGGACCGGCTTCAGCCGGGAAGAGGTCAGTGTGAACACCCTCAATCCTGCAGCGTGACGCCTGACGCTTTCCCGGCTAAAGCCGGTCCCACAATGAGGTTCCAGCACCTGTAGTGGTCAACTAATTCCGGACACCTCGATAGGTGGTTTCGACGCCATCGTCCGTTCGTAAACGGTCGGTGGCAGGTACCCCAGTTTCGAGTGCAGCCGCTCGTTGTTGTAATACCCAACGATGTATTGAGTGATGTCGCGTATCGCTTCGCCATGGTTAGCGTAATTGCGCCGCCATACCCGCTCCATTTTCAGGCTCAGGAAGAAACGTTCCATCACCGCATTATCCCAGCAGTTACCTTTACGGCTCATGCTTTGCTGCATGGCGTGTCTGGCCAGCAGCGATCTGTAGAGTGCACTCGCATATTGGCTGCCGCGATCGGAGTGGGCGACCAGGCCAGGTGGAGGTTGACGCTGGGCGACGGCCATCTGCATCGCGCTGCACACCAGCTCTGCAGGCATGTTGGGGGCCATCGCCCAGCCCACCACCTTGCGTGAGAACAAGTCCAGTACGACGGCCAGGTAGAGCCAGCCGCTGCGCGTTCGGATGTAGGTAATGTCGGCGACCCAAGCGGTATTCATAGCCTGCGGCTCAAACTGACGGTTCAACACATTCTCGGCGATTGGCAGGTCATGCTTGCTGTCGGTCGTATGCACAAACTTGGGTTTCCACGCCGAGCGCAAACCGTTGGCTCGCATCAGTCGGCGGACTTTATAGAGGCCTATTTTCATGCCCTTGGCCCGCAGGGCCCTGGTCAATGGGCGGCTGCCGGAGCAGCCGTCGCTTGCGGCAAAAGCTGCCTTGAGCTGCGCGACGATGGGGCAACTGAGCCGAGCAGGCCTTTGTGCACGGTTCTGGGCTTCGTAAAACCCCGACCGACTGACGTTCAGCAAACGACAGACATGCGCCACCGGATAAGCCTTCTGTTGCAGTTGCCGAACCAGCCGATACGTCACTTCAGTTCGCGGGCAAAGAAGGCGGTAGCCTTTTTTAAGATGTCGTTGTCCGTCTTGAGCTGCCGGTTTTCCTGCTCCAACTGTCGAATGCGCTGCTGCTCAGCCGTCAGCGGATTTCCAATCCCTGCCTGGCCCAACTGTTCAGCGTCGTATTGGCGGATCCACCGTCGTACGGCCGTCTCACCGAGATTCTGGTCCTGGCAAACCTGCGGAACGGTCAGGCCCTGATCCCTGACCATCTTCACGACTTCCAATTTGTAGCTGTCATCAAACCTGTTGCGTTTTCTGGTCATGAAAAACTCCTCGATAAATGTATTTTCCACTTATCGAGGTGTCCGGGGAAATTAGACCACTGCAACCAATCCCACCGGGTGCATGCGCTGCTTTTAGTGGGACCAGCGCCAATCACACTGAATGCATGCGCTGCTTTTAGTGGGACCGGCTTCAGCCGGGAAGGGGCCAGTCTGTGCACCGTCGAATTTGCAGTGTGGCGATCGACGCCTTCCCGGCTAAAGCCGGTCCCACAATGAGGTTCCAGCGCCAATCACACTGAATGCATGCGCTGCATTTAGTGGGACCGGCTTCAGCCGGGAAGGGGCCGGAGAGACCGTCCTCAACTTCCGGGCTGACACCCGATTCAAATATCCGAAACGCTCACCCAACGCCTCTCTTTCGCCGCGATGCGAATCGCTGTGGCCAGGCGCTCGACCTCCATCGCTTGGGCAAAGTCCGTACCGTTGGAACCGTGCCCACCCAGCGCTTGAATCAGTTCGTACACTTCCAGCGTCTTGAGTTCGTTGTACCCCAGCTGATGCCCCGGCGCCGGGCAGAAAGACGCATACCCCGGTTGCGCAGGCCCCGCCAGAATCCGCTGAAACCCGTCGTGTCCCGGGGAGCCGGCCCGGAACAGCCGCAGCTCGTTCAAGCGTTCCTGATCAAACGACAACGTGCCTTCGGTGCCACCGATCTCGAAACTCAGGTGATTCTTGTAGCCATGCTTGAGCCAGCTGCTGCCAAAGGTACCCCGCGCGCCGTTGGCAAAACGCAGCAGCGCGTAGGTCTGGTCATCGATGCTGATGGGCCGTTGCTCTTCACTGCCGCGGGTGGCCGGACGCTGCGGGTGCACCGTTTGCGAGTCTGCGCACACCGCTTCGATATCACCGAGCAGGTACCGCGCCATCGCCAGCAAATGGCTGCCGAGGTCCGCCAGGGCGCCGCCGGCATGGGACGCTTCGCAGCGCCAGGACCACGGTGACAACCCATCGCCCATGAAGTCCTCACTGAACTCCCCCTGAAAACTGACGATCCGCCCCAGCTCGCCGCTTTCAATCATCTGCTTCGCCAGCCCGATAATCGGGTTGTGCTGATAGTTGTAGCCCACCCGTGTCACGACGCCGGCCTTGAGCGCTGCGGCCTGCATCTCCCGCGCCTGGGCCAGACTCACCGCCAGCGGCTTCTCGCAATACACCGCCTTGCCCGCTTCAAGGGCCGCCATGGCCATGGGGAAATGCAGCAGGTTTGGCGTGGTGATCGCCACCAGATTGACCGCCGGATCGCTGATCAGCTGTTGCCAGTCGCCATGACTGCGCTCGAACCCCCAACTGGCTGCGCACTGTTGCGCGCGCGCAGCATCCGCATCGGCCAACGCGACAAGCTTGAGGTTGAAGGGAAGATCGAAGGTGGTGCGTGCGTTGTGGAACGCCAGGGCATGAGCCCGGCCCATGAAGCCCGTGCCGATAAGGCCAACGCCCAGTTCTGGAAGAGAATTCCCGCGCATGACAGCGTGTCCTTTTAGACGTGTTGTTGTGCGGAAAATGTAGGCGGTTGGTGGCTCCCGATGGAATCTTTATTCCATCAGGAACACCTCAGTTTCACCTCATGGGCAGAGGGTGTGGGCGCGCGCTTGCCCGCGATTGCAGTGTGTCAGGCAATGAGCGGACATCAGATGCATCGAATTCGCGGGCAAGCGCGCTCCTACAGATGATCGCTCAGCGGCTCAGGACAGGAACCCGCCGTCCACGTTCAACGCCACGCCTGTCGTGTAACTCGAGGCATCGCTGGCCAGGTACAACACCGTCCCCGCCATTTCGCTCGGCGCCGCCACCCGCTTGAGGGGAATCTGCGCCAGGGCGGTGTTGAGGATCTTCTCGTTGTTCACCAGCGCCGAGGCGAATTTGGTGTCGGTGAGGCCGGGCAGCAGGGCGTTGCAACGGATGCCAAACTGCGCGCATTCCTTGGCGAACACCTTGGTCATGTTGATCACCGCTGCCTTGGTCACCGAATAGATGCCCTGATACACGCCAGGCGAGACGCCATTGATCGACGCCACGTTGATGATGCTGCCACCGCCGTGCTCGCGCATCAGCTTGCCGGCTTCCACCGACATGAAGAAGTAGCCGCGGATGTTCACGTCGACGGTCTTCTGGAACGCGCCCAGGTCAGTGTCCAGCACGTTGCAGAACTGCGGGTTGGTCGCCGCGTTGTTCACCAGAATGTCCAGCCGACCGAACTGCTCGCGGATCTGCGCGAACACCGCCGTGATCTGTTCCATTTCACCGATGTGGCAGGCAATGGCGGTGGCCTGGCCGCCATCGGCGATGATCGCGTCCGCCACCCGCTGGCAGCCGTCGATCCTGCGGCTCGAGACGATGACATGGGCGCCTTGCTGGGCCAGCAGTTTGGCGATCGCCTCGCCGATGCCACGGCTGGCGCCCGAGACGAAAGCGATCTTGCCATCGAGGTCGAACAGTTGAGTCTTGGACATTGTTGTTTTCCTTGTCGTGTCGCAATCAGAGGCTGGAACGCTCAATCACTTGCAGGGCCATGCGCTCGAGCAGGGAATTCATGTGAATGAACGGGGCGAAGCGCGTGTCCCGGGTCTGGCCGTGGAAGAAGCGGTAGTAGATTTGCTGGACGATGCCGGCCAGACGAAACAGACCGTAGGTGTAGTAAAAGTCGAAATTGTCGATGGGAATGCCGGAGCGCTCGGCGTAGTACGCCACGAACTGCTCGCGGGTGAGCATGCCCGGCGCATGGCTGGGCTGGCGCCGCATCAATTGCACGGGCGCCGGGTCATCCGCCTGAATCCAGTACGCGAGGCTGTTGCCCAAGTCCATCAGCGGATCACCCAGGGTGGTCAGCTCCCAGTCCAGCACGCCGATGATCTGCATCGGGTTGTCAGGGTCGAGGATCACGTTGTCGAAGCGGTAGTCGTTGTGCACCAGGCTTGAAACGGGGTGGTCCGCCGGCTTTTTCTCGTCCAGCCACCGGGCGACCTTCTGCCAGCTTGGCGCATCGGCGGTGCGCGCTTTTTCGTAACGCTCGGTCCAGCCACGAATCTGCCGCTCAACGTATCCTTGGGGCTTGCCCAGATCGCCCAGCCCACAGGCGGTGTAATCCACCTGATGCAGTTCGACCAGCCGATCAATGAAGCTCTTGCACAGGGTTTCGGTCTGCGCGGCGTCGAGGTTCAGCCCGGCGGGCAGCTCCGAACGCAGGATGATGCCCTTGACCCGCTCCATCACGTAGAACTCGGCGCCGATCACGCTTTCGTCGGTGCAGTGCAGGTACGCCTTGGGGCAATAAGGGAAGGCGTCGCGTAGCTGATTGAGGATGCGGAATTCGCGGCCCATGTCGTGAGCGCTTTTCGCCTTGTGACCGAACGGCGGGCGGCGCAAAACGAACTCTTGCTCGGGGTAATTCAGCAAGTACGTCAGGTTCGACGCGCCACCGGGAAACTGGCTGATCTGAGCGCTGCCGCTCAGGCCGGGGATATGGGCTTTCAGGTAAGGGTCGATCAGTGCAGCGTCGAGTTCTTCGCCGGATCGAACCTGGGTGGATTGGTCGGTGAGCGGCATGCGTATCCCTGCAGGTTATTTTGGTGGGACAGGATCATTGGCTAATCTAATGCTCCCCGGCGCCCGCGAACAAGGGCTATTGGCGTGGGTGTTACGGGGCAATCAGCCTCCCTGATTCACGGCTGCGGTCTTTGTCCTGCGCGCCTTCCGGCCGAAAAAAAACCGAAGCCAGGCAGCTTCGGTTTTTCGGCATGAGCACAGTTCCTTGTAGGAGCGCGCTTGCCCGCGATGCGGTCCATCAGCGACACAGCTGCCACAGACATACCTGGTATCCCGGGCAAAATGCCTGCACGAGCGTCCTCAGGAAGGGAACAGCTCGCTCAGTTTCATTGCCAGCATCATGTCGCCTTCAGCGCGCAGTTTGCCGCCCATGAACGCCTGCATGCCGTCGGTCTCGCCGCTGACGATGCCTTCCAGGGTTTCGCCGTCCATCACCAGGGTGACTTGCGCGTCCGGGTTTTCGCCTTCCTGCAGTTCGCAGGTGCTGTCCTTGACGATCAGGGAGAAGTTCTTGGTTTCGTCGATGCGGAAACCGAACACCAGGTCCAGGCCCGCAGCGGCGGATGGGTTGAACTTGGCTTTCATGGCTTGGACGGCGTTTTCTACGGAGCTCATGGTGTGATCCTTTTATATGAGTGATGACGAGCACTTTGCGGGTGCGATTGGCCGGGCTCAGCGGTAGGTGATGAGCTCCGGCGCCTTCATCAGTTGCAAGTGCGCGTAACTGTTGAAGGAAGCCAGGGACACCTCGCGCTCACGGAACTTCAGGTGATTGAGCGAGGTGTTGACGATGTGCCAGTTCATTTCAAAAGCCAGGGTGGCCGGCATTTGCGTGATCAGGTGGAGGAGGGCGGTGATGGTGCCGCCGGAGGTGAACACGGCGATGCGATCGCCGGGACCGGCGCTGTCGAGTATCCCGCTCAGGCCGGCTTCAACCTGCTCGACGAAGGCCTGCCAGCTCTGCAGCGCGGCGGCATCGTGATCGCCCACCAGCCAGCGGCGAATGAGCGCGGCGAACAGGCGCTGGAACTCGGCGCGGTTGTTGGCGGCGTCACGCATGATCTCTAAGGCGTGGGGTTCTTCATCCAGCATCGCCGGGAGCAGGGCGCGAATCACGCCTTCGGCGTTGAATTCGTTGAAGGCGATATCGGTCTCAAGTTCGGGTGTGGCGAGGCCGGCGGCGTTGAGCTGGGCGATCACCGTTTCGGCCGTGTGGCGCTGGCGAAACAGCGCGCCGCTGATGCAGCGGTCGAAGCTTAGACCCAGCTGGGCGAGGTGCGCGCCGAGGATTTCCGACTGGCGAAAACCGGTGGGCGACAGGACGTCGTAATCGTCCGCACCAAACGAGGCCTGGCCATGTCGTATGAGATAGATGCTGCCCACGACCGCTTCACCCTGGCACGTTGAAAGTGCTGGGAGGTTATGAGGACGGCCCGCGGTCTGTCAATGAAAAAACATACGCTCGTTTGAATTGGCCGATCTGTCCCGTATTCCCCGTCTCGTCACTGGCCCGGCCACCGGCGCGCCGGTATGCTTGGCCCCATTCGCGATCCTCTGCCGAGGGTCTGCTGTACCGGTAAGGAGTTTCTGTGGAGTTCATTTTCGATTACGCCAGTTTCCTGGCAAAGACTGTCACCATCGTGATCGCGATCATTGTGGTGCTGGTGGTCATCGGCTCGATGCGCGGTCGCGGTCGTCGTGGTGCTGGCGGTCAGCTGCATGTCACCAAGCTCAATGACTTCTACAAAGGGCTGCGCGATCGCCTCGAAGGCTCGCTGCTGGACAAGGCCCGCCTCAAGGCGCTGCGCAAGTCGCAGGCCAAGGAGTTGAAGAAGGACAAGAAGTCCACCGAGGTCAAATCGCGGGTCTATGTGCTGGACTTCGACGGCGACATCAAGGCCTCGGCCACCGAGAACATGCGCAACGAGATCACCGCGCTGTTGAGCCTCGCTACGCCCAAGGACGAAGTCGTGCTGCGCCTCGAAAGCGGCGGCGGCATGGTGCACAGCTACGGTCTGGCGTCGTCGCAACTGGCGCGGATTCGTCAGGCGGGCATTCCGCTGACCGTTTGCATCGACAAAGTTGCGGCCAGCGGCGGCTACATGATGGCGTGCATCGGCACCCGGATCATCAGTGCGCCGTTCGCAATCCTGGGATCGATCGGCGTGGTGGCCCAACTGCCCAACGTCAATCGCCTGCTGAAAAAGCACGACATCGATTTCGAAGTGCTGACCGCCGGCGAGTACAAGCGCACGCTGACGGTGTTTGGCGAAAACACCGAGAAGGGCCGCGAGAAATTCCAGGAGGACCTGGACATCACCCACGAGCTGTTCAAGAACTTCGTCGCCAGCTACCGCCCGCAATTGGAGATCGACGAAGTCGCCACCGGCGAGATCTGGCTGGGCATCGCGGCCAAGGACAAACTGTTGGTGGATGAGCTGAAGACCAGCGATGAATACCTGTCGGAGAAGGCCAAGACCGCCGAGGTGTTCCATCTGCACTACGCCGAACGCAAAAGCCTGCAGCAGCGCGTGGGCATCGCGGCGAGCACGTCGGTTGACCAACTGGTCACGGGGTGGTGGGGCAAGCTGACGCAACAGCGGTTCTGGTAGGTGAGCTGATGTGCATGAGTCTGTAGGAGCGTGGCTTGTCCCGCGATCGGTTGCGCAGCAGCCGCAATGGCAAGGTTTGCAAAGCTGACACACCGCGTTGACCTGATCTACTGCCGCTTCGCGGCAGATCGCGGGACAAGCCACGCTCCTACATGAAGCGTTCACCTTTCCAATTAAAAAGCCCCGGCTTCGCAGGAAGTCGGGGCTTTTTGTTGCCTGTTGATCAGTGTCGGATCAACGGCGCCGGAACAGCGGCAGCGGCTCGTCGGTGGCCGCCTGGTAGGTCACGGAAAAGTCCTTCAGGCCTTCCAGCGCCTCGTACGGGTCTTTATCGGCACGAATCGCGAACGCATCGAACCCGCAGCGGTGCAGGTAGAACAGCTGATCGCGCAACACATCGCCAATGGCCCGCAGCTCGCCCTTGTAACCATAGCGGTCACGCAACAGGCGCGCGTTGGAGTAGCTGCGGCCGTCGGTGAACGCCGGGAAGTTCAGGGCGATGACCTGGAACTGATCCGCTTCGTCACCGATTTCTTCGGCTTCCTCGTCGCTGTCCAGCCAGACACCCAGGCCGCCGTCACGGGCCTTCAACGCATGGGCATGCTCGCGCCACAGGTTCAGCGGCACGATCAGGTCGTCGCAGTTGGACAGGCTGTCGAAGGTCGTGTCCTTGGGCAGCAGGTGCCAGGTCTCGTCGATGACGGCGTTGTTCTTAATGATTCGCTGCATAGACGCGCTCCTTGAAAGGGTCGATGCCAATACGCTGGTAGGTGTCGATGAAGCGCTCGTCTTCGTTGCGTTTCTCAACGTAGACGTTGATCAGCTTCTCGATCACGTCCGGCATGACGTCCTGTGCGAATGACGGGCCGAGGATCTTACCCAGGCTGGCGTCACGGCTGGCACTGCCGCCCAGGGACACCTGATAGAACTCTTCACCTTTCTTGTCCACCCCGAGAATGCCGATGTGGCCGACGTGGTGGTGGCCGCAGGCGTTCATGCAGCCGGAGATGTTCAGGTCCAGCTCGCCGATGTCGAACAGGTAATCGAGGTCGTCGAAACGACGCTGGATCGATTCGGCAATGGGGATCGACTTGGCGTTGGCCAGCGAGCAGAAGTCGCCGCCCGGGCAGCAGATGATGTCCGTCAGCAGGCCAATGTTCGGCGTCGCGAAGCCCTGCTCGCGCAGTTCGCCCCACATCGTGAACAGTTGGCTCTGCTCGACGTCGGCCAGAATAATGTTCTGCTCGTGGGAGGTGCGCAGCTGACCGAAGCTGTAGCGGTCGGCAAGGTCGGCGATGCCGTCCAGTTGCTTGTCGGTGAGATCGCCCGGCGCGACGCCGGTGGGTTTCAGCGACAGCGTCACCGCTGCGTAACCCGGCTTTTTATGGGCCAGGACGTTGCGCGAGCGCCAGCGGGCAAAACCGGGGTGCTGCTGATCCAGCAGAGCCAGTTCGGCGCTGTCATCGGTCAGCGCCTTGTAGTCCGGGTCGACGAAGTGTTTGGCGACACGATGCACTTCGGCCTCGGTCAGCGTGGTCTGGCCGCCGCGCAGGTGGGCCATCTCGGCCTCGACCTTCTCGGCGAACACTTCAGGCGTCAGGGCCTTGACCAGAATCTTGATCCGCGCCTTGTACTTGTTGTCGCGGCGCCCGTAGCGGTTGTACACACGCAGGATGGCGTCGAGGTAGCTCAACAGGTCCTGCCAAGGCAGGAACTCATTGATGAACGCGCCCACCACCGGCGTGCGGCCAAGGCCACCGCCGACCAGCACGCGGAAACCCAGTTCGCCGGCAGCATTCTTGACCGGCTCCAGGCCGATGTCGTGCACTTCGATGGCGGCGCGGTCGGACGTCGAGCCGTTGATCGCGATCTTGAACTTGCGCGGCAGGTAGGCGAATTCCGGGTGGAACGTCGTCCACTGACGGACGATTTCACACCAGGGGCGCGGGTCCACCAGCTCGTCGGCAGCGACGCCGGCAAACTGGTCCGTGGTGACGTTGCGCAGGCAGTTGCCGCTGGTCTGGATCGCGTGCATCTGCACGGTGGCCAGCTCGGCGAGAATGTCGGGGATGTCTTCGAGTGCCGGCCAGTTGAACTGCACGTTCTGGCGGGTACTGATGTGCGCGTAGCCCTTGTCGTAATCGCGGGCGATCTTCGCCAGCATGCGGGCCTGGCGCGAAGTCAGCTGGCCGTAGGGCACAGCGACGCGCAGCATCGGGGCGAAGCGTTGGATGTAGAGGCCGTTTTGCAGGCGAAGCGGGCGGAACTCTTCTTCGCTGAGCTCGCCGGCCAGATAGCGGCGGGTCTGGTCGCGGAACTGCTTGACGCGGTCCTCGACGATCCGCTGATCGTACTCGTCGTATACGTACATGGTGGTCCTGTTCTCAGGCGGTTCACTGCTGCTGGGCCAGCCGGAAAGGCGATGCATTGTCGTCTGCTTTCTGGCTACCGAAGAAATCTGCGCGCACGGCCGCGCACTCCTTGCGGAGCCGGGGGAGGTTACCAGTTTGCAGATATGCGCAAAAGTGATGTTTGAGTATATGCACAGAACCAAAAGTGCTAAGCAGCGCGTCGGGCCGGCATAACCTCACTTGTGATAAGGGCATGGCTCAACTTTAATCTGGTGATGGCCGCCGACACCTGTCGGAGGTCTGCGAGTTTTGCGATCACCCATAAAACAGACAAAAGGCGATGCAATGCGAAATCACCCGAAAGTAGTCAAAACCGGCAACCATGTGGATGCATGGGCCATTCTGTTCATTATTGTGCTGGTGGTGGGGGCGGCGCTGTTCTGGGTGAATCACCAGTAGCGCGGTCCTGCGTGCTCCCGAAATGTTTTGACTGATGCACAGGCTTGGCGGATACCGCCCATCCGTAGGGGCCTGCTTGCTGGCGAATGCGTTCGTGCAGACACTGCAACGGTTTATGCGAAATCGGGTTCGCCAGCAAGCCGGCTCCTACGGGCACCGTGTGCCGCAGATCAGTGCAGGAGCGCGCTTGCCCGCGAAGGGGTCAGTACATCCGACGTTTCTTTATCGTCCTTACGGATGTCTTCGCGGGCAAGGTGGAGCGCCACCCTGGTCGCTCCTACAGGCCTACGTCTGCCGAGTAGGCGAGGTTTGGCGCTGGTCATTTACACCGCCATTTCCCGTTTCCACTCTACATATTTCGGCCCTGACGATTTAAATACTCAGGTGTTCCCGGCTGAATCGGGTAAAGGGTCTGCATTTAAAATTTAAACAGCGGGCAAACGTTCCATTAAACGGAATGTGTATTCGGGCTGTTCGCCAATGAATATAAAACCTTGCTGTTGTGTTGCCGTTCACAGTGCCGGCTTTAACTCACTTCAGATTCTGGCTTCGTATTCATTTCGCTTAACGTGTCAGAACTTTCCGTAGGATCGCTCCTGATATTTGTAAGAAGTTTCTTGATATGAAAAGTCGGGTAGCATTTTATTTTTCAGTGATTAGCCTTGCTTCTCAACGCCGGGTGGACTCTGGGCGACGTAGCTGCGGCCCAGGGCTGTCGGTCCCGGGGCAGGCTGCGGGGCTCGCGTTGTGCACATTTCCGCAGTCGAGTTCCCGCCCTTAAATATCGATTATCAAGGCGGATGGCAAGCCAGCAGTAACGACATGCATTATCCAGTGCGCTCACTTTATTGATGTGGGCCGGCATCACGTTATCGCCTGGGTGATCGATTAATCATTCAATCCTGAAATTGTTCTCGGTGTTACCTATGAATCCAGTCAGTCATGAGCCCGCCGGTACTGCGCCGATCAATGTAGACCTTATCTTCCAGGACACCTATTTGCTGGCCGTTGAACTGAACTATGGTTGCACCATGACCAACAGCAAAACATTGCGCGAGACGTGCATTGCCCAGGTCGAAGGCGCGCGCAGCGCATTGCAGGAAGCAGGCATGTGCCGGCGCAGTGTCGACTTGATCATCCATGCGCAATGCGCGCTGCTTGATGAAGCCGTGCTGGGCAACGTCGGGGAAGGCGTCCGACAGATATGGATCAACGAATCGTTGCAGGCGAGGTTCTGCGGGCATCACCGAGCGGGTGAAATCCTGCATGAGCAAATGCGGGAAGTGCTGCGCGAGCCTGCGCCGGACATGCACGTCGTGACCCTATTCCAGCGGGTGATGATGTTGGGATTTCTGGGCAATTATCGATCGCTGGATGACGAAGAGCGCCTGGTCTTGAAAAACCGGCTGGACGCACTGGCAGGGCCGCAACTGTTCCCGGTGCGGCCGACCTGGGTAGACGCCAGAGGGCCTGTCCGCAGATTCCCCTGGTGGCTACGTTCTCCACTCCTGCACCTGGCAATCGCGGGGCTGGCGCTGGTCGTCGTGTGGTGGTTCCTGAATCGTACGCTCGCCAACATGGTCGACGAGCTTGTCGTGAGGGGCGTCTGAACATGACGGACTCACTCCCGGCCTTTTTTGACCACAGCCGTCACACCCTGCGCGTCGATGAGCTGGATGCCGACCTTGACGTGCTGACGTTCACGGGCGAAGAGCAGCTCAGCGAGCCATTCATCTATGTCATCGAATTCACCTCGTCGAGGCAGGATATCGGCGCCGGTCAGATGCTCGGCAAAGCCGCGCGGTTTACGCTGCACACCGCGCCCCACGTGCTGTCCAGCGCCATGGGCGGTCTGCCGCTACCCGCCGTACCCCCGCTGCGCACCCTGTGTGGCGTGGTCACCGGTTTCAAGTGCCTGTCAGCCTCCAGGGACGAGGCGCGTTACGAAGTCACCCTTGAACCGCGGCTGGCGCTGCTGTCCCGCGGGCATCAGTACCGTATCTACCGACACATGTCGGTGCCGGAGATTGTCGACAGCATTCTGCGCAGTCGCCACGGCATGGAAGGCCATGATTTCCGCTTCAAGCTCGTCCGTGACTACCCCCGGCGCGAGCAAGTGATGCAATTCGGCGAAAGCGATCTGGCGTTCATCTCACGGCTGCTGGCCGAGGTGGGCATCTGGTTTCGTTTCGCCCACGACGCCCGTCTCGACATCGACGTGATCGAATTCCACGACGATCAGCGCCATTACCAATGGCCGCAAACCCCGGTGCCGTGTCGCTCGCCATCGGGGCTGGACAGCCATGATCAGGATGCGGTGTGGCAGCTGCAATCCGACCATTGCGTGGTGGAAAAGAGCATTCACTTTCGTGCCTACGACCCTCGCGATGCCGATGCCTGGCTCGACGGGGAGGTCGATCAAAGCCGCCGCGCCACCACCACCTACGGCGAGGCCTATCACTACGCCGAACCCTATACCGTACTGGGCGACCCACGGGATCAGGACGAAAGCCTTGAAAGCGAAAGCGGCTTTTTCTATGCCCGGCTGCGCCACGAACGTTATCTCAATGCCCAGACGCGTTTAACCGGCGTCAGCAGCAGTGCGACCCTGGCGCTGGGGCAAATCCTCGACGTCACGGGCGACGCCCCCCACGCCTTCGAGCCTGGCGCCGTGATCACGGGCCTGAGCCTGCGCGCCGCTAGGGACCGCAGTTTCGAAGTCGCCTTCGTGGCCATTCCCTTCAGCGAGACCGTTTGCTTCCGTCCCCCGTTGCCGCGCAAGCCGCAGCTCGCCGGCACCGTGGCCGCCCGGGTGACCAGCGTCATCGCCAACGACCCTTACAGCCACATCGACAAGGAAGGTCGCTACAAGGTCAACTTCCTGTTCGACCGTGACCACTGGGAGCCCGGTGAAGAAAGCGCGTGGCTGCGTCTGGCCCGGGCCTACGCCGGCGACACCCACGGCCTGCACCTGCCGTTGATTGCCGGCACTGAAGTGGCCGTGGCCTTTGAGCACGGCGACCCCGACCGGCCCTACATCGCCCATGCCTTGCACGACGACCGGCATCCCGACCCGGTGACCCTGGCGGACCGGGACTTCACCCGCAACGTGCTGCGCACGCCGGCCAACAACAAACTGCGCATGGAAGACGAGCGCGGCAAGGAGCACGTCAAGCTCAGCACCGACCACAGTGGCAAGAGCCAGCTGAATCTGGGCCACTTGGTAGATGCCAACAAGGACAGGCGCGGCGAAGGCTTCGAACTGCGCACCGACGGCTGGGGGGCGATTCGCAGCGGCAAAGGGCTGTTCATCAGCGCCGATGAACAGGCCGGCGCTCAAGGGCAGCAGTTGGAGATGGCAGCGGCGATTGCCCACCTGCAGCACGCGGTGGAGCAACTGCAAGGGCTGTCCCAGGATGCCCAGGCGAGCAGAGCCGAGCCCGCTGGCGTTCAGGCGCAAGTGGACTTGCTGGAGCAGAATCTCGAACAGCTCAAATCCGCCGTGCTGTTGCTCAGCGCACCCCAGGGGATTGCCCTCACCAGCGGCAAGCACCTGCAACTGGCCGCCCACGACAACCTCATGCTCAACGCCGGCGGCGAAGCCGACATCAGCGTGGTCAAGCGGATGTTCATCGGGGTCGGCAAAGGCTTGAGCCTGTTCGTGCGCCAGTTGGGCATCAAGCTGATCGCCAACCAAGGGCCGGTCACCGTGCAGGCCCAGAACGACACGCTGGAGTTGTTGGCCCGGCAAGGCCTGAGCATCACCAGCACCGAAGACGAAATCCACATCGTCGCCAAGAAGAAGATCGTGCTCAACGCCGCAGGCAGCTACCTGACGCTGGAGCAGGGCCTCATCGAGTCGGGGACGGCGGGCGACCATCTCCTCAAGGCCGCGAGTTTTCAGTTCATCAAGGGCGGCGCGACCATGGCCGCCGACCATCCCGACTCCCCGAAACAGCTGACCCGCCAGCCCCTGCGCCTGAAGCTGGCCGCCACGCCCAACCTTGGCAGCAGCTGGACTCACATGCCCTACAAGCTTTATGCCGATGGCGGACTGATCAGCGAAGGCGTCATGGACGGCAGCGGGCACGTCGAGGTTGATCATCAGCCGACGACGCAGGAATACCGCCTGGAAATGGCCAACGGCGTCAGCTACCGCATTCCCGCCGTGACCGCTTACAGCCATCCCGACCAGGGAAGGCTGGCCAATCAGGGCCTGCATAACCACCGTTCCGCGCCCGACACCCCGGTCAATCAGCCGGCTGCACACACCGACCACCGCACGCAGTATGCCGCCGTGCTGAATAACACCGCCGATCAGGAAGAGGAGGCCCCATGACGCAGCCCGAAATCGTCGCGCCCGTCTCGTTTCAAGAAACCGACACCGTGACTCTGTGCGCGCCCTGGTATGTGCAGGAGTCCGAGTACGGCCCCTCGCTGGCGACGTATAAACCGTTGGTCAATGGAGAAGAGACTTTTGGTGCCGTGCACGAGGCCATCGAAAACGCGACCCATTCGGTGGACATCATCTGCTGGGGATTTCAGCCTTCGATGTATTTCATTCGTGGGGCATCGCATCCGGCCTGCACAACCGAAGTGCCCAAAGTCGGTGGTTTAAAAGGGGTGACGTGGCACCACGCGTGCATCGGCGAACTGCTCATGCAGAAGGCTAAACAGGGCGTAAAGGTACGCGTTTTGGGCTGGGAGGCGCCTTTCAACGCCGCAGGGGTGGCGGGTGAGGCCAACTTGCCGGGGAAGCGGGGGTTGCCGATTGACGATCGCAAGATGCAGAGCGCCACCGATGATCAATACGCCTATGACCGCAAGTGGTTCGCGATGTGTTCTATCGCAGGTATTCCTATGCCGTTATGGCGTGACCTGGACAGGCCTGCCTTCGCCAGCCGCGGCTTCAGCCTGTTCGACCGCGCCGAGATCATTCACCAAGCCAGGTATTACGGCTCCGACCCGAACCTTAGCGCTGGCACATTTGCGGCCCTTGGCGGCGCGGTCACCCACCATCAGAAAACCGTGCTGGTGGACTATGAAGCCCCCGAACACGCGGTGGGTTTCGTCATGGGCCACAACACGCTCGACGAGTACTGGGACACCAACGCGCACTCGGCGCTCAATCGCGACCCAGCCAGTAAACCCGCGCCCAACGCTGGCCCTCGCGGTGACACGCCGCGTCAGGACATTTCCAGCCAGGTGGCCGGGCCGATCCTGGAACACCTGCACCACAACTTCGCCACGGCCTGGTTCGACGCGACGGGCGAAGACCTGATGACCACTCGCGACGCCATGGCCCTGGGCAAACGCCTGCAATGCCCGCCCGACCAGCAACGGCACTTCGCCCAGATCCTGCGCACCCAGGCCCAGGAAGGCCGCCGCGACATCGAGACGCTCTACCTGCAAGCGGTGAACAACGCCACGGGCTTCATCTACATCGAAAACCAGTACTTTCGCTGGCCGCCGCTGGCCGAAATGATCAAGAAGGCCGCCCTCGCCCAGACCCAGGGCGGACGGGACCCCGGCAAGCACGGCGCATTGCACCTGTTCGTGATCACTAACGTCACCGACGACGGCATCGGCAAAGGCACGGTCAACACCCACCGCATGCTCGACAGCTTGGGGCGCGCTGACACCATGCCGAAAATCACCCAACTGCAACGCATCGAGGCCGCCAAGGCACAGGCCGCTGCGCAGGAGCAGGATCTGAGCGAATTGATCGCGGATCAGGCGATGACCTTTGTGAGCCATTTGCTGACCGGGCCAAATAGCGAGATGAGTGAAAAGGCCCTGCAAAAGCAGCGCGACGCCGAAAGCGCAGCGGCCTTCCGGCGGGCCGTGCTCGAGGGCCAGATCAAGGCCATCCAGCAGGAAGTGCTCAAGCCCGAGGACATACCTAACCTCAAAGTGCATATCTGCTCGCTGGTGGCGCCCGACTCACTTCCCGGTAACTGGATGCCGGTGTACATCCATTCCAAGTTGATGATCGTCGACGACGTGTTTACCACCCATGGCTCCGCCAACATCAATACCCGCAGCATGCAGGTGGATAGCGAATTGAACATTGCCCATGAGTGGGCGAGTGAAACTCAGGCGTTGAGGCGGAGGTTGTGGAAGCTGCATACGGCCAAGCAAGGGATGCAGGATGATCCGAAGGTAGCGTTTGAGGCTTGGCAGAACATTATCAAGGAAAACAAGAAGAGAAAGGGTGAAAAGGCGGGAGGCAAACCCTTTGCGCCTCTCGTCGAGTTTCATTACTGCCCTGCCACGCTGACGAACCTCGACTGATGCGCCGGTTACTACTACTCGCCTGCCTGACCCTGACTGCCTGCGACAACGGCAACGGTTCACGACCACCACCGGACAAGGACATCCACATGAAATCCCTTGCTGCAATCAAGGACAATCTGGCCTTTACCTGCAAACACGAAACGCTACCTCCGGCGAGTCCTGACAGCGATGTGCTGTTCCATTACGCCCGTTGGTTGGAAAAGAATAACCAGCTCAAACAAGACCCCACTACCGACCTGGAAATTACCCGGCTGTACCGCATCGCTGCCGAGAATGGCCATGTCAAAGCCACTATCAATCTGCAGAACGGCAGCCTGCGCGGGAAATACAAACTGCGGGGCCACGAACACCTGCGCTTCAGTCAAGACCTGATCGATGCCAACGTGCCAACGGGTTACTACTTTGTGGCGGTGTTTCTAAAAAACGGCATTGCCGATCTGAAACAGGACATGGAGATGTCCCTGCGCTACCTGCGCAAGGCAGCTGACGAGGGCAGTGCGCAAGCCCAATACGAGATTGGTGAGGCGCTGGCGCCGAGTGACATTGCTCCAGAAATTGCGGTGCAGATGTATCGCTGTGCCGCAGGTCAAGGCCACGGGGACGCGGCGTCGACATTGGGGGTCGACCGTAAATACAACAAAAAATATCGCGACGCGCTTGAAGCTTTTCAACTCGGTGTCGCAGCAGGCGATGAGAGCTCTGCCAGTTTTTTGCGCCACGGATTTCGTGGGCCAGAACCCACCAACGAACTCTACTACCTCGCTCTGGAGGAAGACCTCAAACGTGCCGAGCGCTACGACAAAATCTGGAGCATCCTCGCCGACTACTCCTACGCTCACCCCAAAGTCCCCGAAATCAACGACATCCTCCCGCTGCCCCCGGCCAAGCTGCCGCCGTGGGACGGCAAGCTGAAATGGCTGGAAGCCCGCGAAGCCAATGTCCCGCCTGAAAAACCTTCGCCAGAGCTGATCCAGCGCCTGACCCAAGACCTGAAACTCGACCCCGCCACCGGCAGACCGATGCCGGGCGCCAAGGGCTTCAGCCAGGCAGACCTGTCGGCCGACCAATGCGTCGCCGGGACCAAGTGCCCGGTCAGCGGTTGGTGGCAGGTCGTCGAGCACCGGGAGCTGCACACTCCCGACGGCCAGCCGATTGTTCGTCATTTTGAGCAAGGCGATGTTTTTCCCGTCGAGCGCATGCGCTATTACCGTGACCGAATCTGGCCGTTGCCCAAGAGCGAGCACGAAGGGCCGGTACGGGTCTGGTGGAGGCTGGCATGAGGAACCGTGCTTGGGTTTTGTCATGCCTGTTGCTGGCAGGTTGCGATGCACCTCTCACGCAGCGCCCGCATAGCGCTGCGGTGCCGTCGCTCAGCGCAGTCCAGGAAAATCTGGCCTTCACTTGCAAACACGAAGCGCTCCCACCGGCCAGTGCTGACAGCGATGTGCTGTTCCAGTACGCCCGTTGGTTGGAGAAGAACAACCAGTTGAAACAGGACCCGACTACCGATCTTGAAATAACCCGTCTGTACCGGATCGCCGCCGAAAATGGGCACCCCAAGGCCACCATCAACCTGCAGAACGGCAGCCTTCGCGGGAAATACAAACTGCGGGGCCACGGACACCTGCGCCTCAGTCAAGACCTGATCGATGCGAAAGTAGCCACGGGTTACTACTTTGTGTCGGTGTTTCTAAAAAACGGTATCGCCGATCTGAAGCAAGACATGGAAATGTCGCTGCGCTTTTTGCGCAAGGCGGCCGACGAAGGAAGTGCCCAAGCTCAATACGAGATTGGCGACGCGCTGGCGCCGAGCAGCAGAGCGCCCGATGTCGCGCGGCAGATGCGTCGGTGTGCGGCTGAGCAAGGGCATGGAGATGCAGCGCTGGAGCTAGCAGTCAATCTCCAAGGTAGGCGGCAATACCGAGACGCGCTTGAGGCATTTCAGCTCGGCGTCGCCGCAGGCGATGAAACTTCCGCAGGATGGCTGGATGACAGTTTTCGAGGTCCGGAGCCGGGACTGTCAGATTTTTTGTGTGCAGGCCGTTACGGCCTGCCGTTAGGCAGGCCGCTGTTTTTTACCAGGTCGGCCTGATAAATCGATCTCCGTACAGAATCGCAAATTGATTCATCGCACTTTTCCAGTCATGGGCTGCAGAGCCCCAGTTTGCAGTGATATTGCGCAGCCCAAGCCAGATCAGTTTGGTTGCCGCATCGTCGGTCGGGAAGTGGCCGCGAGTCTTAATGATCTTTCGTAGCTGAGCGTTGATGCTCTCGATGGCGTTGGTGGTATAGATCACCTTTCGGATCGCTGGCGGGAAAACGAAAAATGGAATGACGCGATCCCACGCACGCCGCCATGAAGCTACTACCGTTGGATATTGCTTGCCCCATGGCCCGGCTTCGAACGCATCCAGCGCCTGTTCGGCCGCTTCGGCGGTGACCGCCTGGTAGATCGGCTTGAGCGCCTTGGCCAGTTCGCGACGCTTATCCCACGCCACGTAATCAAGGCTGTTACGGATCAGATGAACAATACAGGTTTGCAGTGTCGTGGCTGGAAAGACCGCGCCAAGAGCTTCCGGCATGCCCTTGAGTCCATCAGTAACGGCGATCAGTACATCTTCAACGCCACGTGTTTTGAGGTCGTTGAAAACCTTCATCCAGAACTTCGCGCCTTCGGTATTTTCGATCCAGATGCCGAGAATATCCCGTGTGCCGTCAGGTAGAACACCCAGCGCCAAGTAGATCGCTTTGTTGCGAACCAGTCCTTCTTCGCGGATTTTGACCCGCAGGGCGTCGAAGAAAATAACCGGATACATCGGCTCCAGAGGCCGCTGTTGCCACGCACCGATCTCTGCCATGACCTCGTCGGTGACAGAGCTGATGAAGTCAGGCGAAACGTCCGTACCGTACTGCTCGGAGAGGAATGCACGGATTTCCCTGACCGTCATTCCTCGGGCGTACATCGCGATGATCTTGTCGTCGAAACCGGTGTAACGGCGCTCGTGCTTGGGGATCAGAATGGGCGAAAAACTGCCGTCCCGGTCACGGGGGATGTCCAGCCGGATCGGGCCATCCCCCGTTAAAACCGTCTTGCCGCTTTTGCCATTACGCTGGTTTGTTTCATCCTCTGGGCGCTGCGCGCCCGGCGGATAGCCCAGGTGATGACCGAGCTCAGCATTGAGGGCTCGCTCGATTAGCGCCTTCTTGAACGCCGCGGAGGCGTCTTCGATGGCTTCAGCGGTCATCAATCCGCCGCCGAACTGCTCAAGCAGCTCTTTTGGGATTTTCGGTAGCTCGCGTAGCGCAGGTTTCTTTTTGGTTGGCATACATGCACCTCTTACTCATGTTATGCCCGAACACAAAATTTCTGACACCCCCCGGAGCCGACCGATGAGTTGCATTACTTGGCTCTCGACAAAGATCTCGACCGCGCCGAGCGCTACAACAAAATCTGGAGCATCCTCGCCGACTACTCCTACGCCCACCCAAAAGTCCCCGAAATCAACGAAATCCTCCCGCTGCCCCCGGCCAAGCTGCCGCCGTGGGACGGCAAGCTGCAATGGCTGGAAGCCCGCGAAGCCAATGTCCCGCCTGAAAAACCTTCGCCAGAGCTGATCCAGCGCCTGACCCGAGACCTGAAACTCGACCCCGCCACCGGCAGGCCTTTGTCTCAATCGCTTCCCATGACCCCATCAACCAACTGAAAAAGGATTACACATGAAAGGCATCATCCGCATCGGCGACACCACCACCGGCGGCGGCATCGTCAAAACCGGCTCGGAAGCAATGATCTTCGAAGGCATTGGCGCAGCGCGCGTAGGCGACATCGTGCTTTGCCCGCTGCCAGGCCATGGCACCACCCGCATTGCCCAGGGCAACTCAGGCTACAGCGAAGACGGCGTGCCGATCGCGTTTCACGGCGACCTCTGTGAGTGTGGCTGCGCATTAATCACCTCGTTGCCGGAAGCCACCGCCGGCTGAGCGGGGATGATGTATTCCAACACCCGAGACATCCAGGACAAGGACATCTGCCATGAGCAAGGACAACCCGACGCTGGCGTACTTCGACGCCGAGATGCGCTACTTGCGCGAAGCGGCTAAAGAATACGCCGCCGCATTTCCCGACCGCGCCGCCGCGTTGAATCTGGACAGACCCGGGGCGCAGGACCCCGCGGTCGAGCAGCTGTTCCAGGGCTTTGCGTTTCTGATGGGGCGACTGCGGGAAAAGCTCGACGACGACCTGCCGGAGTTGACCGAAGGTTTGGTCGGGCTGGTACGGCCGCAGTATCTGCGCATGATTCCGTCGCTGTCGATCGTTGAGTTCTCGCCTGACATCCATGAGATGAAGACCTGCGAGACCCTCCCCAAAGGCTTCGAGGTGCGCTCGCGACCGGTCGGCCCACAGGGGACTCGCTGCCGTTACACCACCACTCAGGACCTGACGCTGCGTGCGCTGTCCCTCGATGCCGTGGAGGTTGGACAGGAGGCCGATGGCCGCTCGGTGATCAGGCTGCGTTTCTCCCGGGGCAAGCTAATGCAATGGGACACGATGGACCTGCGCCAACTGCCGTTTTACCTGAACGCCAGCGCCCCCGTCGCCAGCGCGCTGCATCAGGCGCTGACACTCAATGCCCGCAAGGTCTATGTGCGCAAGGGCGACGCTGAACGCGAGCAGATCAAGGGAGGTTTCGGTCCCAGGGGCTTTGGTCCTAACGACCGTCTCTGGCCTCAGGGCGATGAGCGTATCAGCGGCTGCCCGCTATTGCTGGAGTACTTCAGCTTTCCCGAGAAATTCATGTTCGTCACGCTCCATGGGCTGGAGCAGGTGAAGTTCGAGGCCAACACCAAGGCGTTCGAGCTCGAGGTGGTCCTCGATCAACCCTGGCCCCGCGGGTTTGCGCTCAGTGCAGAGCACGTCCGTCTTCACGCCGTGCCGGTCATTAACCTGTTTGCCCTGGAGGCGGATCCTCTGGCCCTCGACCCCTTACAGACCGATTACCGGGTGCGGCCGGTGCAGGTGGAGGATGCCGACACGGAAATCTATTCCGTGGACAGCGTTATCGCGGGCAAGCGTGCTGCGCGGCATGAGTATGTGCCCTTCACCCATTTTCACCACAGGGGCGGAATGCTGCGTGACGACGCTCCGGAGCGCTATTTCCATACCCGGCTCAAACGCGCGCCGGATGGGTCCCACGACACATGGCTGGTTCTCGGGGGAGACGGTTTCGAGCAGGACCGCTCGAACCCGGCACACCGCCTGACGCTGCAGTTGACGGGCAGCAACGGTCAGTTGCCGCGGATGGCGTTGGCGGAGACGGTGCTTGACCAACCTGCGAAGTCGAGTCGGCGGACATTGACGGTGCGCAACCTGTGCGCGCCGACAATGCCCTGTTACGCGCCCGATCAAGACCGCTTTCATTGGCGTGTGCTCAGTCACCTGGGCTCGAGCTTTCTGCCGCTGCTGGACAGTGCCGAGGTCTTGCGCAATACGCTGGCGCTTTACGACTGGACCGACAACGAGCGGAACCGGCGCCGGTTGCAGTCGATCATCCAGGTTCGCCATCACCTGACCCAACGCTTTGAGGGCGGTTTTCTGCTGCGGGGTGTGGACATCGAAGTCACGCTGGAGGCGGGCAATTTTGCCGGGGAAGGGGACATCTGCCTGTTTGGTGAACTGCTCAGCCGTTTCTTTGCACAGTACGCCGACATTCACCTGTTCAACCAACTGACGCTAATCCTGCAACCGCAGGATAAACATTTGCGGTGGAGTGAAAATCACAGCCAGCGAGTGCCTGGATGAGCGTTCAGCCTGCACCCACGTCGCGTTTTGCGGTGTCCGGTTTTTTTGTGTACGAAGATCAGAAGCAGATCAAAGGCTTCCCGGCTAAAGCCGGTCCCACGGGTGACGCCTTCCCGGCTAAAGCCGGTCCTACCAAGAGCGCCGTTGATCTGTGTCTGATCTGCTTTTGATCTTCGTACCTAAACAGCCCAGTCACCGCCAATCGCGACTTGGGCGCGGGCCCACGGAGCGTCGTCGGAGTGAGGGTATTGCGACGTAGGAGGAACCAAGCCAGGAGCAAGCACCCTTGGTTACTTGGGGATGGTGCGACTTTCGACTTTTCCAAGTAACACGCCGAAGGCGAAACGGTTTGCCGTTAGGCAAACGCTCTTGATCCTGATCTATCCTCGAAACAAGCACATATCTCCAATCCAGCCGGGCTGCGAACGTCTACGCTCAACCTTCCCCCCGCACCCTATCCCGAGGCCCGCATCCCATGACCACCCTGACCCTCAAAGACGGTACCGACTTCTTCTACAAAGACTGGGGCACCGGCCAACCGATCGTCTTCTCCCATGGCTGGCCCCTCGACGGCGACGCATGGGATGCGCAAATGCTCTTCCTCGGCCAGCACGGCTACCGCGTGATCGCCCACGACCGCCGTGGCCACGGGCGTTCCGGCCAGACTTGGGACGGCAACGACATGGACACCTACGCCGACGACCTCGCCCAACTGTTCGAAGCCCTCGACCTTAAAGACGCCATCATGATCGGCCACTCCACCGGCGGTGGCGAAGTCGCCCGCTACATTGGCCGCCACGGCACCGCCCGCGTCGCCAAAGCCGTCCTCATCGGCGCCGTGCCACCGCTCATGCTCAAAACCGACGCCAACCCCGAAGGCCTGCCTATCGACGTGTTCGATGGCATCCGCGCCGGCTTCACCGCCGACCGCCCGCAATTCTTCAAGGACCTGGCCGTGCCGTTCTTCGGCTTCAACCGCGACGGCGTGAAAACCTCCCAGGGCGCCATCGACACGTTCTGGTCCATTGGCATGCTCGGCAGCGTCAAAGGTGAGTTCGATTGCATCAAGGCGTTCTCGGAAACCGACTTCACCGAAGACCTGAAAAAGATCGACGTGCCGACCCTGATCCTGCACGGCGATGACGACCAGATCGTCCCGATCGTCGCGTCCGGCTACAAGAGTCACGAGTTGGTGAAAGGCTCGACGCTGCACGTGGTCAAGGGCGGCGCCCATGGCATGTGCACGGTTCAAGCGGAAGAGATCAACGCGATCCTGCTGGGCTTCATCAAGGGCTGATCAGCCTGTTCAGCAAGGACTGGCGGTCTCAGGGCTGGAGGCTGCCAGGCTTTTCATCATGCGCTGACAGCCCAGCACCAAGGGCATATTCAGCCGCCGGTCATGTTCATGAAGCGCACCACCTGCACGTCATCATTCAGCTCGAAGTTGTGCTTCCACGGCTTCAATTGCATGGCGTTGACGATGGCTTTCTCCAGCTTCTCCGGCTGACCCGGATTGGCCCGAAGCACGGCCTTCAGATCCGCCGAATGCTCGTTACCCAGGCACAACAGCAAACGACCTTCCACCGTGACGCGAACCCGGTTGCAGGTCGCGCAGAAGTTGTGGCTGTGGGGCGAGATGAAACCGATGCGGATGTGCGGCGCCTCAGCCAATCGCCAGTAGCGCGAAGGCCCCGATGTTGTTTCGGTCGAATGCACCAGGGTGTAGCGCTCGGCGATGCGTTCGCGCACCTGCTCGCTGGAGTAGAACGACTCGGCGCGGCTGTGCTCGCTGATCGTCCCCAGCGGCATCTCTTCGATAAAGGTGATATCGACGCCACGATCAATGGCAAAGGCCACCAGATCATTGATCTCGTGGTCGTTGCGGCCCTGCATCACCACGCAGTTGAGCTTTGTGCGCTCGAAACCGGCTGCGTTGGCGGCGTCGATCCCGGCAATGACCTTGCTCAGATCACCGGTACGGGTCAGTTCCTTGAAGCGCGCGGGGTCGAGGCTGTCGAGGCTGATGTTGAGGCGCTTGAGGCCGGCTTCGAACAGCGGCACGGCGAGTTTGTCGAGCTGCGAGCCGTTGGTGGTCATGCACAGTTCGCGCAGGCCGGGCAGGGCGGCGATGCTGCGAACCAGCCCGACGATGCCGGAGCGCACCAGTGGTTCACCGCCGGTCAGACGAATCTTCTTGGTCCCCAGCGCGACGAAGCGCTCGGCCAGTTGATGAATTTCTTCGAGGGAGAGAATCTGCTGACGCGGCAGGAACGTCATGTCCTCGGCCATGCAATACACGCAGCGAAAATCGCAGCGATCCGTCACCGACATGCGGACGTAATCGACCTTGCGTGAATAGCTGTCCATCAGGACTCGATCTGACATTGATTACTCTCGACAACGTGACGCGTGGCAGAAACAGGGTGCGCGCCCCGGGAAATGAGGCGCGCGGCTGCAGCGTTAAATCTGGCTTCCGGTCTGCTGCTCGATGGCCGCACCAGTAACGCCGGTTGCCGAAGCCTGAATGGCTTTCGAATAGGACACGTAATACGCGAGCCCGACGAAAATTGCACCCCCCACGGCGTTGCCCAGGAACACCGCGACGAAGTTTTCAACGAATTCGGTCCAGCTCAGGGCATCTGCGAAAATCGCCGCCGGGATCACGAACATGTTGGCGACCACGTGCTGGAAGCCGATGGCGACGAAGGCCATGATCGGGAACCACATGGCAACGACCTTCCCGGTCACGTCTTTGCTGGCGTATGACAACCAGACCGCCAGGCACACCAGCCAGTTGCAACCAATACCGGAAATGAACGCCTGGCCGAAATCAGCGCTGACCTTGGCCTTGGCGATGGCCAGGGTCTTGGCCAGGTACGCGCCTTCGGTCAGGCCCAGTACATGGCCGAAGAAGTAGGCGACGAACAGCGCGCCAAGCAGGTTCGCGAACGTGACCAACGCCCAGTTGCGCGCCACCGCTGACAGCGGCACCCGACCGGCGAACATTGCAGTCGGCAGGCTCATCATGTTGCCAGTTAGCAGCTCGCCGCCGGCGAGGATCACCAGAATCAGACCCAGCGGAAACACCGCCGCGCCCAGCAGGTTACCCAGTGAGGCCCACTGCGGCGGGATCATCGTGCTGACGTGGATGTCCAGCAAAAAGCCCAGGGCGATGAACGCCCCGGCCAGAAAGCCCAGCACCAGGATGGCCGGGGTCGGCAGATGGGACTTCTTGACGCCGGCTTCGATGGTGATCTCGGCGATCTGCTGGGGTGTATTAATGGACATAGGCTTTCAAGCTCGCAAGCAATGGACCGCGCCCCGGCTGAACCAGCCAGTGGCGCGAAAACGAAGGAGGGGTTCAAGCATCCAGGCTTGGTGCGCGGAAGTGTCAGCGACACGGCGCCGATCTCTGATGGGCACGCTGCTGCGACGTTAAACCGCATTGCAGAGAACGCTCAAAAGACCTGATCAATTAGTGAGCACGCTACCGATCGGGCTCCTGAGCGTCCAATCGCTTGTTCCGATAGGGTCATCGACGCTGTCTATCACGAATCATTTGTCAGGTACCCGCCGCCAGGGACGCAAGCGTCCGAGACCACGGCGCTAGTCTTTGCTGTCGCGGGCGATGCTGCGCTCGTAGCGCTCCAGCAACGGCTGAATGCTGATGCCATGCAGCAAAATGCTCAGCGCCACCACCGACAAGGTCAGGCTGATGGTGGTATCGACGGCCTCAGCGGGGAGGCCATGGGTCAGCGCGTAGCAGAGGTAATACAGCGTGCCGATGCCACGAATGCCGAACCAGCCGACCAGCGCTTTTTGCGGTCGGGTCAGCAGGCGGCCACTGATCAGCAGCCAGACGCTCAACGGCCGTATCACACAGAACAACGCCAGGCCCAGGCCGACGGCGCGCCAATCCCAGTAACTGGCGAGGGCCGCGCCGAGGAGGGTGATCAACAGTACCTCCATCGCGCGCTCCACCAAGCTGCCGAAGACCATCATGTCGCCCATCATCACGCCCGCAGCGAGCTGGCTGTCGGACAGCGCCTCGCGGTCGCCCATGATCGCCGACGCCGGATCACTGTGGGTGTGCCCCAGCACGGGGATGGCCACGTGTTCCGACGGGACCTCCGATTGGGTGGCGTTGGATTCGGCGTGACGCAGGCCGATGCCGGCGGCAAACACGGCAAGAAAACCATAAGCCCCCAGCGTTTCAGCGCCAACGTAAGCAATGGCGATCAGCGCCAGGGCCAGGAAATCGTTGGGCGATTGCGTGCTGTCGGCATTCTTGATGCGCAGGTAGATCATTAGATGCCCGACGCCACGACCCAGGCCGTAACCGAGCATCAGGCCGACGGGTACGCCCCAGACGATATTCTTCAGCAGCCAGCCTTGGGTCCAGTCGAAATCCGAAAAACCGTGGGTGATGAACATCAGGGCGAAAATCACGAAGGGGAACGCGGTGCCGTCGTTGAGCCCGGCCTCACCGGACAGACCGAAGCGCACGCGGTCCAGGTCCTGGGCGCTGTTGACCTGCACCAGACCGGCCAGCACCGGGTCGGTGGGCGAAAGCATGGCACCCAGCAGTAACGCGATGGGCCATGACAGGCCGAACAGGTAGTGGGCGACCAGGCTGACCCCGGCAATGGTCGCCAGCATCACCGGCCCGGCCAGCAAGTACGCCGAATACCAGGCGCCCCGGTGCAGCGGCAGGCGCAGCTTGATGCCGGTGTTGAACAGGGAAAACAACACGGCAATTTCGGTCAGGCGTTCGAGCCAGTGGCGGGCGTCGCGAATGTCGAGCTGCGCGAGGTCCAGGCCCCACGGCCCGATCGCGGCGCCAAACGCCAGACACACCGCCGACGTCGTGACCGGCAGCCAGCGCAGGTAAGAAGAAGTCAGTGCCAGCAGCATCAGCAGGACACCGAAGACGGTCATGCAAAGAATGAAACTCATGCGGATACATCATCAGTCAATGGGCGGGAATGACTGTGTGACTGTGCAAGGTGGGGATAGTTGAAACAAATGTGGGATGGATTCGCGACCGGCGCAGCACAGCACTTTGTGGGACCGGCTTCAGCCGGGAATACCTTTGGGCGTGGGGGATACGCGGTTTGATCGTTCCCACGCTCCGCGTGGGAATGCATCTCCTGACGCTCTGCGTCAGAACGATGGGCGCGGAGCGTCCCGGGCGGCATCCACACGCGGAGCGTGGGGACGATCATATGAAGGTACACGGCGCTTGGTGGGACCGGCACCTGGCTAACGCCAATCCCGCTGGAGATACGCGGACACTTGCAGGAGCGCGCTTGCCCGCGAAGAGGCCGGTACATCCGCTACATCTCTAGCGTCTGGAATACTGCCTTCGCGGGCAAGCGCGCTCCTACACTGTCCGGCGTCAGCGATGGGTCGTGTATACGCCATCCATCTGCGGTGTGGCATCCGACGCCTTCCCGGCTAAAGCCGGTCCCACATTTATACGCGCGGCCGGTCCCACTGAAATCAAACGCACACCGCCTGTTCTACCGCTCGATCGTGCGGCTCCACCGCGCATTCCATTCCGGACGGACCTGGTTGACCTGATCCCAATCAATGGTCACGGCGGTTTCCAGGTATTTGTTCATGGCGTCCACCTGGCCACGGGTCTTGTCGGTGGTCGGGGTTTTCGGGTTGGACGGGATCTGGTCGCCCATCTCCAGGGCCGGCGCCTGGGCTTCGGGGGTCAGCAGGAAGGCCGCGAGCTTCTGCGCCAGTTCCGGCTGGTCGTTGTTGGCAATGGTGCATTCGGCCACGTTCAACACCACACCGCCTTCCTTCGGCGGCGCGTATTCCACTGGCACGCCCTTGAGCTTGAGCGCGGTCACCTGGGTGGGCGTCAGCGGGAACAGCGCCGCTTCGCCGGTCTGCACCATCTCCGAGATCTTCGCCGAGCTGGCGATGTACTCCAGCACGTTCGGCCCCACCGTCTTCGGCCACGCCTTGAAACCCGGCTCGACGTTGGTTTCGTTGCCACCCTGCAGCCGGTTGAACATCAGAAAACCGTGCAGCCCGAAGGTCGAAGAGGCCAGCGACTGGAACACCAGCTTCTCCTTATAGCGCGGGTCCGCCATGTCGGCCCAGGAGGTCGGCGCACTCCAGCCATTGTCCTTGAACATCTTGGTGTTGTAGGCAAGCCCGGTGACACCAAGGCTCACGGCCACCGCTTCTTCCTTGATCTTGCCCTTGGCCGGAATGTCCGCCAGGCTCGCGCTCGGATTCAACTTGCCGCACAGGCCCATGGAGATGGCCCGGTACATGATGCCGTCGTCGAGGAACATCACGTGCATCTGCGGGTTGTCCTTGCTGGCCTGAACCTTGGCGAGGATGTCCGAGGAGGTGCCCGGCACGATCACCACCTTGACGTTGTTGGCCTTCTCGAACGCTGGCAGCACGTTGTCGGCGTACAAGCGCTCCATGGTGCCTCCGTTCATGCCCAGGTACAGCGTCGGTTCGGCCTGTACGGGCATCGAAGCAACAAACACGGCAAGCGGCAGGCAAGACAAGCCAGTCAGGGCAACACGTTTCATATGAGTCATGGGTTCGACCTTCCTCTGAGCAATGGAATGACGTTATCAGTGCCGGACGGCACGACGATGGCGGGCGATGAAGTGTGCGGTTGCGATTGAAAGCGGGTGATCGAGAACGGACCCAGGTCGATGTTCGGCGCCCCGGCACAGACCATCTGCGCCAGCGCCTCGCCCGCCGCCGGGCCAATCTGAAAGCCCGATCCGGCAAAGCCGAAGCCGTGCAGCAAACCGGGTTGCGTCGAACTGGCGCCCAGGACGGGCTCGCGGTCGGGCAAGTAACCTTCGGTGCCGCTCCAGGTGCGAATGGCCTGGGCACCGGCCAGCGGCGGGTACAGTTCAACGGCGTTGCGCAGGATCTCCAGAATCGCCGCCTGACCGGGGCGCGCGGTGGCCGGGTCCAGCGGGAAACCCTGGCCGCCGCCCAGCACGCAATTGCCCCGCGCCACCTGACGGGCATAGATTCCGCCGCCTTCGACGCCGGTGCTGACGTCCATGAACATCGGCAGAGGCTCGGTCACCAGCATCGCCGGGTGGCCCGCGCGCATCGGCACCGGTTCGCCGAACTGATTGGCCAGTTGAGCCGCCCAGGCGCCGGCGCAATTGAGCAGCCACGGCGCGCGAAAGTTCAGGCGGCTGGCGGTGTGGATTAGAAAAGACTGCCCGTCATGGGCGACTTCACTGACGTAGGCCTGCTCGAACGTCTGCGCACCGGCCCGGCGTGCGGCAACGGCAAAGGCCGGGGAGACGAGGCGCGGGTTGGCATGGCCGTCCTCAGCGCACAGCGAAGCGCCCACCGCCACGTCGCCCGCCCAAGGGAAGCGCTCGCGCAACTGGGTGTGATCGAGCAACTGCAGCGCCATCCCGAACCCGCGCGACGCCTCTTCATAGGCGACCAGCGCGGCCATGTCCTTGTCGCTGCGGGCCAGCTTGAGATGGCCCGAGCGCACGTATTCGCCGTCAGTGCCGATGAACGCGCGCAGGTCACCCCAGATTTCATGGGCGCGTCGGGACAGCGGCAGTTGCGACAGCGGACGGCCCTGACGCCGCACGCCGCCGTAGTTCACTCCACTCGAATGCGAACCGAAGAAGTCCCGCTCCAGCAACGCCACCCGTTTGCCGCTCAGGGCCAGAAACAGCGCCGCCGACGCACCGACAATCCCGCCGCCAATAATCACCGCATCCACTTCAATGGGCTGGCTCATTGTTCTGCCTCCACGCCAAACGGCAGCGGCTTGATTGGCGCCTGCCCGCGCAAACGACCGACGCTGGCGATGTCGCGCCCCGAGGCGTGAGCGACGATTTCCGTCGCGGCCAGCCCGCACATGCGCCCCTGGCAGCGGCCCATGCCGACCCGGCACATGGCCTTGACCCGGTTGATCTCCCAGTGACCCTCGGCCACGGTTTGACGGATGTCGCCGGCGGTTACTTCCTCGCAGCGGCACACCGTAAGGCTGTCCGGCGCCTTGGCCGCCCAGTCCTCGGGAAACGGGAACGCGGTTTCCAATCCCCGGCGAAAGCGCTGGATGGCTTCCAGTTGCCGCTGCAATTCGATGCTCCGAGCCCGGTCGATGCGGTAGCCGATGTCGCCGAGCAAGGTCAGGGCCGCCAATTCGCCGGCCATTTCCGCGGCGTCGGCGCCCATGATCCCGGCGCCATCACCGGCCAGATAAACGCCTTCGACGCTGCTGCGTCCGGCGGCGTCGCGCGTAGGCAGCCAGGCGCGATTCAGCGCGCTCCAGCCGAACTCGCAGCCGAGCAGATCGGCCAATTGGGTTTCGCTGCGCAAGGCATGGGCGAACGCGACGGCGTCACAGGCGAGCTCTTTGCGTTGATTGCCCCGCTGCCAACTGACCCCGCTGACCCGTCGCTCGCCCTGAATGTCCTGCAGATGAACGCCTTGGTGCACCGGGACACCGTGGGCGGTCAGCCAGGCGCGGTAATAAAGCCCTTTGGCCAGCGTCGACGGTTGCCCGAGCAGCGCGGGCAGGGCGCGGGTCTGGGCGGAAAAGGGCGAGCTGTCGAGCACCGCCGCTACCGTCGCGCCGGCTTTGGCGTATTGATAGGCCACCAGATACAACAGCGGCCCGCTGCCGGCGAAGACCACGCGCTCACCGATGGCGCAGCCCTGAAACTTCAGCGCGACCTGCGCCGCGCCGAGGCTGTAAACGCCGGGCAACGTCCAGCCCGGCACCGGCAAGATGCGGTCGGTGGCGCCGGTGGCCACGATCAGATGCTTGAACGGCACCTGCGTCGCGCGGCCGTTGCGCAGGGTGTCGAGAGTGCGTTCTTCGGCGTTCCACACCAGCGTCTCGGGGCGGTAGTCGATCTCGCGCTGCAACTGATCAAGCGTGGCGTGAACCGACTCGGCTTTGCCCGCTTCGAAACCGTACAGCGCCTTGGCCGAGCGCTTGAAATTCTCCGGCTGGCGACGATAGACCTGACCGCCGCCGCGCAGGCTTTCATCCAGCAGACAAGGGCGCAGGCCGTGGGCGAGCAGCGTCTGCGCGGCGCGAATCCCGGCCGGCCCAGCGCCGACGATGACGGTGTTCATGGCTTGAAGGGTCGGCGCATTCATAAGCTGCGCCCCGGTTCGCGACTCACGCACACATCAGCTTCGAGCAGCGTCGAGCAGGCCCGGACCCGGCGGCCGTCGCCCAGTTTCACCCAGCAGTCCTGGCATGCGCCCATCAGGCAGAAACCCGCGCGGGGTTCGCCGCTGAAGTCGCTGCCGCGCAACGAGTCCTCTGCGGTCAGCACCGCCGTCAGCAACGTATCGCCCTGCAAACCGCTGACCGGCTGGCCATCGAGGGTGAAGGCGATTACGGCGCGGTCGTGTTCGGCCAGTCGTTTCAGCAACGCCATGGCGCGCGCTCCTTCAGGCACTCTTCATTGGACAGATGGGTGAACTGATCGGAGATCTGATCGGTGAACTGAGCAGTCATCAATGCCTCCCCACCAGCACACGGTCCAGGCCGTATACCCGGTCAAGGATGATCATGGTCGCCGCCGTCAGGGCAATGACCAGCGCCGAGACCGCCGCCATCATCGGGTCAATGGATTCGGTGGCGTACACGTACATGCGCACCGGCAGCGTCTGGGTCGAGGGCGAGGTGACGAAAATCGACAGCGTCACTTCATCGAAGCTGTTGATGAATGCCAGCAGCCAGCCACCGGCGACGCCGGGCAGGATCATCGGCAGAGTGATCAGGCGAAACAGCGTGAAGCGGCTGGCACCGAGGGATTCGGCCGCTTGCTCGGCGCTGCGGTCCATGCCGATGGAGGCAGCGATCACCAGCCGCAGCACGTACGGCGTGATCACCACCACGTGGGCGAACATCAGCCAGACGAAACTGCCGTTCACGCCCATCAGCGCGAACAGGCGCAGCATCGCCACCCCCAGCACCAGATGGGGAATGATGATCGGCGACAGAAACAGGCCGTTGAGAAAATCCCGGCCAGGAAACCGGTAGCGGGTGATCGCCAACGCCGCCGGCACCGCGATCAACGTCGCCAGGGTGGCCGCGACCACCGCCAGAATCAGGCTGTTGTAGAAGGACTGAATGAAATCCGCGCGCTCGAACACCGCCCTGAACCAGCGCAGGGAAAACCCGTGCCACGGCAGGCTGAGGGTGTTTTCCGGGGTGAAGGCCACCAGGCACACCACCACCAGCGGCGCCAGCATGAACACCACCACCAGGGCATGAAACGACAGGGCCAGAGGACCGTTCTTGGACATCGCTCATTCCCCCAGGGATTTTTTATAGCGGCCTTCGACCAGCCGGTTCCACGACAGCATGACCAACAGGTTGATCAGCAGCAGCGCCACGGCAATCGCCGCGCCCATGGGCCAGTTGAGTTCCGAGAGGTATTGGTCGTAGACGACGGTGGCGACCATTTTCAGCCGCCTCCCGCCGAGCAGTCCGGGGATGGCAAACGAGCTGGCGGACAGGCCGAAGACGATCAAGGTCCCCGACAGCACGCCGGGCATTACCTGGGGAAGCACCACCATCCTCATCACCTGTGCCTGTGTGGCACCGAGGGACAGCGCGGCCTGTTCGGCGGAGGCGTCGAGTTTCTGCAGCGAGGTCCACACCGGGATGATCATGAACGGCAGCATCACGTGGACCAGCGCCAGAATCACCGCGAACGGCGTGTAGAGCATCTTGATCGGGCGACCGCCGAGGGCCTGGATGGCTTGATTGATCAAACCGTCGGCGCCGAGCAACAGGCTCCAGCCAAACGCTCGCACCACCACCGAAATCAGCAGCGGCGTCAGGATCAGGATCAGGAAAATCGAGCGCCACGGGGTGCCCATGCGGCTGAGGATGTAGGCTTCGGGGACGCCGATCACCACGCACAGCAGGGTCACCAGTGCGCTGATCCAGAAGGTGCGCAGGAATATCTCGTAGAAGTACGAATCGGTGAGCAGGTTGGCGTACTGCGCCAGGGTCCATTCACTGCCCTTGACCCCGACCTCGTAGTCGAACACGTTGAACGACAGCACCAGCGTCAGCAGCAATGGCAGCACCAGCAGGCCGAAAAACAGCGCCAGGGCCGGGGCCGACAGCAGATACCCGCGCCCGGTGTCGCGCAGCACACTCATGCCGGCACCTCGTCGACGCTCAATACCCGCAGCAGATCCGACGGCCAGTCCAGCCCCACCGCGAAGCCTTCGTTCATCGGCGCGTCGCCATCGTTGCGGCGCACCACGGTGATTTCGCCGATGGGCGTTTCGATGCGATACAGCCACTGGCTGCCGAGGAAGTAGCGCATCACCACGCGCCCTTGCAGACGCCCGCTCCCCGCAGGCACCAAGTCAATTTTCTCCGGGCGCAGGCTCAGCACCAGCTCGCCGTCGCCGGGCTCATGGCGCACCTGGGCCGCGCCGCTGGCATCGCGATCGCCGCGCAGCAGGTTGGCCTTGCCGACGAAGCCGGAGATGAAACGGGTACGGGGGTGTTCGTAAAGGTTGTAGGGCTCGTCGATCTGGGTGATGCGCCCGGCCTGCATGACCACGACGCGGTCGCTGATGGACAGCGCTTCGGCCTGGTCGTGGGTGACCATCAGGGTGGTGATGCCGACTTCGCGCTGGATGCGGCGGATTTCAAACTGCATCTCTTCGCGCAAGTTGGCGTCGAGGTTGGACAGCGGCTCGTCCAGCAGCAATACCGGCGGCTCGATCACCAGCGCCCGGGCCAGGGCCACGCGCTGACGCTGGCCGCCGGACAGCTCGCGCGGATAACGCTCGGCATGGGGCGTGAGGCGCACCAGTTCCAGCACCCGGGAGACGCGGCGCTCGATGTCATGGGCGGAGACTTTGCGCATCTTCAGGCCGAAGGCGACGTTGTCGCGCACGGTCATGTGCGGGAACAGCGCGTAGGACTGGAACACCACACCGAGGCCGCGACTGGCCGGCTTGGCGTGGGTGATGTCGCGGCCGTCCAGCAGGATGCGGCCGGCGCTGACATCAACGAAGCCGGCGATCATTTGCAGGGTGGTGGTTTTGCCGCAGCCGGAGGGGCCGAGTAGGGAAACGAATTCGCCTTGCTCCACCGAAAGGTCAGTGGCCACCACGGCATCAATGGGGCCGTAGCGTTTGCACAGTGCCTGGAGTTGAAGAAAAGCCATGGCTGCGTTCCACCTTTTTTCGTGCACACCGAAGGCGTGCGTTTTTTATGGGCAGATGCGAAAAGAAGTGTTGCGTGTGGCCGTGGACGCTGGCGCTCGATCAATGTCGGCTGCCGCTGTTATTCAAATCGCCCTGTGGACTGATCCTAGGCCCAAGACTAGGATGCGCTCAACGAGCAATTTCATTGAGTGAGTAGTTTTTTCAGATTCATTCATTCAGCGAAAAGAAACGGGGGCTGATGCTAAATGGATTCCACTGAGCGGAAGACCGACGAGAAAGAAACGGGCGTTGGCGCAGTCTCTCGCCTGTTTGCAGTGCTGCGGGCGCTGGGCAATTGTCCGGACGGCAGCGAGCGGGTCACGCAACTGGCGCAGCAGGTCGGCCTGTCGCAGCCGACCACCCACCGTTTGCTGCGCAGCCTGATGGATGAGGGCATGGTCGAGCAGGATGTGCGCAGCAAACGCTATCGACTGAGCCTGGAATTCTTTGCCCTGGCGGCGCGCGCCGGGCAGTCCGGCAACCTGCGCGACGTGGTGCGGCCGAGCTTGCTGAGGTTGTCGGCCTCGTTGGGGGACTCGCTGTTTCTGCTCGCCCGCAGTGGTTTCGATGCGGTGTGCCTGGACCGCAGCGAAGGGCCGTACCCGATCCGCACCTTCACCGGCGATATCGGCGGCCGCGTGGCGCTGGGCGTGGGGCAGGGCAGTCTGGCCATTCTGGCGTTCCTGCCGGAAGAAGAGCGCGAGACGGTGATACGTTACAACCTGCCGCGCCTGCGGGATTTCCACCTCTACGACGAAGTGATGCTGCGCTCGGAAATCGACACGGTACGGCGTACCGGCTATGCCGCGCGCAATACCGGCGTGCTGGAGGGCATGGCCGGCCTTGCCGTGCCGATTCTCGACCGTGATGGCCGGGCGGTGGCGGCGTTGAGCGTGGCCACCATCAGCGACCGCCTCAGTGCAGACCGCATGCCCACGGTGGTGGACATGCTCAAGCGTGAAGCGACGGCGATCAGCCAGAAGATCAACCCGTTCGATCCGGTGTTGCGTCGTCCCTCCCAGGTGTTCGGCCAGCGGGAATGATTGCCGCCTCCTGCACATTCATCTGAATGACGTTCAGCACGTTTTGACAACCGTTTGATTGGGCTGCAGGCCTTGTAGTTCGCGCTTCTCAGCCGTTCGTCGGATCTGCCGGGCCGACCTTCAAGATCCCCTGCGCGGGGTCGAATCACTCTGTGTAGGCGCCTCGTTTTCAGACCGTTCCGACGCGATGGCACAGGGATGTGGCAAGCCGCAAAAAACTCCGGGTGATCCTCGGAGCAGGTTGTCCCCCCTTTTGAGATCCTCGTATGTCGAAATCCCTGAGATTGCAGATTCTCGCGCTGCTCAGCGGCAGCCTTGTGCTGGTCGTGCTGATTGCCCTTGCGTGTTTCCAGTTCCTGTCCATCAACGTACACGCCTATCGCGGCCTGCTTGAAGGACCCTTGCACGCCTCGCAACTGGTTGATCAGGCCAACCTGCAATTCAAGGTCCAGGTGCAGGAGTGGAAAAACGTGCTGTTGCGCGGCAAGCTGCCGGCGGATCGCGATAAATTCTGGGGGCAGTTCGAAGACCAGGAACGTCAGGTGCAGGACACCCTCGGCAGCTTGAGTGCAATGGAAGGGCTGGATCCGACCACCAAAACCCAGGTCGATTCGCTGCGCAACGAGCACCGCACCCTCGGTGTCGCGTACCGCAAAGGCCGTGACGCTTACATCGCCGCTGGCGGTGATCCGGTGGCCGGTGACATGGCTGTCAAAGGCGTCGACCGTGCCGCCAGCGAGCAAATGACCGGCCTGGTGGTTGGCCTGCGCAAACAGAGCGACCAGCAGTCGAAAATCCTCAGCAGCACCGCCGACCGGACCATCCTCATCGGCACGCTGGTCATGCTCGCGTCGGCGTTGCTAGTCGGCGTGCTCACCCTGTGGGTGGTCAACCGCAACATCGTCGGCCCGATCCGCATGTTGATCGAATACGTCGCGCAACTGAGTCAGGGCAAGTTTAGCGACCGCGTCAGCATCACCCGTCAGGATGAGCTGGGGCGTCTGGCGGTTGCCGCCAATACCCTGCGGGATTTTCTCGCTGACACCTTCACCCGCCTCAAGCGCAGCACCACCGACCTGGACAGTGCCGGCGGCGAGCTGAAGGCGATTGCCGCGCTGATGGCCCAGGGCACTCACGAGCAGTTCGAGCGCACCGACCAGGTGGCGACGGCGATGACCGAAATGTCCGCCACCGCCCAGGAAGTCGCGCGCCATGCGGCTCAGGCAGCCCAGGCCGCTGATGAAGCGGATCGCAGTTCCCAGGAAGGCAGCAAGGTGATGGGCGCGACCATCACCGCTATCACCCAGATGCGCACCGAGATCAGCAACACCGCTGACGTCATTCGCCGTCTGGAAACCGACAGCGGGCGGATCGGCAAGGTGCTGGAAGTGATTCGCGGCATCGCCGAGCAGACCAACCTGCTGGCGCTGAACGCGGCCATCGAAGCGGCCCGTGCCGGCGATGCCGGGCGTGGCTTTGCGGTGGTCGCCGATGAAGTGCGCACGCTGGCCCAGCGCACGGCGGCCTCGACGGCGGAAATCAACCAGATCATCAATTCGGTGCAGACCGGCGCCGTGGATGCTGCGCTGGCGATTGAAAGCGGCCAGGCCAGGAGCCAGGAAAGCGTCGATCAGGTGGCGCTGGCGGGTTCCTCGCTGGAACGCATTACCACGGCCGTCGAAGCCATCCGCGACATGAACCGTCAGATCGCTACGGCTGCCGAAGAGCAGACGTCCGTGGCAGAAGACATCTCCCGCAACCTGACGGAAATCACCGCCATCGCCACCACCAACCAGGACAACGTCCAGCGCACCCAGACCGCGAGTCAGGATCTGAGTGTGTTGTCGGCGGGCTTGAATGACGTGATTTCGCGGTTGAGTGCGTAGAACTCGTATGTTCATGCCGGCCTCTTCCCGGCTAAAGCCGGTCCCACTAATCGAACGCGATCCAATAGTGGGACCGGCTTTAGCCGGGAAGGCGTCGGCAGTCACACCGCAAAATTGATTGCTGGCGAACGCGGTGGGTCGTTTCTGAATGTGTCGACTGACACAACGCCTTCGCCAGCAAGCCGGCTCCTGCAGGGGGGCGCGTTGTGCCTTCCTAGGTGGGACCGGCTTTAGCCGGGAAGGCGTCGGGTGTGACACCGCGAGACTGATGGCGCACAAACGGGCCCATTCCCGGCTAAATCCGATCCCACGAAAACAACGCCTGCAGCGCGATCATCCTTGGCGAAACACCAGCGCCTTGAGCCCGCCTTCTGCCTCGGCATCGGCAAATTCCGGCGGGTTTTCGAGGCGCTGTTCAAACCGCAACCCCGGCGCTTCGCGGGTCACGCCTTCGATGAGGAAGTCCGCGCCCAGCAGCGGGTCGTTCATGCAGGCCAGCACCGTGCCCTGCGGGGTCAACAGGTCCGGCAACTGGCGCAGCACCCGCTGATAATCCTTGGTCAGCAAAAAACTGCCTTTCTGAAACGACGGCGGGTCGATGATCACCAAGTCATACGGGCCGGTGCTTTTCACCTTGCCCCACGATTTGAACAGCTCGTGGCCCAGAAAAGTGACCTTGCTCAGGTCATGGCCATTGAGACGGTGGTTGTCACGACCGCGACTCAACGCCGCCCGGGACATGTCCAGATTGACCACAAAATCCGCGCCACCCTCGATTGCCGCCACTGAGAACCCGCAAGTGTAAGCAAACAAGTTCAGCACCCGCTTGCCCGCCGCATGGGCCCGCACCCAGTCGCGACCGTAGCGCATGTCGAGGAACAGCCCGGTGTTCTGTTTTTTGCCGAAATCCAACCGATAGCGCAGGCCGCCCTCGGTCAGGGTCCATTCCTCCGGCATCTCGCCCAGCAGCGCCTCGGTATGGCTGTCCGGCAGATAGCGGTGCTGCAACAACAGCGTATGGGCACGGGATTGCTGCCACACCGGTGACTCGATGAGGGTGAACAACCGCTGCTTCAGCGATTCCAGCTCATCGGCGGCAGGTTCCTTGAACAGCGACACCAGTACCACGCCCTGCATCCAGTCGACGGTCAGCTGTTCCAGGCCCAGCCAGCGTCGGCCACGGCCGTGAAACAGGCGGCGGGTCTCTGCCGGGGCGTCGGCAAGGGCGGTCTGAAGGTGGGAGTCGAGCAGGTCGAGGGCGTCGGCATTCATCGGTGGGCGGCAGGTCGGCAGTGGGAAGGGGCGGCATTCTAGACCAATCGCGGCGCCAGCACTCGTCGCCCCTGCATCCGCCGCGAAGCCTCGGTATACGCCACAACCGGGTTGGACAGGCCCACCGCTTCACGGGCAAGCTTTGCTCCTCCGCGTTCTGATCTGGAAAAGGAAATGCCATGGCCGACGAATTGATCCTGCGCGATGCTCGCGAGTCCGATATGCCCGCCGTGCAGGCGATCTATGCCCATCATGTGATCCACGGCACCGCCAGTTTCGAGCTGGAGCCCCCGACCGTGGAGCAAATGCTGCAGCGCCGCGCCGACATCTGTGCCAACGGCTTGCCTTATCTGGTCGCCGAGCGCGACGGTGAAGTGGTTGGCTACGGTTACGCCACTTTGTACCGGCCGCGCCCGGCCTATCGCTTCACCGTGGAAGACTCGGTTTACGTGCGCGAGGGCATGGCCGGGTTCGGCATTGGCCACGCGCTGCTGGCAGCGGTCATTCAGCACTGCACGGCATCCGGCCGGCGGCAGATGGTGGCGATCATTGGCAACAGCGAAAACACCACCTCCATCCGGCTGCACGCGCGACTGGGCTTTCGCCATGTCGGCGTGTTCGAGTCCGTCGGCTTCAAGCACGGTCGCTGGCTGGACACGGTGATCATGCAGCGCGGACTGGGGGAGGGCGCGAGCACCACCCCCGACCGTTGACCCGGCCGATCAGGTAGCGGGCGCGCCCTCGGGTTGATCATGGGCCACGGCTTCGCCGGTTTCAGGCACCGCCAGCCACAGCAGCACAAACGCCACCGCCGCAATCGCCGCCAACGTCAAGAACGCTGCGCTGTAGCCCGCCTCGCGCACGACAAGCCCGGCCAGACCGTTGCTCAGCGCCGCGCCCAGGCCGAACACTGTCGAGATCGCCCCCAGGCTGACATTGAACCGCCCTGTGCCGCGCGTCAGGTCCTTGACCACCAGCGGCAGCAGCGCGCCGAACGCCCCGGCGCCGATGCCGTCGAGCAATTGCACACCGACCAGCCAGTAAGGGTTGTCGGACATGACATACAGCACGCCCCGCAGCGGCAGAAAAATGAAGCCCGCCAGCAATAAGGGTTTGCGCCCCCACACGTCGGCTTTGGCGCCCACCAGCCAGGCCACCGGGACCATCACCAGTTGTGCGGCGACGATGCAGGCGGAAGTCAGCGGCGTGGCGAGGTTGACGTCGATCTGCGAGAGCTTCTGACTCACCAGCGGCAGCATCGCCGCATTGGCCAGGTGAAACAGCCCGCAGCAGATGGCGAACACCAGCAACGGTCGGTTGTGCAGCAATACCGCCCAGCCGCTGGGTTGGTCATCGCCTTGGTCATGGCTGGGGTCGAAGCCGCGCGCGACATCGTGGTCAATCGCCGAGGCATCGACAAATGCCACCGCGACAATGCTCGCCAGCGCCATGAACGCCATCAGGTAAAACACCGCAATCGGCCCGAATATCCATGAAAAGATGCCCGCCAGCAGGGCTGCGCAGGCGTTACCGGCGTGGTTCCAGGTTTCGTTGCGCCCGGTCCGGCGGGTAAACGCCTTCGGCCCGGTGATGCCCAGGGAGATGGCCGCGATGGCGGGGGCGAACACGGAGCCGGCAATGGCGCTGATGCTCTGGGTGATCGCCACCCAGGTGAACGAGTGAATGAACGGCAGCACCAGACACCCGGCGGTCACCAGTAATGCTGCCACGATGACCACCAGGCGTTTGCTGCGGGTGCGGTCAATCAGCGCACCCGCAGGCGTTTGCGTGACCAGCGCGGCGATGCCGGCGAGGGTCATGACCAGCCCGATACTCGCCGGATCCCACTTATGAACGGCCAGTAAATAGATCGCCAGATAGGGCCCGAGGCCATCGCGCACGTCCGCCAGAAAGAAGTTCAGGCCGTCCAGGGAACGGTTGTTGCGCTGATCGGATGGTTTGCTCAAGGTCGGCCTCACTGTGGCGATGCGCAAGCGAAACGGTTGCGGCATTGCTAAATGACCCGGCGCTTTGGCAATGGTTCTTCACGCTGGTTCTTCACCTTCGCTTTGCAGACTGTTGCGGCTGAAGTAACGGACTTTCTTGTTACGGCGTTTGAATCGAGACCGGCGCAGGCATAAGCTTCGCGCCATTGATATCGCCGGACGTGTTGGCTCCGGCGATCTTCCGGATATACTTAGCTCAGGAACCGCCATGTCCAGTCTGTTTCCCGCTGCCCGTCCACGCCGTCTGCGCAGCAACGAACACTTCCGCTCGCTGTTTCAGGAGAGCGAATTCACCCTGAACGATCTGGTGCTGCCGATCTTCGTCGAAGAAGAAATCGACGACTTCGTGCCGATCAACAGCATGCCCGGCGTGCAGCGCATTCCCGAGTCCAAACTGGCCCAGGAAGTCGAGCGCTATGCCCGCGCCGGCATCAAGTCGGTCATGACCTTTGGCGTTTCCCATCATCTGGACGCCACCGGCAGCGACACTTGGCAGGAAAACGGCCTGGTCTCGCGGATCTCGCGCACCATCAAATCCGCCGTGCCGGAAATGATCGTGATGTCCGACACCTGCTTCTGCGAGTACACCGACCACGGCCACTGCGGCGTGATGCACGGCGGCCGCGTCGACAACGACGCAACTATTGAAAACCTCGGCAAGCAGGCGGTGATGGCAGCGCGTGCCGGCGCTGACGTGATTGCCCCTTCGGCGGCGATGGACGGCCAAGTGAAGGCGATTCGCGCCGCCCTCGACGCCGCCGGTTTCACCCAGACGCCGATTATGGCGTACTCAACCAAGTTCGCCTCGGCGCTGTACGGCCCGTTCCGCGAAGCCGGCGGTTCGGCCCTCAAGGGCGACCGCAAAAGCTACCAGATGAACCCGATGAACCGCCGCGAAGCCCTGCGCGAATCGCTGCTGGACGAAGCTGAAGGCGCCGATGCGCTGATGGTCAAGCCGGCCGGCGCTTACCTGGACATCATCCGCGACATCCGCGAAGCCTCGAACCTGCCACTGGCGGCGTATCAGGTCAGCGGCGAGTACGCCATGATCAAGTTCGGCGCCCAGGCCGGCGCGATCGATGAACACCGCGTCGTGCGCGAAACCCTCGGCGCGATCAAACGCGCGGGTGCTGATCTGATCTTCACTTACTTTGCGATGGACCTGGCCCTGAGCGGGATCTGATTTCCATGCGCAGAAGATGACGCTGGGGGCCGCGTGCTCCCGGCGTCACGCTGCCGTTCTGTCCGGCACTTCAGGCTGCACATGAGCCGCCTGCCAGGCATCCAGCCCACCGATGAGTGCTTTGCCCCGGGTCAGGCCGTGGGCGTGGAGCTTTTCCGCCAGCAATGCCGCCGACAGCTCATTCGGGCAGGCGCAATAGAACACCATGTCCACATCGCCCAGGCGCTCGATCCACGGCGCAATCGGCTCCTCAAGACTGATCGACACCGCCCCCGGAATGCCTTCGACGACGGCCGCATGAAAACTCGGCCGCACGTCAATGATCACTGGCGCATCGTCGGTGTCACGCAGGGCCAACAGTTCGGCAACGGTGATGCGCGGCACCCGTGCCGTGCGCGCATTGAGCCGACGCCGCTTGGCGTACTTCCAGCCAATGAACAGCGTTAACACCGCCAGCACGCTGACGATGGCGATCGGTATATAGCCGCTCAGCCAGTCAAGCATGGGGATCAGCGCATCACTGAACAGCATGCCCAACAGCAACGCCGAGCCCGCCCAGATAAACGAACCCGCCAGGGAGTAACGCACGAACACCCAGATCGGCGTGGCGTTCATGCCGGCCACGGTGGTGACCAGCGCACCCGCGCCAGGCAGGAACTTCGACAGCAGCATCGCCCTGGGCCCCACTCGTTCATAAACGGTGAGCCCCTGACGGATGCAGGTGTCTTGCGAAAGGGAAATTTTGCAGATGGTTTTGAGCAGCACGCCGCCATAACGCTTGCCGGCCCAGTACCACAGCCCATCGGCGATCAGGCAGGCGACCATCGCCACCAGCACCCCGGCGCCCAGCAGCGGCTTGCTCTGCATGGCCAGCGCTCCGGTGACGATCAGCGTCGGGTACGCCGGCACCGGTAAGCCGATCTGCTCCAGCAGCACGTTGACGAATACCAGCAACAGCCCGTGGCTTTCATTCAGCTGCTGCAGTTCGTTCATGGCGGTGCCTGTTCGGGAGGTTCAGGAAGAAAAAAAAGAGGTGCCCGTACCGTCGCCGAACAGTCCTTTTGTGTCAACGCCGATTGTCGTGGGTCAACGGGGTTTCATAGCCAGCGTCGATTGCAGCGATTGCCATGGCTGATTTCCGTCGGCAGACCGTGGCCCCTAGACTGGGCAGTCTCAGCAATCAACAGACCTTAGGGAGCAATTCATGGCTATTGAAATCGGAATCAACGAGCAGGACCGTGCAGAGATCGTTGAAGGACTCTCGCGACTGCTTTCCGACACCTACGTCCTGTACCTGAAAACCCACAACTTCCACTGGAACGTCACCGGCCCGATGTTCCGCACGCTGCACCTGTTGTTTGAAGAGCAGTACACCGAACTGGCCACCGCAGTGGACTCCGTGGCCGAACGCATCCGTGCCTTGGGTTTCCCGGCACCGGGCACTTATTCCACCTATGCGCGGTTGTCGTCGATCAAGGAAGAGCCGGGCGTGCCCGCTGCCACTGACATGATCCAGCAACTGGTTGAAGGGCAGGAAGCGGTGGTACGCACCGCGCGCGAACTCTTTCCGCTGCTGGAGAAAGTCAGCGATGAGCCCACCGCCGACCTGCTGACCCAGCGCATGCAAGTCCACGAAAAAGCCGCCTGGATGCTGCGCTCGCTGCTGGAAGGTGACGGGTTCGTGGGGTGACATTTGCGTAGCGGCTGACGGCCAATTCCCGGCTGACGCCGGTCCTGCGGACCACTGCGTTCACCTGTAGGACTGCGATCATTGTAGGGCCGGCTTTAGCCGGGAAGGCGTCGCAGGCTACACCGCAAGATTTGCAGTGGTCTCACCGGCCTCTTCCCTGCTAAAGCCAGTCCCACAGAAGCGCCCGAATCATCAGCGCTTCTGCAACCATCCCAGAAAGTTGTTCTTCTTGATCACCACCGGTTTGCGCATCAGCACATGCTGGGTGCCTTGCTGGCGCACCGCTTGCAATTTGCTCAACGCCGTCACGATTTCAACCCGCTGTTCCATGGCCTGGCGCGTGGCGGCTGTGTCGATGTGGTAAACGACGCAGGAGGTGAGGGCGGTGAAGCGCGCCTGGGACGGCGTGTCGGCCAGCACGCTCTGTTCACCCATCACCTCACCGGGACCCATGCGTCCGGCCTCCACCATCTCGTTCCCGTCCTTGATGCTCGCCGACACCACGCCCGTGGCAATCACCAGCAAGCCGTCGGTGATCTCATCAACCTCGATAATCGTCTGCCCGGCCGTGTATTCCCGCGCCACCATGCTCTGCGCCAACTGGTTCTTCTCCTCGGCGGTGCTGGTGCGGAACACTTTGACCTCATCGAGCAGCGCACGAGGCCGGGATACGGCTTCAGCGGTGGTTTCCGATTGCCAGGCGATGCCGGCTGCTTCGAGGTGCCGATAAGCCAGATCGAACAGCAGATTGCGCACGTCGCTCTTGTTGTTCAGGTCGCTGATGAAGCCGGTGACGGCGTATTCGATGGTGGTCGGACTGGTTTCCTTCACCACCGCGCGGGGCTTGGGCGTCTGCAACAGCGCGCTGCAACCCTGCAGCGCACGCTCCAGCGCATCAAGCACCCGGCGCGGGCGAATGTGCGGCGACATCATGATGTTGATCGACACGCCATGAATATGGACCGGTCGGCTCAAATTAATGATCTTGGCTTTCGCGGCCACGGAATTGGGGATGACCACCATGGTGCCAACCCCCGTCAGCAGGTGCGTGGCGCGCCAGTCGATGTCCATCACTTTGCCTTCCATGCCGTCGATGGAGATCGAGTCGTCGACCTGATACGGCTTGGTGGTGTTGAGGATGATCCCGGAGAACACGTCGCTCAGGGTGCTTTGCAGGGCCAGACCGACGATGATCGCCATCGCCCCGGACGTCGCCAGCAAACCCTTGACTGGCAGCTGCAGGACATAGCCCGCCGCCGCAACAATGGCAATGAGGAAGATCACCGCGCCGATCACTTCCTGCAACAGCCGACCGCTGTGGCCGACGCGACTGGTCAGCGCCAGCCCGAGCACCACGGTGAGGGTCCGCGCGGCGTAGAGCCACCAGATGATCGCCAGTACGGTGGCGCCGAATTGCAGGGCGCTGTCGTCGGGCCACGCCGGCGCCTCCAGCGGGCTCACGCCGGCATTGATGATCACCAGGCTGTAGGCGACAAATGCCGCCAGCCGCGTGGCGATGCGCGCCAGCCGGTTACGGTCGGCCAGCAAGTGCCAGGTCAGCACGTCGGCGAGCAGCAGGAGCAGGCTCCACGCCAGCGAATAATGGGGGACGACGGTCGACATGGGAGATATCCGCAAGAAGAGTGCAGGGCGGAACAGGCACGCGCGAACAATGTAGGCACGGCCATGGGCGATGTCTATAACCGATGGGGCGCGATGATTATGCAAAGAAGCAACGTGCTTCAAGCACATTGCTTCAAGACCGTTGCCCATGAGCCGCACAGTATTGGACGCCTCTCTTTCCTTCGATTCGAGGCCTCTCCATGCGCACATCCGTTATCCCGCTCGCCCGTTCCGTTGCGGTCGGAGTCGCTCTGTGCTCCGGCGTCGCCCTGGCGCAGGCGCCGGCTCAGCAGAAAACCCAGGTGCCCGGGTATTTCCGTCTGGCCGTCGGCGACTACGAAGTCACGGCACTGTTCGACGGCTACAACGACCTGTCGCCCAAGCTGCTCAAGGGCATGAAGCCCGAAGCGATCCGCGCGTTGCTGGCCCGCCGTGCCATCGACACACCGGGCGTGCAGACCGCGTTCAACGCCTTCCTGATCAACACCGGCGAGCACCTGATCCTCGTCGACACCGGCGCCGGCCAGTGCATCGGCGAGACGGCCGGCATGCTCTCGCAGAACATCAAGGCCGCCGGGTATCAGCCGGATCAGGTCGACACCATTCTGCTCACCCACATGCACCTGGATCACGTCTGCGGCCTTGTCGACGCCGACAAGAAACCGGTGTTTGCCAACGCCACGGTCTATGCCGCCAAGCCGGAAGCCGATTACTGGCTGGACCCGACCGCCATCGGCCGCGTGCCGGAACAGGCCAAGGCGTACTTCAAGATCGCCCAGGATTCCACCGCGCCTTACGTCGCGGCTGGCCGGTTCAAGACATTCGCCCCGGGCCAGTCACCGGTCCCGGAAGTGAGCACAGCGCTGGAAGCGGGGCACACGCCCGGCAGCACCACGTATCAGTTCAGCTCCAAGGGCCAGACCATTCTGTTCATCGGCGACCTGATCCACAGCCTCGCGGTGCAATTCGATCACCCGGCGGTCAGCATCGCCTTCGACGAGAACAGCCAGAAGGCCATCGCCAGCCGTGATCGAGTATTTACCCAGGCCGCCAGCAAGAAGATCTGGGTCGCCGCCGCTCACCTGCCATTCCCCGGCACCGGGCACATTGTGGCCATCGACAAGCACTTCCAGTGGGTGCCGGTCGAGTACGGCCCTTATCAGCGTGCGGCCCATGTGCCATTGCTGGAATAGGATCGCGCCGCCGCCGATACTGCGTGCGCTGTACGCAAAACGCTTTTGCGTACAGCGCAAAGCTGCGGTCATGTTTATGACGAGTACGCGGCTTATACTTTCCTCGTCCCAAGCATCGCCATGGCCTGCGCATCGCTCGCTCTAATCGGTGCTGATTTCCTCACCATAACGACAGGGGATGACCCCACAACCAAGGGGTGACTATCCCTACAGCTAATATCGGTATCTGGTTTTAGCTGATTAGATGAGCGCTCGTTAAAAAATGGATAGCTGCGCTGAACGTCTCCGGCATTCAAGCCCGCCCGGACGACGGTCAGCGAATCAGGGTCTGCGACTCCACTTCCAAGGACTGCATGAAATGATAAGTCTCGGTCAGACGATGATTTCCCGCGAGCACAGAGACGTGTTCAAGGACGGCGTCGCCATGCGCATTGGCACCCGCGCCTTCGACATTCTCGACCTATTGCTGCGTCATCAAGGTCAGTTAGTGAGCAAGGAGCTGATCCTTCAGAGTGTGTGGCCGGACACCGTGGTTGAAGAGAACAACCTGCAAGTGCATATCTCTGCCCTGCGCAAGGCGTTGGGCACCGACCGCGAGCAGATCCGCACCGTGCCGGGCCGTGGCTACGTGCTGCTGGGCGGGGAACGCCTCGGACACGAGACCCGCCCTCCAGCCATGCTGCATGGCGTCAGTTGCAATCACCGGCTGCCGGCCCGCGTCGACTTGCTCGGGCGCCAGGCGTTGCTCGATGAAGTGAGCAACGCGCTGGCGGAGGGCTGCGCGCTGGTCACCCTGATCGGCCCGGGCGGCGTTGGCAAAACCGCGCTGGCCGCCGAGTTGGGCCAGACGCTGCTGGACGCTGGCGCCACCCCGGTGTACTTCGTGCCGCTGGCGCAACTGCAAGGCGCCGAGCTGCTGCTGGAGGCGTTCTCCAGTGCGGTCGGCGTCGACTGCAGCGGCGGTGATCCGGACCTTCAAGGGTTGATTCGCTGCCTCCAGCAGCAGCCGGGGCTGATCATCCTGGACAACTGCGAGCATCTGGTTGAAAGCGTCGCCAGCCTGCTGGAGGTGATCCTGCGTCGCGCGCCGGCGGTGCGCGCGGTGGCCACCAGCCGCGAGCCGTTGCGCATTGCCGGCGAGCGCAGCCTGCAAGTGCCGCCCCTTGATATTCCTGAACTGAACGCCTCGCCGGACACCATTCTGCACAGTGCGTCGGCGCAACTGTTCCTGCGCCAGTGGCGTGCGCTGGACAGCCATCTGGCGGCTGACGGCAATGCCCAGCTGGACGATTACAGCGTCGAGCTGGTGGGAGAAATCTGCCGCCGGCTTGACGGCATGCCGCTGGCGCTGGAGATGGCCGCTGCCCGGGCCTGCGCCCTGGGGCTGTATCAATTGGTGGCGAGCCTGGACGGCAGCCTGCACATGCTCTCGGCTTCATTGCGCACCGCGCCGCCGCGTCAGCAAACGCTGCAGGCGTCGCTGGCGTGGAGCCTGCGTTTGCTCGGTCGCGAAGAGCGCACGGTGCTGCGGCGGCTGGCCGAGCTGGACGGTCGCTTCACTCTTGAACGTGCGTGTGATGCTTTGCAACGCACCCGTTTGCCGCGCGCCTGCATCATGGACTGCATCGTGCGGCTGGCGACCAAGTCGTTGCTGATGGTCAGCGCCCAGGGGCCTTTCCGTTTCTACCGGATGCTCAGCGCCACCCGCGCCTGCCTGCTGACGGCCAGCGCCCACGACACCTTTCCGACAACGGAGGTCAGCGCGCCGCGTGCGCAGGATTGCGACGCACCGTCGGCAATGGCGACGCTGCAAAGCATCCGGGCTGTGCCGGCCGGGCCTGACGGGTATCATGCGCGGCATCAGAGAGCACTGGCCCTTAGCCGTTGATCAGCCCGTTGCTGCGGCAGTCGATGCGAAAAACCCCTTCATGAGCCTGTTATGAACGTGACTCCCCTGGTCTATGTGGTGGACGACGACGCCGCCATCCGCACCTCCTTGCAGCGCCTGCTGCATTCGGCGGATATCGTCTGCGAAGTGTTCGACAGCGCCCAGGCGTTTCTTGCCGAGCCGCTGAGCCAGGGCCCTCTCTGCCTGCTGCTGGACGTGAATCTGGCCCAGGGCACCGGCTTCGATCTGCAGCAGACCTTGCTGGATCGTGGCCAGACTTTCCCGATCATTTTCATGACCGGCTACGGCACCATCGCCATGTCCGTGCGCGCCATCAAAGCTGGCGCCCGCGAGTTCCTGACCAAACCCTTCGAGCCGGAGCAGCTGCTGGATCTGGTGCGTGAAGCGCTGACCAGCGACGCGACGCGCATGGACGAGCGCTGCCTGACCGCCCGCGTCAAAGCGCGCTTCGACAGCCTCACGCCCAGAGAACGGCAAGTCATGGCGCTGCTGATTACCGGCAAAATGAACAAACAGATCGCCGTGGAACTGGGCACCAGCGAAGTCACTGCCAAGGTGCATAAAAGACACGTCCTGACCAAGATGAATGCGCGCAATGTCATCGAGCTGCTAAAGATGAGCGACCGGCTGGGTGGCCTCGTGAACTGACCTCGGGGGATACGCGGTGCTTTTAGTGGGACTGGCTTTGACCGGGAATAGGCCGGTCTGGGCGCCCTCAGATTTGCGGCGTGATGTCTCACGCCTTCCCGGCTGAAGCCGGTCCTACAGAGGTACGCGGTGGTGAGTAGGACTGGCTTCAGCCGGGAAGACGCCGGCATGGACAACCTCAGATTTGCGGCGTGATGTCTGACGCCTTCCCGGCTGAAGCCGGTCCTACAGAGGTACGCGGTGGTTAGTAGGACTGGCTTCAGCCGGGAATAGGCCGGTTTGAGCGACCTCAGATGTGCGGTGTGACATCCGAAGCCTTCCCGGCTGAAGCCGGTCCTACGGGGATACGCCGTGCTTTTAGTGGGACCGGCTTTAGCCGGGAATGGCCGGCATGGCGCCAGCCGCGGGATTCCAGTAAAGGGGCTTCATGAGCAGCATTTTCAACGGGCCTTACACGGCTATTTCCAGCGCCGGGGCTTTCGGGCCGCAGTGGCTGGAGCAGGTCGTCTGGCAGTTGCTGTTCGTCGATGGAGAACTCGCCCATTACCGGGTCACGCTGACCCAGGATGATCGCCACTGGCGCATTGTCCGACCTGCACCCGGCGCCTCAATCAGCGCGATACGTCGTCTGGAGCACGAATTTTCACTCGCGCCCCGGCTGGTGCCGCAATGGGCCGTGCAGCCGGTGGCATTGCTATCGGGGCCGCAAGGTACGCTGCTGGTGCTGGAGGATGCCAGCGGCGTGGCATTGCATGATCAGCCCGACGCGCCGCTGTCCATCGAGGTTTTTTTGCAGCGGGCCATCGCTGCCGCCGCCGCCGTAACAGGCGCTCATCAAGCAGGCCTGGTGCACCGCGATATCAAACCGTGCAACCTGATCGAAGGTGCCGACGGCGTGGTGCGCCTCAGCGGTTTTGGCTTGAGCGTCGACGTGCAATCGGCCCCGCAACTGGCGGTGTCCGACACGGTCTTCGGCTCGCTCGCCTACATTGCGCCCGAGCAGTCGCGGCGGGTACAGCGTCATGCTGATCAACGCAGCGACCTCTATGCGCTGGGCATGACTTTTTATGAATGGCTGGTCGGCCGATTGCCGTTCGGGGCCGCCGATGCAGTGGAATGGGTGTATTGCCACGTGGCGCGTATCCCGCCGCCGTTGAGCCAGCATCGCGGTGATATCCCTGGGCCGCTGGCCGGTCTCGTGCATCGGCTGATCGCCAAAAATCCGGATGACCGTTATCCGAGCGCTGCCGCTTTGCATCGGGAGCTGAGCGAGATGCTCCAACAGTGGCGGCAATTCCGGGACATTCCTGATCTGCAGTCCGACCTGCCCGATCGAAGGCATGACGCGTCCACAATCCCGGTCATTCCCAGTCCGAATCCTGCGCCAGGGATGGAGAAAGTGTCATCGACGCGCACGTCCGTCACCCTGGCCGGACGCGAGGCCCTCGATCTGTCATCCGTCATGAAATCCGCCCATGCCCTGCGCGACGAAAGCGAGCAGGACCGGCTGATCGAGACCCTGCTGCGCAACACCATCGTCCATGCCGGTGCGCAACGGGCCCTGCTGTTGCTCGTTAAAGACGAAGCCCCGGTGATCTGCGCAATCGGCCAGGGCGGCGACGACGGCTTGCGCATCGAGCTGACGGACACGGTCCCCGACAAACACCACCTGCCGCTGTCGATCCTGTACCGGGTAATGCGCACTCGCCAGCGCCTGGTGCTGGACGATGTCTGCACGGATGCTTACTTCGGCGCAGATGAATACGTGCGTCAGCATCCGGTGCGTTCGGCGTTGTGCGTGCCGCTGGTCAAACAGGGCAGGGTGCTCGGCGTGCTGTACCTGGAAAACAACCTCGCGCCGGGCGTGTTCACCCTCTGCCGCACCGAAGTGCTGGAACTGCTCGCCAGCCAGGCGGCGATCTCCCTGGAAACCGCGCGCCTGCACCAGGAATTGGAGCAGGAAAACGCGCGGCGTCGGGATGTGGAAATCGCCCTGCGCGGTGCACGAGCCCGTCTGGCCAGCGTCGCCCAGGCGACCGTGATGGGTGAGCTGGCAGCGTCCATTGCCCACGAAATCAATCAACCCCTGGCGTCGATGGTGTCCAACGCCGCCGCGGGAATCCGCTGGCTCAATCGCGAAAACCCGCAGGTGGACGAGGCCTTGTCCGCGCTGCGGGACATCGTTGCCGAGGGCCGGCGCGCCGGGGAAATCGTCAACGCGCTGCACAGTCTGGCGCGGCAGGGCCCGCATCACCGGCGCCGGCTGCTGGTCAACGACGTGATTCGCCATGTGGTGTCGCTCACCGGCGTAGAGGTCGAACAACAGCGAGTCCTGATGACGACCCACCTGACCTGTTCACCGTTGCGGGTCTGTGCCTCCGACGTGCAATTGCAGCAAGTGGTGTTGAACCTGATCCTCAACGCGCTGGACGCCATGAGTGCTGGGGATCACGTGCTGCGGCGGCTGTCGATCACCAGCGAAGTGGTGGGCCGCGATTATGTGGTGGTCAGCGTTGAAGACAGCGGGCGCGGCATCGAGCCGGTGGACCTGCCTCAGCTGTTCAACGCGTTTTTCACCACCAAGGACAAAGGCATGGGCATGGGGCTGGCGATCTGTCAGTCGATCATCAGCGCCCAGGGCGGCCACCTGTATGCCATGCCGGCCCGCTACGGCGGTGCGACGTTCGTGTTCACCTTGCCCATCGTCGAGTAATGCCGACGGCGCACCGACGTGATGCAGGTCGTCGTACCACTTTTCAGAACGATTAATACCGCGAGAAGGACTTTAAGAACCCCGCTGACCAGACTTCACTCACCGCTGACTGTGAAGCTGGAGCGTCTGGCATGACTGCATTCAACCCCTCCCTGAACCCTGAATCCATGCTCGAACGCGTCGCGCTGTCGCCGTGGCAGGAGCGCCGGGCCAAGGACTTGATGTCCAGCCAGATGGACAAAGGCTTGTCCATCGCCCGCATTGCCGCCGAGTGTTCGTTGTCCCGCAGTCACTTCTCCCGCGCGTTCAAAAAGAACACCGGGCTGTCGCCCCGCGACTGGTTCTTGCAGATGCGCCTGGACAAGGCCCGGGCCTTGCTTGGCGAATCAGTGCTGACCATCTCGCAGATCAGCCTGGATTGTGGCTTCGCCGATCAGTCCCATTTCACCCGGGTGTTCACCCGAGTCGTGGGGCTGACCCCGTTCAGCTGGCGTCGGAACATGACCCTGTTGCCGCCCAAAGGATGTGTGGCGCAGGGCGTGCATGGCTGTTGAGGACGGCTATCCTTGCAACTGCGTTTAGCGGGTCATAGCACGGATGTTCAAGACGCGCTCTCGGCGCCTGTGTATACCTGCGCCGGGCTGGCATCGTCAGGCCTCCCTAAACCGCCCAACCTTGATCTCCTAACTGGAATCTCCCAACTGGAATCTCCGAATGAACCGCAACGACCTGCGCCGCGTCGACATGAACCTGCTGGTGATCTTCGAAGCGTTGATGTTCGAGCGCAACCTGACGCGGGTGGCGGAGAAGCTGTTCATGGGCCAACCGGCGATCAGTGCTGCACTGGCCAGATTGCGCGATCTGTTCGACGACCCCCTGTTGCTGCGCAACGGTCGCGCCATGGAGCCGACCGCCCGGGCGCTGGCGATTCTCAAAGAGCTGCAGCCGGCGCTGGACACCATCTCAGGCGCCGTGAGCCGGGCCAAGGAATTCGATCCGGCGACCAGCTGCGACATCTTCCGCATCGGCTTGTCGGACGACGCCGAGTTCGGCCTGTTCCCGCCCTTGCTCAACCGCCTGCGCGAAGAAGCGCCGGGCATTATCGTGGTGGTGCGCCGTGCCAACTTCCTGCTGATGCCGGCATTGTTGGCGTCCGGGGAGATTTCCGTGGGCATCAGCTACACCACCGAACTGCCGGCCAACGCCAAGCGCAAGAAGCTGCGGGACATTGGCGTGAAAGTATTGCGCGGCGACAACCGCCCCGAGCCGTTGACGCTGGACGAGTTCTGCCAGCGGCCGCACACCATGGTGTCGTTCTCCGGTGATTTGACCGGCAACATCGACATTGACCTGGCGAAGGTCGGGCGGGCGAGGAGGGTGGTGGTGGCGGTGCCGCAATTCAGCGGGTTGCGGGCTTTGCTGGCGGGCACCGAGCTGATCGCGACGGTGCCCGATTACGCTGCCTGCGCGCTGGTCGAAGGCTGTGCGTTGCGGGCGGAAGACCCGCCATTTCCGATCGCGCCTGCGGAGTTGTCGATGGTCTGGGCGGGCGTCCACGACAATGACCCGGCCGAGCGGTGGCTGCGCTCGCGGATTACGGAGTTTATGTCTCAGGAGACGCGGCCTTTGCCGTGATCGCGATTTTTAAGATCAAGATCAAGATCAAGGACGTCTGCCTGGGGGCAGACTGTTTCGCCTTCGGCGAGTTACTTGATAAAGCCCCAAGTAACCAAGGGCTTGTGCTCCTGGTTCGGCCCCTCGTCCCTCGGGGTTCTTTCACTCCGGTCTCGCTCCGTGGGCCCGCGCCGAACGGACATCCATGTCCTGACGGCGCTCTCGCCGCATCCATGCGGCTCGGCCCACTGCGCGAGACCTGCGTTCAGCCTGCACCCAAGTCGCGATTGGCGGTGACTGGACCTTTTGTGTCGAAGATCAAGATCAAGTGCAGATCAAGAGCTTCCCGGCTGAAGCCGGTCCTACAGTCGGAGGCGATTCCACAGGGTGTACGCGGTGCTTTTAGTGGGACCGGCTTCAGCCGGGAAGAGGCCAGCTCAGGCGCCGACATTTTCGATCGTTCCCACGCTCCGCGTGGTAACGCAGCTCCGGACGCTCCGCGTCCTGCAGACGAAGCGCATCAAGCCGGGGGCGTGACGCGGAGCGTCACAGGATGCATGCCCACGCGGAGCGTGGGAACGATCATCAAGCAGAAGCCTCCCGCTGAAGCCGGTCCTGCTGACACCGCGCGCACTTGTAGGACCGGCTTCAGCCGGGAAGCTCTTGATCTGCTTTAAACGCGCTTTTGATCTTCAAACACAAAAAGCCCCAACACCGCCAATCGCGACTTGGGTGCAGGCCGAATGCAGGCGACGCGGAGTGGGCCGAGCGGCATGGATGCCGCGAGAGCGCCGTCAGGACATGGATGTCCGTTCGGCGCGGGCCCACGGAGCGTCGTCGGAGTGAGGGTATTCCGACGAAGGAGGAACCCAACCAGGAGCAAGCACCCTTGGTTACTTGGGGATGGTGCGACTTTCGACTTTTCCAAGTAACTCGCCGAAGGCGAAACGGTCTGCCGTTAGGCAGACGCTCTTGATCTTAAGGTCCTCGATCTCGATCCTCAAAAGCACGTCTGTTCAATACCCACCCTCATCGCCCCGCCACACTGAATTCATCGGCCACGTTCTCCGGCACCTCGGCAAACGTGGCCCACGCAATGAATGGTGTGTGATGACCTACCCAACCTGCAACGACCGCGCACAAGACCTCGGGCTGCTCTTCCTCAGATCCGCCGGCGCGCTGTTCCTGCTGTTCGTCCACGGCCTGCCCAAGCTGCTCGACTTCAACAGCCAACTGACACTCATCGAAGACCCGTTTCACCTCGGCGCCACCCTGACCCTGAGCATGGCGATCTTCGCCGAAGTCCTCTGCCCGCTGCTGATTCTGACCGGCGTACTGGCGCGTCTGGCGTGCCTGCCTATTCTCATCCTGCTGCTTGTCGCGCTCGTCGTGGTGCACAGCGAGTGGAGCGTGGAGCAGGGCCAGTTCGGCTGGTTATTACTGATCATCTTCACCAGTGTGCTGATCGCCGGACCTGGTCGTCTGACGCTCAACCGTGGTTTGCCTGGAGCGCTTCGCTATGCCTGATTACGCCACGACCGCCGACGTTACCCCCACGTCGAAACTGTCCGCCGACGAGATCGTCACCCTGGTGGTCAAGCACCGGATCAAGGCCGGCCTCGAAGCCCAATACGAAGCCTGGCTGCGGCGCATCGTTGCTATGGCGGCAAGCTACCCCGGGCATCTGGGCGTCGACGTCATACGTGGTAAGTCCGACGGCCTGCACATGTTCACCTGCGTGCTGCGCTTTTGTTCAACCGACGCCATGCACCGCTGGCTCGACTCTGCCCACCGCCGCGAACTGGTGGCCGAAGCGTCGCCCATGCTGGCCGACGGCGACCTCACCGAGGTCAACCCGCACAACGAATTCTGGTTCGTCCCCGCCGCTGAAAACCCGCCGCCGCGCTGGAAACAGGCCTGCGTGACCTTCCTGGTGATCTGCCCGCTGACCCTGCTGATCCCGCTGGTCTGGGGGCCGGTGTTTCGCCTGTATCCGTTGCTGGCCAATTACATCATCAGCACCGCCCTGGTCACCGTGACCATCGTCCTGCTGGTGGTCTACGTGCTGATGCCCCGGGCGACGCGGCTGTTTGCCCCCTGGCTGAATGCCCGGCCGGTGCCGGTGGCGGGCGCCGATCATGAAGGATGACGACGCCGATCAACCGTCTTCCAGCGACCGCCGCCGCTTTGTCGCCAAAGGCTCGTTGCTCGGCGCGGCCGCTGCACTGTTTTCTTCAATGCCTGCCACCGGCCTTGCCGTCGGGGCGTCCAACACTTCTGCCAACGGAGGCGCGATGAACGTCGATCTGATTCTCTTCAACGGTAATTTCCACACAGTTGACCAGGAAAAACCCAAGGCCAGCGCCGTGGCCATCAGCGGCGGGAAATTCGTCGCCGTGGGCTCCGACGCCGAGATCATGGCCCAGCGTGGCTCGGCCACGCAGGTCATCGACATGCACAAGCACACGGTGATCCCGGGCCTCAACGACTCCCACTTGCACCTGATCCGTGGCGGTCTCAATTACAACCTCGAACTGCGCTGGGAAGGTGTGCCGTCCCTCGCCGACGCGCTGCGCATGCTCAAGGCCCAGGCCGACCGCACGCCAACGCCGCAATGGGTGCGCGTGGTCGGCGGCTGGAACGAATTCCAGTTCGCCGAAAAACGCATGCCGACCCTCGAAGAACTCAATCAGGCCGCGCCCGACACCCCGGTGTTCGTCCTGCATTTGTATGACCGCGCGCTGCTCAACCGCGCCGCGCTGCGGGTGGCCGGTTACACCCGCGACACGCCGAACCCTCCGGGTGGCGAGATCGTCCGGGACAGCAATGGCGATCCGACCGGCATGCTGGTGGCCAAGCCCAACGCGATGATTCTCTACTCGACCCTGGCCAAGGGGCCGAAGCTGCCGCTGGAGTACCAGATCAACTCGACGCGCCAGTTCATGCGCGAGCTGAACCGCCTGGGTCTGACCAGCGCCATCGACGCCGGCGGTGGCTACCAGAATTACCCGGACGATTACGCCGTCATCACGCAACTGGCCGAGGCCAAACAACTGACCGTGCGCATCGCCTACAACCTGTTCACCCAGAAGCCCAAGGAAGAGCTGGAAGACTTCAAGCACTGGACCAACACCGTCACGCTGCACCAGGGCGACGACTTCCTGCGCCACAACGGCGCTGGCGAGATGCTGACCTTCTCGGCCGCGGATTTCGAAGACTTCCTCGAGCCGCGCCCGGATTTACCTGCTGGCATGGAACAGGACCTCGAACCGGTGGTGCGCCATCTGGTCGAGCACCGCTGGCCGTTCCGCCTGCACGCCACCTACGACGAATCGATTTCGCGCATGCTCGACGTGTTTGAGAAGGTCAACCGCGACATTCCGTTCAACGGCATTCCGTGGTTCTTCGACCACTGCGAAACCATCACGCCGAAGAACATCGAGCGGGTCAAGGCGCTGGGCGGCGGCATCGCGATTCAGGACCGCATGGCCTTCCAGGGCGAGTATTTCGTCGAGCGCTACGGCGCCAAGGCCGGCGAGCACACGCCGCCGATCAAACGCATGCTGGCCGAAGGCGTTCCGGTGGGCGCGGGGACCGACGCCACCCGCGTGTCGAGCTACAACCCGTGGACCTCGTTGTACTGGATGGTCAGCGGCCGCACCGTCGGCGGCCTGGAGCTATACCCGGAAGGCTTGTCCCGTGAAACCGCGCTGGAGCTGTTCACCCGTGGCAGCGCCTGGTTTTCCTCCGAGCAGGGCAAGAAGGGCCAGATCAAGGTCGGCCAGTTGGCGGACGTGGTGGCGTTGTCCCAGGACTTCTTCAGCGTGCCGGAAGAGTCGATCAAGTGGATCGAATCGGTGCTGACCATCGTTGACGGCAAGGTGGTGTACGGCGCGGGCGAGTTCGACGATCTGGCGCCGCCCAGCGTGCCGGTGCTGCCGGACTGGTCGCCGGTCTCCAAGGTCCCGGGCCACTGGCGCCAGGGCGCACCGATGGCGGCCGCTGTTCACCAGTGCAGCGGCCCCTGTGGCGTCCACGCCCACAGCCACGATAAAGCGCGTCAGTCGAAAGTACCGGTCAGCGACTTCCAGGGTTTCTGGGGCGCGTTTGGCTGTTCGTGTTTCGCCTTCTGATCAGCGTCTGAAAGGAGCAATTGAAAAGAGCATGAAAAGCCTCGTCGGTATTAACCGGCGAGGCTCTCCGCCAGCGTGATGCGCTGGCCCCCGTATTCATCCGTCACCCACTCAATGGAGTCAATCATGACCGTTCCCTACAAGCGTTTGAACAAAGATGATGCCGTCGTTCTGCTGGTCGATCACCAGACCGGGCTGATCTCGCTGGTCCAGGACTTCACGCCGAACGAGTTCAAGAACAACGTGCTGGCCCTGGCCGACTGCGCCAAGTTCTTCAACCTGCCGACCATCCTCACCACCAGCTTCGAAACCGGCCCGAACGGTCCACTGGTGCCCGAGCTCAAAGCCATGTTGCCGGACGCGCCGTACATCGCCCGTCCTGGACAGATCAACGCCTGGGACAACGAGGATTTCGTCAAAGCGATCAAGGCCACCGGCCGCAAGCAGATCATCATCGCCGGCGTTGTGACTGACGTCTGCGTGGCGTTCCCGACGCTGTGCGCGCTGGAAGAAGGCTTCGACGTGTTCGTGGTCACCGATGCGTCGGGCACCTTCAACGACGTGGTGCAAAAAGCCGCGTGGGCGCGCATGACCGCAGCCGGCGCACAGTTGATGAACTGGTTTTCCGTGGCCTGCGAGCTGCAGGGCGACTGGCGCAACGACATGGAAGGCCTGGCGAACCTGCTGTCCCAGCGGATTCCGAACTACCGCAACCTGATGAACAGCTACTCGGCTTTCACCGCCAAGTGAAACCCTTTGCGCCGCGTTTTTTGCGGCGCACACCCTCCCGAATCAACGGTAACCGTGACAAGATTGCGCGCGGTTATCGCTGATTAGAGAGGCCGCGGCCCCGCCACGGCATCCAGCGCTGGCTGACCGGCCGCTGCCTCCACTTCTGGAGAAAACATCATGGCTCAAGCATCTGCATCCATTCACCTCCCGGTCTCGGCCGACAAGGTCTGGGCGCTGACGGGCGGCTTCCTGTCATTGAACGACTGGCTGCCCTTCATCAAGACAAGCGAGTCGCTGGAAGGCGGGCGCGTGCGTCATCTGACCACCGACGACGGCGCTGAAATCACCGAGCGCCTGCAGACCTACGACAATTCTGCGCGCACTTACAGCTATTCCATCGACAAGGGACCGTTTCCAATCAAGGACTATCTGGCGACGTTCAAAGTCAAAGAGGATGGCGCGGACAGCACCTGGGTGGAATGGTCAGGGGTCTTTACGCCGGACGGTGTTTCCGATGGGGAAGTCGAGGCGTTGTTCAAGGGGATTTACGAGGGGGGGCTTGAGGCGCTGCAGGCCAATTTCTGAGCCACTGCTAATCGTGGGACCGCCAGGCCATTGCGGCCTGGCATTTCGGTGCCTTGCTTGAATCGTATTCGCGTCAGGCTTTAAGGGCCTCAGTGATGCTCGGACACGGTCGCCGCATTGATCAGGTCGTACAGGGCGAACGCGCGGTTGACCAGGAAAACGGTAACAGCGGTGAGGGCGAGGGCATTGATGATATGCAGGGTCATGGTCATGAGTCCGGGTCGGGTCTGGGATGACGCGATGTTACGCGAGCCCTGCCGAAGCTGAAGACAATAGGCTTCATGGTCTACATCACCGGCAATGATGGGCAGCAGGATGTGAAGGGCAAGTCGAGTGACGGGGTGAACTATTGCCGCGGTATCCGGGTCGGCTCTACACACTTATCAGCCTGGAGCCTGCCATGCAGCCTTATGTCATATGCCACATGATGTCCTCCCTCGACGGCCACGCCCTCACCGATGGCTGGGATCGCGCGTTCAAGAAAGACGCCGGTGATCTGTACGAAAAGCTCGCCCAGACGTTTGAGTTCGACGCCTGGATCTGCGGGCGCGTAACCATGCAGGAAATCGCCCACGACGAGGGCTATCCAAAGGGCCTCGCCACAGGCCCGATCGAGCGAAGCCATTACTTTGCCGACCGCAACGCCAAGGCCTACGCGGTGTCGATTGACCCTCAGGGCAAGGTGGGCTGGAAGAAGAACCAGGCGCTGGATTCCCACGTCGTCGAAGTACTGACCGAAGGTGTGTCGGATGACTACCTGGCGTTCCTGCAATCGATTCAGGTGTCTTACATTTTCGCCGGGAAGAGCGAGATTGATCTGCAGCAGGTCGTGAAGATCCTGTCGAGCGAACTGGGTTGCAAGCGCCTGATCGTCGAGGGCGGCCCCCATGTCAGCGGCTCGTTCGTCAACGCCGGGCTGGTCGATGAAGTCAGCGTGCTGATCCTGCCGCTGATCGACGGGCGAGGCGAGCACCCGGCGTCGTTCGAGGTGTCGGCCGAGGCGTGGAAACAACCGGCTCACTTGAAACTGACGTCGGCAGAGGTTCAGGACGGCGGCGCCGTCTGGCTGCGTTACACCAAGGCCTGAATCCGATGCGGAGCGGGGCTGTGCGGCCCCGCTTTGCAGAGATCAGCGTTCAGAACTCACGGAAATCGATTCTCTGACGCGTTCAGCGCCGGGTGGAATGTTGTTGCGGCGCTAGAAATGCATCGTGAAAATAATTTCGGAAAGCCTGCATGGCCGGGCTGAGTTCCCGCTCACGATGCCACGCCAAGCCGACGCTCATGGGCGTCACTTTGTCGGTGAGGCTGAGGGTTTCGATGCGTTTACCTTCCAGCGACCAGGGGCGGTGAACCAAGTCCGAAAGAATCGCAACACCGCTGCCGTTGGCGACCATGCTACGCACCGCTTCCACTGAACTGGTGCGTACCCGCACGTTGGGTTGCTGGTGCGCGTTTTCCCAGTAGCGCATGGCGCTTTGTTCGGCTTCATCAACAGTCAGCAGGATATAGGGCTCTTTTGCCACGTCGGCAAGGCTAACTGCCGATCGTTCGCACAGAGGGTGGTGGCTGGGCAGCCATAGCCGGCGCTCGGAATTAAAGAGTCTCTCCGAGACGATGTCCGGGTGAGTGAGGTTGGCGGTGAGCACCACGGCCATGTCGAAGCGACCTGCCAGCAGGCCTTGTTCGATAGCGGTCCGTTCTTGTTCGTGGACCTCGATGGCCACGTCCGGATGCCAGTGTTCCAGCCGTTGCAAGTGGTGAGGCAGGAAGTAGCCGATCACCGTGTAGCTCGCGGCCAGGCGCAGCACGCCGCTCGCACGGATATCAGGCAGCGGACTGTTCAACGCGTCATCGACGCTGCGCAAAATCACATAGGCCCGATTCAGAAAGTGTCGTCCGGCATTGGTCAGACTCATGCCCTGGGCCGAGCGCTGGAACAGTAGCGTGCCGAATATCCCCTCCAGTTCCTTGATCGCCGTGGTCACCGCCGACTGAGAAATATTCAAATGAATTGCCGCTCGGGAAATTTGCCCGATCTCGGCAGTGGCGACGAAATAGCGGACCTGGCGCAGGGTCAAGGACATGGGAACTCCGGGTGAGGTGGTATCTGTTTTTCAGAAGATACCCCATCTTTTAATAGATCTACCCAAGGGGTGAGAAGGAATTTAACGTCGCTTGCATGAAGTCAAAAGCGTCAGGAGCAAGCGTCATGCAGTCAGTGGATTTCAACTCGGACATGGGCGAAGGCTTCGGCCCATGGACCATCGGCGATGGTGTCGACAATGAGCTGATGGGTTTCATCAGTTCGGCCAATATCGCCACCGGTTTTCATGCCGGCGACCCCAGCACCATGCGCCGCACGGTCGAGCAGGCCAGGCGGCTGGGCGTGGCCATTGGTGCGCATCCGGGCTTTCGCGACCTGGTGGGTTTCGGCCGCAGGCACATCAATGCCCCGGCCCAGGAGCTGGTCGACGACATGCTGTATCAGTTGGGTGCCCTGCGAGAACTCGCCCGGGTTCAAGGCGTGGCCCTGCAACACATCAAACCCCACGGCGCGCTTTACATGCACCTGGCCCGGGACGAAGAGGCCGCTCGTTTGCTGGTGGAAAACCTCCAGCGCCTGGAGCCTGAGTTGCTGCTGTATTGCATGCCCGATTCGGTGATCTGGCGGGTTGCCACGGAACTCGGCCAACCCGTGATCCGCGAGTTCTACGCCGACCGCGAATACGACCTCAGCGGTTCCATCGTCTTCACCCGCAACGTACGGGCTTATGATCCGGCGCAGGTCGCCGCCCGTGTGCTGCGTGCCTGCCAGGAAGGCGTGGTGCGCACGGTCGAGGGCGAAGACCTGGCGATTGAATTCGATTCCATCTGTTTGCACAGCGACACGCCGGGAGCCCTGGCGTTGGTCGAAGCCACGCGTCATGCACTCGATAACGCCGGGATCGAGGTGCGTGCACCGCGCTAAACCATGACAGCCACCTGGCGCGCAGATGCCAGGGTCTGCAGCCACTTCATTTTTTGCCTGCCTTTCTACAAGTATTCCAAGAGGAACAGACATGGCTGAACACACTGTAATCACTCCGTTGCCGGGGACCTTCTACCGCAAAGCCAGTCCGGAATCGGCGAACTTCGTCGAGGTCGGCGCGCAGGTCAGCGCCGACACGGTCATTGGCCTGATCGAGGTGATGAAGCAGTTCTGCGAACTGACCGCCGGGAGTGCCGGTCGCCTCAGTACCTTTTTGGTGGAAGACGGTGATCCGGTGGAGCCGGGCCAGGTCGTTGCAACACTCGACGACGCGTGAGGGCGCGATCATGACCCAAGTCATTCATAAACTGCTGGTCGCCAACCGTGGCGAGATCGCCATGCGGATTATCCGCGCAGCCAAAGAACTGGGTATTCCCACCGTGGCTGCGGGCGGCGAAGCAGAGCTGGCCGAGCGCCGCAGTGGAGGTGAAGCATGAGCACGCCGATTCGTTACAGCTTTGGCGCCGATGAGCATTTGTTCGCCGAAGTCAGCGACAGCATGTCCCTGGACGCGTTCTTCAAAGGGCTGGCCGTCACCCGCGCGGTTGAGCGGTTGGCGCTGGATGGCGTCCTCGATATCTGCCTGGCCAACGCGTCCTTCCAGATTCGTTTCGACCCGGATCGCATCGCCCCTCACACCTTGCTCGAAGCGGTAAAAAACGCTGAGGCCGGAGCCGTTGCCGAGCGCACGTTGCAGACGCGGATTATCGAAATCCCGGTGCTCTACAACGACCCCTGGACGCACGAAACCCTGATGCGTTTTCGCGACCGCCATCAAGACCCGAGCGCCACGGACCTGGAATACGCTGCACGAATCAACGGTCTGGCGGACGTCGATGCATTTATCGCCGCCCACAGCGGCGCGCCCTGGTTTGTCTCGATGGTCGGCTTCGTTGCCGGGCTGCCATTCATGTTCCAGATGGTCGAGCGCGAGCGTCAGTTGCAGGTACCCAAGTACCTGCGCCCGCGTACGGACACACCGAAATTGACCCTGGGGCACGGCGGTTGCTTTGGTTGCATTTACTCCGTCCGCGGCGCCGGCGGTTATCAGATGTTTGGCGTCACCCCCGCGCCGATCTACGACCCACAGCAGAACCTCGCGTACCTGAAAGAACACATGGTGTTTTTCCGCCCGGGTGACATCGTGCAGTTCAAGGCGATGGACCGGGAAGCGTACGACCACGCGGTGGCCGAAGTGGGAGCCGGTCGCTTCGATCTGCGGATTAGGCCGGTGGAGTTTTCGCTGGATGCGTTCCTCGCCGATCCCGTTGGCTATCCAAAATCGTTGCAGGAGGTGTTGGCATGATCAATGTCCTGAAACCCGGCCTCGCCACTTCGGTACAGGACCTGGGCCGCGAAGGGTATTACCACTTGGGTATTCCGCCGTCCGGCGCGCTTGATCAGTACGCCTTGAGCGCGGCTAATCAACTGGTCGGCAACCCGGCGGGTCTGGCGGCGCTGGAATGCACGCTGCTCGGGCCTGAGTTGGAATTTGAGCAGGATGCACTGGTGGCGGTCAGTGGCGCGCAGATGACACCGCGGGTCGATGGTGTGGAAATGCACAACGACACCGCGTTCATCGTGAAGGCCGGGCAAGTGCTGCGCTTTGACTTTCCCAAGGCGGGTACCCGCGCCTATGTGGCGGTGGCCGGCGGCATTGATGTGCCAGTGGTGCTCGGCAGTCGCTCCACCTATGCACTGGGCGCGCTCGGCGGTTTTCAGGGACGACGCCTGGTTGCAGGCGACGAATTGCCGGTGGGCATCGCCAGTGGCAAGAGCCACGCCGGCGCCAGTTTGCCCATGGCGTTACGGCAATCATTGGGTGGTGAAATCACCCTGCGGGTGGTGCCCGGTTTGTACTACCACCGCTTGACCGAATCGGCGGCGAAACGCTTTTTCGCCGAAACCTGGACGGTGGGTTCGGAAGCCGACCGCATCGGCTATCGCTTCAAGGGCGGCAGCGCGCTGAGTTTTCAGCCCCGGGAGCAGCCGTTCGGCGCCGGTTCCGATCCGTCGAACATCGTCGACAGTTGCTACCCGATCGGCTCGATCCAGGTGCCCGCCGGGCTCGAACCCATCGTGCTGCACCGTGATGCGGTGTCCGGTGGCGGCTACGCGATGATTGGCACGGTGATCAGTGCCGACCTCGATTTGATCGGCCAGATGCAGCCCAACCACAAGGCCCGCTTTGTCGCGGTAACCCTCGAAGAGGCGCTGCAAGCGCGACGTTCCTATAAGAAAAAGCTCAGTTGCCTGAGCAAGCTGTTTCCTTCCTGATTCTGCCCGGGGCATCGTGCGGGTCACGCAAAAACGAAAAAACCCGCCAGAAGGCGGGTTTTTTTGATGGTTTAGAGATTTTGAAAACTTTCTCTGGAACCTTGTCTGGCTCCACGACCTGGACTCGAACCAGGGACCCAGTGATTAACAGTCACTTGCTCTACCAACTGAGCTATCGCGGAATGCGCGCTATCTTACTGATTGGAAAAGGGAAGTCAAGCAACACGGCTTAAAAAATTCCCAAGTGGTTGCCTGGCGTCTCCGGCCTGGATCCAGTGTAGACGACTGTAACGATCCCGACTCCGGTCAGCGTAGGAGCGCGCTTGCCCGCGAACGCGGTGTTTCAGCTGGCAGCGATGTTGAATGTGCCGGCGCCTTCGCGGGCAAGCGCGCTCCTACAGGTTCCGGTGCTGGTCGCATGTACATCATTGCCGCGAGCACCGGACATCGGCCCGGCTCGTAGAGCGTCTTCGGCTGAGATCTGGAGCAGACGACAATACCGCGCCAGACTTCAATCAGTGTAGGAGCGCGCTTGCCCGCGAACGCGGTGTGTCAGCTGGCAGCGATATTGAATGTGCCGACGCCTTCGCGGGCAAGCGCGCTCCTACAGGTTCCGGTGCTGGTCGCATATTCATCATTGCCGCGAGCACCGGACATCGGCCCGGCTCGTAGAGCGTCTTCGGCTGAGATTTGGAGCAGACGACAATACCGCGCCAGACTTCAATCAGTGTAGGAGCGCGCTTGCCCGCGAAGGCGGTGTGTCAGCTGGCAGTGATGTCGAATGTGCCGACGCCTTCGCGGGCAAGCGCGCTCCTACAGGGTCCGGTGCTGGTCGCACTATTTTTCATGCCGCCAGCGCGGAAACCGGCCCGGATCAATACCGCCAGGTCAACGACGCCGTCAGGTTGCGCGGTGCGCCGTAGTTGCTTGCCGTGCCGCTGTACAGCGAGGTCAGGTATTTGCGGTCGGTGACGTTGTTGAAGTTCAGCGCGGTGCTCCAGTTGCTGTCGATGTCGTAGCTGGTCATCAGGTCGACCAGGGCGTAGGCGTTCTGGCGGATGACGCTGTAGGTGTCGTTCTGAATCCCGCTCTGCCAGCTGACCCGGGTGCCGATCCTGGCTTGAGGCAGACTTGGCAGACGGTAGCTGGCCATGCCACGGAAGGCGTGGGTCGGCACATAACGACGGGCCTTGTCGCCATCGTCGTTTTCGATGTGCACGTAGGTGTAACCCGCCAGCAGGTCGAGTCCGGGCAGTGCCTCGCCCGACGCTTCCAGTTCGATGCCGTGGCTTTTGTAATCGTCGGTGAAGTAGCGGAACTGCGAGCCCACCTCAATATAGTCCGCCGACTGGACGTTGCTCTGTTGGGTCTTGAACACGGCGGCGGTCAGGTTCAGGCGATCATCCATCACGCTGCCTTTGACGCCGGCTTCCAGGCTTTTGCCTTCCAGCGGCGCCAGCACTTTGCCGTCGACGCCGACCGTGCCGTACTGCGGATTGAAGATTTGCGTCCAGCTGGTGTACACGCTCCACTGCGGGGTCAGGTCGTAGACCAGGCCGGTGTACGGCGTGACCTTGCCGTGCTCGCGCTGGGCGTGATCGGTGCCATAACTCTCGCCCGTGCCGTCGGCGCTGAGCATGCGCGCCCCGGCGATCCAGTGCAGGTCATCCGCCAGGCTGAAGCGCGCACCGGCGAACAGGCTCTTCTGCCGGTCCTCGAAGTTCTGCGTGTTGGTGATGTCACTGGTGTAGCCAAAATGCGGCGAAGGGGTATTGCCGGCGAGAATGCCGGCGAACGAGGTGTCAAAGTAGGTGCCCCCGCCAGCGTCGTATTCCCGGGCTTTCTGGTGCGTGCGGCCGTAGGCGGCGCCGAAGGTCAGCTCGTGTTCGCGGCCGAACAGGCTGAACGGCCCGGAGACTTTCGCTTCACCCAGCAACTGGTGCGCCTTGCTGGTGGTGTGGGCGGCGAACACCGAGGCGTCGTCGTCGGTGACGCTCGAGACATACAGCATGTTGGTGTCTTGATACTCGGTAACACCGGTGCCGGTGAGCGTGGCGTTCCAGCCGTTGCCGAAGTCATGCTTCCATTCGGCAAACGCGCGCTGGGTGTGCATGTTCCAGTAGGTCCAGGGCTGGCCTACGTTGGACGAGCGGCTGCTGTAGTGGATCGGGTTGTTGTTGATGTCGACCAGCGGCAAGTTGCCCCAGGTGCTGCCGTTGGAATCGCTGTTGTGCTGGGTGAAACCTACGGTCAGGGTGTCGGCGTCGGACAGGTCGAAGGCGAGCAGGCCGGCGGCGACGTTTTTCTCGTGGCTGTAGCGGTCCATCCACGAGTTGCCCTTGTCGTGGGCATAGATGAAGCGGCCGCGCACGTTGCCGGTGTCGGTCAACGGCCCCGACACGTCGACGTCGATGCGCCGGTTGTCCCACGAACCCACGCTGGTGTCGATCTGCGCCTGGAAATCACGCGTTGGTCGCTTGCGGATGAAGTTTACGGTGGCGGAAGGATTACCTGTGCCACTCATCAAACCGTTGGCGCCGTGGAGCACGTCGATCTGTTCGAACTCGGCCATGTCCAGGTCACCGACCATGATCGTCTGGGCGAAGGGCATGCCCATGCCGTCGTACTCAAAACTGCCGATGTCGAACCCGCGGGAGGTGAACTCAGTGCGATCGCTTTCGCTTTGCTCGACGGTCACCGACGGCGCCGAGCGCAGGGCGTCCTTGACCCCGTTCATTTTGAAATCGTTCATCTGCGCGCGGGTGATGGTGGTGATCGCCTGCGGGGTCTGCTGGTTGGTCAGCCCCAGTTTGGTGGTACTCGAAGACGGCTTGCCCTGATAGCCCACGCTTTGCCCGTCGTCCTGAGTGGACGTGTCCTGGATCTCCATCGCCGGCAGCGTGACGTCGTCGGCTGCGTGGGCGGCAGACATGGCGGTGACGATACCGGCCAGAAGAAAGGTGGCGGGGAGGCGAGGGATCACTGTGGGAATTCCTGAAGGCGCGGTGGGAGCGCGATTCTGAATCAAGATGCGAATCATTACCAGATATGACTAAGGTGAATTTTCACATTTTTTTCACACGCCAGAAGGCTCTGGATCGCGGCTTGTGGGGTCATGTGTCTCACTGGGCTGGATATCACCTCGATTGCAGGACCGGCTTAAGCCGGGAAAGCGTCAGGTGTCACACCGCAGATGTGAGGGTGCTCGCGCAGGCCTCTTCCCGGCTGAAGCCGGTCCTACAATGGATCGCGTGCATTCAGTGAGACTGAAGATGGCCTCGACTGTAGGACCGGCTTCAGCCGGGAAGGCGTCAGGTGGCACACCGCAGATGTGAGGGTGCTCGCGCAGGCCTCTTCCCGGCTGAAGCCGGTCCTACAATGGATCACGTGCATTCAGTGAGACTGAAGATGGCCTCGACTGTAGGACCGGCTTTAGCCGGGAAGGCGTCGGATATCTCGCTACAAGTCAATGCTGCTGCAACTTGAAATTGCATCCATGGACGCAATCGGATTAGAGTTGCGTCCGCAGACATAAATCTGCAGCCATCAAGAGGTATGCCCATGACCACCGCCATTCAAGCGCGGCAACTGTCAAAGTCCGAGTGCGTGGTCGGCTTGCGCGCGGCGTTGCGGGTGCTGGACAAGTGGAAGGCCACCAGCGAGCAGGCCTGTCAGATTCTGCGTATCTCTCGAAGCACGTACACCCGCGCCCGCCAGGACGACGCACAGTGGTCGGTGGCGCTGGATCAGGACCAGATGCAGCGGGTCAGCTTCGTGCTGAACATCCACGCCGCCCTGCGAACCCTGTTTGATAATCCTGATAACGCCTACGGTTTCCCGTCGATGGAAAACCACAACGAGTTCTTCAACGGCAGAAAGCCCCTGGACGTCATGGCCCAGGGCGACATGATTTCGCTGTATGAAACCTTCCGCCGCATCGACACCCTCCGGGGCGCCCAGTGGTGACGCCGGATGCACTCGCCGCACTTGCCGGTGAGACGCAACAGGCCTATCGCCTGGTCAATTCCAAATTCCCGCCGATCGAACTGTTCAGCGACGTCGCCGATGCCGCCGAGTTCGAGACGCTGTACCGGATTCAGGCGCTGACCAATCCGCGCCTGCAGAACGAAGTCGGCCGCATCGAGCTGATTCCCCTGGCCGACATCCCGTTCGGCATCCCCGGTTGTTCCTACGCGGTCGCGCCGTTCACCCATGTCAATCCTGCGGGCTCGCGCTTCAGCAGCGGCGAGTTCGGCGTGCTGTATCTGGCTGACACCGTCGACACGGCCATCGCCGAAGTGCGCCACCATCAGCAGCTTTACTGGTCGCGGGTCGTGGCGCTGAAGTACGAGCGCTTTGTGTTCCGCTGCCTGAGTTGCAGCTTCAGCGAGGAGGGCTGTGTTGACGCCACCGCAATTCCTTTCTCGGACCCCATTTATGCGCCTGACGACTACGCGCAATCCCATGTACTGGGCAAGGCCGCGAAGCAGGCCGGGATGGCCGGGCTGCGTTACCACTCGGTGCGCTCGCCGGGCAATCACTGCTGGGCACTGCTGACCCCGCGCCACGTCATGTCCATCGTGCAGAGCGCCCACTACGAGATGATCTGGAGCGGCGAGGTCATCGGGATCAACCAGATATCCAACGCCTGAGGGCTGTGGACCGAGACACCGCCGAAAACATCGAACTCATCCGCTGCCCGGCAGTCACTCGATCAGTGGAGATCGAGGACCGTACTGGCGCGAGGAAGGGAGGTGCTGTGTTTAACGATGCTGCTTTGAACGGCACTGGCAGAATTTTCGTGGGCTGTGCCGGCTGGAGTCTGGGCCGCGAGCAGGCGCCGGCGTTTCCGGGAGAGGGCACCCACTTGCAGCGCTACGCACGGCACTTCAACACCGCAGAAATCAACAGCTCGTTCTACCGCCCCCATCGCCCGCAAACCTACGCCCGCTGGGCCGACTCAGTGCCGGCGGATTTCCGCTTTTCGGTGAAGCTTCCCAAGCTCATCTCCCACGAACACCGCTTGCAGGACAGCGCCCAGGCACTGGACGAATTTCTCGGACAGTGCGGTGAACTGGGCGAGCGGCTCGGTTGCCTGCTGCTGCAGTTGCCGCCTTCGCTCGCGTTCGAGCCCTCCTTGGCCGAAGGGTTTTTCATCCAGATGCGCGAGCGCTTTGAGGGGCAGGTGGTCATCGAGCCGCGCCACGAAAGCTGGGTGCAGGGGGAGCCGATGCTTGCTCACTACCGCATTGCCCAGGCAAGGGTCGATCCGTCCAGACTCAGTAACGACAGCCAACCTTCAGGCTGGCCGGGGTTGCGTTACTGGCGACTGCACGGCGCGCCGCGCCTCTATTACAGCGCCTATGAAGAGGATTATCTGATCCGTCTGGCTGCCGAACTGAGGGCCGAGGCGCAAGGCGGCGCGCCGACGTGGTGTATTTTCGACAACACCGCCAGCGGCGCCGCCACCGGGGATGCGCTGAAGCTGATCGAGCTGCTCGGTTAGCCCCAATGGCCTTCGCCCGGAACGCCCGGGCCAGAAGGGTTGAGACAATATCTGGCGGCGATCTGCACCGCTGCTTTTCGTTAGATGTGAGTTAGTTGGCGCACCAGTTGTTAAGCGTCATAGCACGGTGCCACAATCGCCGCCATCCAATGCCAGGGTCGGGCGAATTCGATGTACCTCCATGATTCTCAACCGGCGCGCGAGGCCCTGATACGGGCCCAAGTGCGCAACGATCGTTTGCAGTTGCTCTTCCGTCAGAGTTTTTTCTCTGTATTCGGCAGCGCGCTGGCGGCTGTGATGCTCTCGTGGATCTGCTGGGAGCGCCTGGAGCACTCGCTGATTCTCGGGTGGCTGGGGCTGCTGGCCGCCTCGACCACCTTGCGCCTGATCATGTTGACGACTTATTTTCGGGTGCCGGAAACCGCCCGCACCCCAGAGCGCTGGGAAACCACATACTGGTTCACGCTGGTGTTGTCCGCCGGCATCTGGGGCGGCGGCGCGCTGGCGCTCATGCACGCCGGGGATCTGCTGATCCAGACGCTGGTGCTGCTGTTCGCGGTGGGCATGACGGTGAGTGCGGTGTCGTGTTATTCGGCGTACCGCTCGATGACCCTGGTGTCGATTGCGCTGGTGCTGTTGCCGTGCTCGATCTGGCTGCTGTTTCAGCCCCAGACCGCGCAGCAGGGCATGGCCGTTGCGTCGCTGATCTTTGCCGTTTTTGTCGCCAGCGCGACCCGCAAACTGTCTCAGTCCATGGAGAGGGCCTTTCGCCTGAGTCGCGAAATGGAACATGCCCATCGCATCGCCGCCCATGCCGCGCAGACAGACGAGCTGACTGGACTGCAAAACCGCCGTGCCTTCTTCCATCGGGCCGAAGGCGTGTACGAGACCTGCAAGCAAGCCCATCTGCCGCTCTGCGCCCTGATGCTGGACATCGACCATTTCAAACGCATAAATGACGGCCACGGCCATCAGGCGGGTGACGACGTCTTGCGGCAGATCGGCAGGGTCATCCGTCAATCCGTGCGCGACGCAGATGTCAGCGGCCGCCTGGGCGGAGAGGAATTCGCGCTGCTGTTGGCCAACACGCCGATCGACGCGGCGCGAGTCATTGCCGAGAGACTGCGCTCAGCCATCGCCGACATCACCTGCCAGCACGACGAAGGCGTTACCGCGAGCCTGGGCGTTGCAGAGCTGGACCACATCGATCAGGACTTGCATGGACTCCTGGCCCTCGCAGACAAGGCGCTGTTCCGGGCCAAGGCATCGGGTCGCAACCAGACGGCGGTGGCCTAGACGTCGCCTCTGGCAACGGCCTCAGACGGTTTTCGTGTCACCCGAACGTGACATTTATCTCGACGCTTTTCATTCGGCGGCGGCTGTGGCGTAGTGTGTCCAGCCTGTTTGGCACGATGACCGACTGGAAGAGGTAAATGAGATGACCCTGCAAAACCGCCTGGACAACCTGTACCCGCGCGCCGACGAGATCCCTGAGCAGTTCCGGGCAGGCCCCGCCATCGAGCAGCGCGATTACCTGGTCAACGGCGAACTGCACCAATGGCACGGCCCTTTGGCGCCGGTGCTGAGCCCGGTCTCGCTGCAGACCGACGCGGGCCTTGAGTCCGTGGTACTGGGCAGCACGCCGCTGATGGACGCCGACACGGCAATGACCGCGCTGGACGCCGCCGTCAACGCCTACGACCGTGGGCAGGGCGCCTGGCCAACCATGCGCGTCGCTGACCGCATTCATCACGTCGAGACCTTTCTCACGCTGATGCGTGAGCAGCGCGACGCGGTGGTCACGCTGCTGATGTGGGAAATCGGCAAGAACCTCAAGGATTCGCAGAAAGAGTTCGACCGCACCTGCGATTACATCGTCGACACCATCAATGCCCTCAAGGAGCTCGACCGTCGGTCCAGCCGCTTCGAGCTGGAGCAGGACACCCTCGGCCAGATTCGCCGCGTTCCCCTGGGCGTGACCCTGTGCATGGGCCCTTATAACTACCCGCTGAACGAGACCTTCACCACGCTGATTCCGGCCCTGATCATGGGCAATACCGTGGTGTTCAAACCGGCCAAATTCGGCGTGCTGCTGATTCGGCCGTTGCTCGAAGCGTTCCGCGACAGCTTCCCGGCTGGCGTCATCAACGTGATCTACGGCAGCGGCCGCGAGACCGTCAGTGCGCTGATGGCCAGCGGCAAGATCGACGTGTTTGCGTTCATCGGCACCAACAAGGCCGCCAGCGCCCTGAAAAAGCTCCACCCCAAGCCACACCGTCTGCGCGCGGCGCTGGGTCTGGACGCGAAGAACCCGGGGATCGTGCTGCCGGATGTGAACCTGGACAATGCAGTGACGGAAGCCATTACCGGTTCCCTGTCGTTCAACGGCCAGCGTTGTACGGCGTTGAAGATTCTGTTCGTGCACGAGAACGTGGTCGGCAGTTTCCTCGAAAAGTTCGAGGAAAAACTCGCCCAGCTCAAGCCGGGCATGCCGTGGGAGCCGGGCGTCTCACTGACGCCACTGCCTGAGCCGGGCAAGACCGACTACCTGCAAGGGCTGGTGGACGACGCCGTGAGCAAGGGCGCCAAAGTGGTCAACGAAGGCGGCGGCACGACCCACGGGCAGTTCTTCTACCCGGCGGTGCTGTACCCGGTCACGCCGGACATGCGCGTCTATCACGAAGAACAGTTCGGCCCCGTGGTACCGGTGGTCGCGTACCGCGATCTGGAAACGGTGATCGAGTACGTGCTGGATTCCGATTTCGGCCAGCAGTTGAGCATCTTCGGCAACGACTCCAAGCAGGTCGGGCGTCTGGTCGATGCATTCGCCAATCAGGTGGGGCGCATCAACATCAACGCCCAGTGCCAGCGCGGCCCTGACAGCTTCCCGTTCAACGGTCGCAAGAATTCGGCCGAGGGTACCCTGTCGGTGCACGACGCACTGCGCGTGTTCTCGATCCGCACGTTGGTGGCGACCAAGTTCCAGGAGAGCAACAAGGCGCTGATCAGCGACATCATTCACAACCGTGAGTCGACGTTCCTGACCACTGATTACATCTTCTGATTCAAATGCTCGACATGGCCGCAGGCGTGTTGCACAGCTGATGCTGTTCAACCGCTTGCGGTCTTTTTATATCTGTACTTTAAAATCCGCCGCCACTGCATTGCGCAGCGTTTTAATTCTGCAGCCGGTCCACTATCTGGGATTACTTTGTAGGAAAGTTTCTAGACTTCCGTAGGACAGCTCTCGACCTGTCTTTATGGGTAGAGTTTTTATTCGTAGGGCATTAGCCTTGCCGCTTCCCGAATTCGATGAAAACTTCATCAGCCCATTCGCTGCTCACACTTGTTAAAACTTGATCGCTTGGGGCACGGACGTTCGGCTGATAAAAAGGCCCTGCAATCCAGATATTCCCCTTTGTGACGTGTGGCATTTTCGACGGAGGAGTTATGGCTTCAAACAGCTTTCAAAATGAAGTGCCCAAAGCGCGGGTCAATATAAAACTCGATTTGCACACGGGCGGTGCGCAGAAAAAAGTCGAACTGCCGCTCAAATTGATGGTGCTGGGGGATTACAGCAATGGCCGGGAAGACCGGCCCTTGTCCGAACGCACCAAAATCAATATCAATAAAAATAATTTCGACAGTGTGCTGGCGGAATTTTCCCCGGCCTTGAAACTCACGGTTGAAAACACGTTCGCCGACGACGGCTCCGATGCGTCAGTGGAGTTGAATTTCGAAAAGATGAAAGACTTCGAACCGGAACACGTGGCCAGACAAATACCTTCATTGCGCGCGCTGCTGGCGACCCGCAATCTGTTGCGTGATCTCAAATCAAACCTGCTCGACAACGCAACCTTCCGTCACGAACTTGAACGCATCGTAAAAGACGAAACGCTGAGTGATGAGTTGCGCGCCGAACTGGCGATGCTCGCCGCACCCACAGAGCGTTAATCACCCGGGTCTCTGATAGCAGGTATCAAACATGTCCTCGAAACACTCTTCCGCAGTCTCAGGCGGTGGCACCGTTTTGTCCGAAGAAAGCACCGGCGTGTATGGCGCGCTGTTTTCAAAAATCAACCTCACCCCGGTTTCAGCCCTGGGCGACATCGAAGCGTTTCAGAACAACGAAGCCCTGTCGGAGATCTCCGCCGATGAGCGCGTGACTGCGGCCGTCAGCGTATTCCTGAACCTGCTCAAAGGCACGTCGCGCAAGGTCCAGCGCCTCGACAAGACCCTGCTGGACGAACACATCGCTTCGCTCGATTCGCAGATCAGCCGCCAGCTCGACGCCGTCATGCACCACCCGGAGTTCCAGCGGGTCGAGTCGACGTGGCGCGGGGTGAAGTCGCTGATCGATCAGACGGACTTCCGACAGAACGTGCGCATCGAGTTGCTGGACATCAGCAAGGACCATCTGGTCCAGGATTTCGAAGACGCCCCCGAGATCGCCCAGAGCGGTCTGTATATGCATACCTATACCCAGGAATATGACACGCCCGGCGGTGAACCCATTGCGGCGGCTGTTTCCAGTTACGAGTTTGATCGCAGTCCTCAGGACATCGCGCTGCTTCGCACTATATCGAAAGTCGCGGCGGCGGCGCATATGCCGTTCATTGGTTCGGTGGGGCCAGCCTTCTTCGGCAAGGAAAACATGGAAGAAGTCGCCGCCATCAAAGACATCGGCAATTACTTTGATCGTGCGGAATACATCAAATGGAAGTCATTCCGCGACACGGATGATTCCCGCTATATCGGTCTGACCATGCCGCGCGTGCTGGGACGGCTGCCCTACGGGCCGGACACCCTTCCGGTGCGCAGTTTCAATTATGTGGAAAGTGTCAAAGGCACCGATCACAGCAAATATCTGTGGACCAATGCTTCTTTTGCCTTTGCTGCGAACATGGTGAAGAGTTTTGTCGCCAACGGCTGGTGTGTGCAGATTCGCGGGCCACAGTCCGGTGGTGCGGTGACGGACCTGCCAATTCATTTATATGACCTTGGCACCGGCAGTCAGGTGAAGATCCCTTCGGAAGTGATGATTCCGGAAACCCGGGAGTTTGAATTCGCCAATCTGGGGTTTATTCCGCTTTCGTATTACAAGAATCGCGATTACGCCTGTTTCTTCTCTGCCAATTCAACACAAAAGCCCGCGTTATATGACACCGCCGATGCCACGGCCAACAGCCGGATCAATTCACGCCTGCCTTATATCTTTCTGCTGTCGCGCATTGCCCATTATCTGAAGTTGATTCAGCGGGAAAACATCGGCACCACCAAAGACCGGCGCTTGCTGGAGCTGGAATTGAATAAATGGATCAGCGGGCTGGTCACCGAAATGACCGACCCGGGGGACGATTTGCAGGCCTCTCATCCGCTGCGCGACGCCCGGGTGACGGTGGAGGACATCGACGATAACCCCGGCTTCTTCCGCGTGAAGTTGTACGCCGTGCCGCATTTCCAGGTGGAAGGCATGGACGTGAATCTTTCGCTGGTTTCCCAGATGCCCAAAGCCAAAACCTGACGTCGGCCATAGGTGAGCACAACATGAAAATAGACCGACCTCTCTGGGCTGCCGGGGCGCTACTGTCCCAGCAGCAATTCCAGCAGCAAGCGCGCTGGGAAGCCTGGACCAACGAATGCATCGCCCATTTGTCGCGGATTCATCCCTGGGGCGTGCAGACAGCGACCTTCGATGGTGAGGCGCTACGGCTGGGCAAGCTCAAGGTGTCCGCGCTGCGCGTGCGATTGCCGGATGGCACCTTGATCGACACCGACAGCGTTGATCGACTGCCCGCCGCGCTGGCCCTCGAACAGATTCAGATCGACCCGGAGCAGGGCGCGACGGTGCTGTTGTGCCTGCCGCTGGAGCAGGCCAACGGTGGCAATTGTCTGTTCGAAGACGCTCGCGCTGACCGGCCGGTGCGTTACCGCCAGGATTGGCGGCAGGTGCAGGATCTCTACGGCGACGATCAACAGTCGATCGGTGTGCTTGAGCACATGCTCAGCCTGCGTGTGGCCAGCGATGACAACGCCGATTACCTGACCTGCCCGGTCGCCCGGCTGGTGCGTGACGGCCAGGGCCGGGTATGCCTGGACGAGGCGTTTGTGCCGCCGTTGTTGAGCTTCTCCGGGCATTCGGGCTTGCAGGTTCAGCTGGATAATCTGCTGACCCAACTGGCGTCCAAGCGTCAACGCTTGATGGGCATGCGCCGTGAAAGCAATCAGCGCATGGCCGACTTCGCGGTGGCGGATGTTTCGCTGTTCTGGCTGCTTAATGCGCTCAATACCTACCAACCCGTGCTCGCCGATTTCAAGGCCAGCCCGGCGCGTCATCCCGAGCAGGTCTATCTGGAGCTGGTGAAGCTGGCGGGGGCGCTGCTGACGTTCTCCCTCGAACACGACGTTGACGCTATTCCGGTCTACCGTCACGAAGCGCTGGAAACGGTGTTTGCGCCCTTGATGCAGATGATTTCGACGCTGCTGGAAGCCAGTCTGCCGTCACGGGTGATCGCTCTGGAGCTGGAGCGGGTGCTCCCCGGTCGCTGGCAAGTGACGTTCAACGACCCGCGCCTGCGTGAGGCCGACGCCGCTGACTTTTACCTGTCGGTGCGCTGCCGCGAGGCCCCGACGCAATTGCAGGCGCAGTTCCCGCGGCTGTGCAAGGTCGGCACGCCGGACGACGTTGATCAGTTGATCAACGCAGCCCTGGACGGCGTTCCGCTGCAGCCGCTCAGTCACGTGCCGGCGGCGATTCCGCTGCGTCTCGAAAACCAGTATTTCGCCCTCGACTTTGCCCATCCGAGCGGTCAGGCCGTGCTCGCGGAAGGAGTCTGCGCGTTCTATGTGCCGGCGACGCTGCCGGACATGAAGCTTGAGCTGTTTGCGGTGCTGCGCTCATGAGCCGGCCAATGAAAAGCCAAGCGGCTGCGCGGTCCGTCGATGTCGATCAACTGCTGCAGGACAGCTACCTGTTGGTGGTCGAGTTGCGTCATGGCGCATCCGCTCCGGACAGCGATGCGCTCTGGGCGGTGTGCACCCGGCAGGTTGTCGAGGTTCGCGATGCGCTGACCCAGGCCGGCGTCAGCCAGCGCAATGTCGACTTCATCAGCCATGCCCAATGTGCGCTCATGGATGAAACCGTGCTGATCCACGCCGATGCCGGTGCCCGCGCCAAATGGACCCACGAACCGCTCCAGGCGCATTACTTCGGGCGTCATCAGGCGGGGCAGTTTCTCTACGAAGAAATGCGTGAGGTGTTGAACGAGCCTTCTCCGGACCCGAGCGTACTGAGGGTCTATCACCGCGTCCTGATGCTGGGATTTCTCGGTCGCTACAAGGAGCCGAACCACCCCGAGCGGCAACAGTTGATGGCCGAGTTGACCCGCCGGGTTGCTCCGGTGAGCCTGGATCAGCCGTTGCCGACGTGGATCGACGCGCGGGGCCGCAAGCCCTTGCCAGCCTGGGTGCGCGCACCGTTGCTACACCTGCTGGTGGCCGGTTTGCTGCTGGCGGGCATCTGGTGGTTGCTGGATTCGCATCTGGCGGCTCTGGTCGCCTCCCTTGTGACCGAGCAGGTGTGACGCGCCCATGACACTCAAGTTGATGCGTGCACTTGCCCTGTGGTCCGGATGCTTGGCGCTGATGGTGATCAGCGTGTTGCCGCTGAGCCTGGTCGTTCAAGCCCTGGCGGCGGCGGGCGCCCTGGCTCTGGTGCTCGGGGCCTGGCTGCTGGCGGGTCGGCGCTCGGCGCGTGTTGGTGGTTCCCTGCGGCTGGATGAGTTCCGAGCCTTGCCTGGCAGTGAGTACCGCCTGCCCGTGGTGCTGGTGTGTGGCAAGGGAGCGGCGGGGCTTTTTGCGGTTGATGCCGATGCCGATGCCAATATCGCCGAGCCAACGGCCGTGCGGACGACGCCAAACGGGTGTTACGTCAGGGTGCCGAGCATTGAACGATCGCCCGCGATGGTGGCTGCGCTGCTGGCGGCACGTCCGCAATGGCGTGCGCAGCTGAGTGTCATGTTCGTGATCAATCCAGCCATGTACGCCGACAGCGCGGTGGTGGCCGGCGAGCTTCGTGCGCTGTGTCACCAGCTTTCCGTGGTCCGCAGGTGTGCGCTGACCTTGCCTTTGTGGGTGGTTAGCTATCAACAAGCCTCACCAGGGTCGCGCGATGTTGGTGGGAGCGGCTTTACCCGGGAAAAGGGAAGTGCGGGCGCCGAATCTGTCTGGTTCAGTTGGGAAAGCGGCGGAACATCCGCGCAGGTCCGGGACAACGGCACCTGCGCCAGCGTGGAGGACTGGCAGAGACAAGACGCCGCTGCTCTCACTGAGCGGATGCAAATCGGCGTTCAAATGAATGCCTACGCTGCGTGGCTGGCGCAGTACGTCGCTGCGCACTTGATACGCAACGGCCGCAATGGTTCGCGGTTGCCGCTGGCGTACGCGATCTGCCGCGTGGCGAGTCTGCCTGACCACAGGCCGGGCAGCGTCTGGCAGCACTGGATACAGGCGAAGACCGCGCTGGTGCCGACCCATTTGACGGGGCCCACGGGCGGTGTTTTGCCTGTGCCGGATGCTTTACTTGATCTGCTGCCCCGGCACACCGGCAACACCGCAGCCAGGCGCGCCACTGTCATCGGCATATGGCTCACGGCGTTCGCTGCCGTCGTCGCGATGTCGAGCTCGGCCCGGCAGAACACCTTGCTAATCCGCCAGCTCGGTGACGACCTGCGCCGCTACGCCTCGATCAATGAAACCGCCCGCCAGGATCAGCAGGCCGTGGCCCTGCGCGAAGCGGCGTTCAACGTCCTGCACGACGACGCCCGTCGTCTGGATGATTACTACCGTCACGGCGAGCCGCGGTCATTGGGCCTCGGCCTGTACCGCGCCGAACAGTTGCGCATCAGGGTCTGGCACGCCATCGGCCGTTACCGGCCGCCCACCGAGACGGCGCAGGCGCCTGGACCGGTGCGGCTGGACACGCTGTCGCTGTTCAACATCGGCAGCGCCGAACTCAAGGCGGAGTCGACCCAGGTGCTGATCAACGCCCTGGTCGGCATCAAGGCCCGACCCGGTTGGTTGATCGTCGTCACCGGGCACACCGACGCCACCGGCAGCACGGAACACAACCTGCGCCTGTCCCGCGACCGCGCCGCCTCGGTGCGCGACTGGATGCAACGCATGGGCGGCATTCCCGGCAGTTGCTTTGCCGTGCAGGGCTACGGCGCCAGTCAGCCGATCGCCAGCAATGACACCGAACAAGGACGCAGGGCCAACCGCCGCGTCGACATCCGTCTGGTGCCGGAAGAGGGGGCCTGCGGGTCGCTTTCTGCCGGGGCCGGACCGGCTACCCCCGTCGCATTTCGCGGCACTCGATAACCCAAGCAAGGAGTTTCACATGGCAATTCCCGTTTACCTCTGGCTCAAAGATGACGGCGGCGCTGACATCAAAGGCTCGGTCAACGTGCAGTCCCGGGAAGGCAGCGTCGAAGTGGTCGCCCAGGACCACAGCGTGTACATCCCCACCGACAACAACACCGGCAAATTGACCGGCGCCCGCGTCCACACGCCGTTCCTCTTCACCAAGGAAATCGATGCCAGCAGCCCGTACCTGTACAAGGCGGTCGGCACCGGCCAGACCCTGAAAAGCGCCGAGTTCAAGTGGTACCGCATCGACGACGCCGGCCAGGAAGTCGAGTACTTCAACACCCTGCTGGAGAACGTCAAGGTCGTGCGCGTCGCGCCGAAAATGCACGACGTCAAGGACCCGGCCAAGGAGAAGCACAACCACCTGGAGATGATCGAGCTGCGTTACGAGAAGGTCACCTGGACCTACAAGGACGGCAACATCATCCACTCCGACTCGTGGAACGAACGCCAGACCGCCTGACGCTGCAAGGCCGGCAGACAGGCAGCTTTTGCGCGCCTGTCTGCCGGCTGCGGTGTGTTGGGTGAAGCGTCCGTTCGCGGGCGCTCCGCCAAGCACATCTGCACCGCACATTAAAGAACCAGCCATGCCGCGACCCGTTACCGGTCTCGGCGCCGGCACCCCAACCTTCCGTTCAAGGACGATGACCCATGGCACAGAGCTCCTCCCGTTTGCTTCGCCGCCTCAACCCTTTCTGCGCCCAGGCCCTCAGCGCGGCCGCGACGCTGTGCCAGAGCCGCGGCCACGGTCACATCACCATCGAGCACTGGCTGCTGAAACTGCTGGGGCAGGGCGACGGCGATCTGGTGCTGATCGGCCGGCGTTACGAGTGGGACATCGAAGCGCTGTGGACCGGCCTGCTCGACCACCTGGACCGCCTGCCACGCAGTCTCCAGGCCAAGCCGCAGCTGTGTGACAGATTGCAGCGGCTGATCAAGAACGCCTGGGTGCGCGCTTCGATGGAAGAGGACAACGAGCAACTGCGCTCGGCCCACGTCCTGGCCGCGCTGATCGAGAGCCCCGACCTGCTTGCATGCGTGGAGGCCTGGCCGTTGCTCAGCCTGAGCGAGGTGCAGTTGCGCCACTTGCTGCCGTTTCTTGAACAGCATTCCGATGAGCGCGCGGGTTCGGCGCCTGGGCCGGGGCCGGGGCCGGGTCTGGATCTTGCGCCGGATCGAGCTGCCGTGGCGATGTCGTCCGCGGGTTCAGCGGCGGAAAACCCGGTGCTGGCGAGGTTTACCCAGGACATCACCGAGAAGGCGCGCAAGGGCGAGATCGACCCCGTACTGGGCCGTGACGACGAGATTCGTCAGGTCATCGACATCCTGAGCCGCCGGCGCAAGAACAACCCGATTCTGGTGGGTGAGCCGGGCGTCGGCAAAACCGCGCTGGTCGAAGGGCTGGCCCTGCGCATCGTCGAAGGCAACGTGCCCGCTAGCCTGAAACCGGTCAGCGTGCGCACGCTGGATCTGGGGCTGTTGCAAGCCGGCGCGGGAGTGAAAGGCGAGTTTGAGCAACGCCTCAAAGATGTCATCGAGGCCGTGCAGCAGGCCGAACACCCGGTGCTGCTGTTCATCGATGAAGCCCACACCCTGATCGGCGCGGGCAATCAGGCGGGGGGCGCCGACGCCGCCAATCTGCTCAAACCCGCCCTGGCCCGTGGCGAACTGCGCACCATCGCCGCAACCACCTGGAGCGAATACAAACAGTACTTCGAGCGTGACCCGGCGCTGGAGCGGCGCTTCCAGACGGTCAAAGTCGACGAGCCGGATGACGCGACGGCGATGGTCATGCTGCGCGGGTTGAAGGCCCGCTACGCCAGCCACCACGGCGTGCACATCGAGGACGCCGCGATACAGGCGGCAGTGGTGCTGTCGCGCCGCTATCTGCCCGGTCGGCAGTTGCCGGACAAAGCCGTCGACCTGCTCGACACCGCCAGCGCCCGGGTGCGCATGAGCCTGGATTGCGAGCCTCAGGCGCTGATTGCGAGCAAGGCCCGGCAGTCCGCGCTGGAGCAGGAACGTCTGGCGCTGCAAGACGATCAGCGCATCAACGGACGCAACGCCGATGAACGTCTGGCAGCCATCGCCGAGCAGCTTGTAGCCCTGAGCGATGAGTTGGGGCGACTTCATGACCAGCACGCCAACGAACTCGATCTCGCGCAGACGCTGCTTGCCGCACGCAGTGCGGAGGTCTTCGACGCCGACACCTGCGCGGATCTACAGGCCCAGCTCAAGGCGGTTCAGGGCGATGCACCGTTGCTGTCCCTGGACGTCGATGATCGCAGCGTCGCCCAGGTGATTGCCGACTGGACCGGCGTGCCCCTGAGCAGCCTGCTGAAAGATGAACAGGCCAGCCTGCTGACGCTGGAGCAGTCGTTGGCATCCCGCGTCATCGGCCAAGACCGAGCGATGACTGGTCTGTCTCAAAGACTGCGCGCCGCCAAAACCGGGTTGACTGAAGAGGACTCGCCGCTGGGCGTGTTCCTGCTGGTCGGCAGCAGCGGCATCGGCAAGACCGAAACCGCCCTGGCGCTGGCCGACACCCTGTTTGGCGGCGAGAAGTCGCTGATCACCCTGAACCTGTCCGAGTACCAGGAAGCCCACACCGTCAGCCAGCTGAAAGGCGCGCCGCCGGGCTACGTCGGCTACGGCCAGGGCGGCGTGCTCACCGAAGCGGTGCGCCAGCGACCCTACAGCGTGGTGCTGCTGGACGAAGTGGAAAAGGCCCACCGCGACGTGCTCAACCTGTTTTATCAGGTCTTTGACCGGGGCTTCATGCGGGACGGCGAAGGGCGCGAAATCGACTTCCGCAACACCGTCATCGTCATGACTTCCAACCTGGGCAGCGACCTGTTGCAGGACTACCTGCTGGCGAACCCCGACGCGCTCGACGGTGAAGTGTACGAGCAACTGCGACCGGTCCTGCGCGAATACTTCCAGCCAGCGCTGCTGGCGCGTTTTCAGACGCTGATCTATCGACCGCTGCAGGCGCCGGCGCTCAAGCGCATCGTCGCGCTCAAGCTGAGCAAAGTGGCGGAGCGGTTGCGCCGGCATTACGGGCTGGACTGCCGGATCGACGAGCGCCTGCATGACGCGCTGATGGAGGCGTGCCTGCTGCCCGACAGCGGCGCGCGGAACATCGACAGCCTGCTCAATCAGCAGATTTTGCCGGTGCTCAGTCAGCAGCTTTTGCAGCGCCAGGCGGCGCGATTGGCAACCCGGGGCGTGGTGCTGGGGCACTGCGAGGAGGACGGCATCACCCTTGAGTTTGTCGAGGCCTCGGCGTCTATGGAGGGCAAATGATGAACGATGCCATCGGGGTGTTTTTCGACCATAGCCGTCACAAACTTACCGTTCATAACCTGCCGGTGGCGCTGGATGTGCTGGCGTTTGAGGGCGAGGAGCGGCTGAGTCAGCCGTTTCATTACCGCGTGGAATTTACCTCGGTTGAGCAGGATATCGGCGCTGAACGGATGCTGGGGCAGGATGCGCAGTTCAGCTTGCATGCGGCGGCGCATACCTTGCCGGTTGCGATTCGTGGTTTGTCGGTGCCTTCAGTTGAACCGCTGCGTACGTTGCATGGAGTGGTGACGGGGTTCAAGCGACTGTCGGGTTCTGCTGACGAGGCGCGCTATGAAGTGACGCTGGAACCGCGCCTGGCGTTGCTGGCCCGTGGACGGCAGTTCCGGATTTATCAGCATCAGTCGGTGCCGCAGATTGTTGAAAGCATTCTGCGGACTCGGCATGACTTTGAGGGGCAGGATTTTCTGTTTTCGCTGGTGCGGGAGTACCCGGCGCGCGAGCAGGTGATGCAGTACGGCGAGAGTGATCTGGCGTTTATCTCCCGCCTGTTAGCAGAGGTGGGGATCTGGTACCGCTTTAGCAACAACGAGCGATTGGGTATCGCGGTCGTCGAGTTTCACGATGATCAGCGGCATTACGTTCGGCCGCGTGTGAGCTTGCCGTTTCGGCCTCAGTCCGGGTTGGGCAGCAGTGGCGCGGACGGGGTTTGGGGGCTGCAGGTCAGTCATGAGGTGGTGGAGCAGAGCGTTCACTTTCGTGCCTACCACCATCGGGATGCCAGTGCGTGGCTGGATGGGGATGTGGATCAGACGCGGGGGGATACGACGACCTATGGCGAGGCGTATCACTATGCCGAGCCGTTCAAGGCCCTGGGCCACAAACTGGATCAGGATGAGGATCTGCTGGGGGAAAGCGGGTTTTTCTATGGTCGGTTGCGGCATGAGCGGTATCTGAATGACCAGACGCGGCTGAGTGGAGTCAGCAGCAGCGCTTCGTTGGGATTGGCGCAGGTGTTGCAGATTCCGGGCGGCGCGCCCCAGGCGTTTGAACCGGGTGCTGTGATCACCCGATTGCAGTTGCGGGCTGCACGGGATCGCAGTTTTGAGTTGAGCTTTGAAGCGATTCCTTATTCCGAGAGCGTTTGTTTTCGGCCGCCTTTGCTGGCGAAACCGCAAATTGCCGGAACCGTCCCGGCGCGGGTCACCAGCTCGCTGGCCAACGATCCCTACAGCCACATCGACCGCGAAGGCCGCTACAAGGTCAGCTTTCTGTTTGACCGCGACAGCTGGGAGCTGGGTGAGGAAAGCCTGTGGTTGAGGTTGGCTCGGCCCTATGCTGGCGATACCCACGGCCTGCACTTGCCACTGATCTGCGGCACTGAAGTAGCCATCGCGTTTGAGCAGGGCGACCCGGACCGGCCCTACATCGCCCATGCCCTTCACGACAGTCGCCATCCTGACCATGTGACGCTGCTGCGCAGCGATTACAAACGCAACGTGCTGCGCACCCCGGCGAATAACAAGCTGCGCATGGAAGATGATCGCGGCAATGAGCACATCAAACTCAGCACCGAACACAGCGGCAAGAGCCAGCTGAACCTTGGACATCTGGTCGACAACGAGAAGGACAAGCGCGGCGAAGGGTTCGAATTGCGCAGTGATGGCTGGGGCGCCATTCGGGCCGGGCGTGGGGTGTTTATCAGTGCGGATGAACAGGCCAAGGCCCACGGTCAGCAGCTCGACATGGACGCTGCAATCGAGCAGTTGGAAAGCGCGTTGTCGTTGGCCCGCTCCATGGCTCAAGCCGCGCGGAGTGCCCAGACCATTGCCGCCGATACGAGCGGCCACGAACAACTCACCGCGGCGCTTACCAACCTTACCGAACCAGGGCTTTTACTGCATGCACCGGCCGGCATTGGCGTGGTCAGCCCCGAGGCTGTTTTGCTGTCCTCCGGCCGTGACAGCGTCGCCATCACGTCGTCCCGCTCGACCAACATCAGCGCGGGGCACGACATCACGGGTACGGCCGAAGGTGCGATCAGCCTGTGCGCTGTGACTAAAGGCCTCGATCTAAAAGCCGTGGATGGGGATATGCAGCTCCACGCCTACGGCGGCGCGATGCACGCGTTGGCGAATGACCAGATAAAAATTGAAAGCCTGGCCGGCCGTGTCGAGATCAGTGCGCCCGAAGAAATCGTCTTCAGCTGCGGCGGCGCCTTCATCCGCATCAAGGATGGCGACATCGAGCTGGGCGCGCCAGGGAACATCCATCACCGGGCCGCGTACGTGCTAAAGGGCGGTGCCACCACGCTGACCACCCCGGCAACGCCGATACCGCCGGGCTATGCCGCGGGCTACACCCTCAGCGAACCCGATAAGGGTTACGCGCCCTTCGCCCGTTACCTGATCACCACCCAGGAGGGCGAGCGGTTCCCCGGCGTGACAGACAAGGACGGCAAGACCATTCCGGTCCACACGCTGTTGCCCGGGAACGTGGTGATCGAGTTCCCCAATGACAAGCACGATGAGCAGTGACCACCGCTCAGGGGCCCCGTCGCCCGGATGGGTTGCGATCTGCATCGCAACGGCTACCGACACTGGGTCCGCCGCCAGGCAATCGGCCGCGACGATCTATCACCGCATCAAATTTTCAATCAGGAAGGACCCGGCATGAAAGACAGACAGCACCAGACGGACATTTTTTGCACCTACAAGCCTGTGGCCATCGGCCCGCAGAAAACCCATTGGGTTGAATTTCAACTGGTGGATGAGCTCGGCGCGCCGCTGGCTAATCTGCCGTGGCGGGCGACCAATCAGGCAGTGCGGGATGGCTGCGTTCCCGAATATTCTGGGCTCACCGATGCACAGGGTGTGATTCGACTTGAGGATCTTTATCCACTCGACGTGACATTGCTGATGCCGGCAGCGCCGTTGGCTGAAGTCCTGCAACAGCGGCGGTTGCGCGCGGTGAGGCCTGAGCCCGAGCGGCCAGGTGCAAGTGACAGCAAACCTCTGTACGGAAAGCAGCGTCCCGGGTTTTCGCCGCTGCAAAAGCAGGCACTTGAGCAGGGACATGTGTATCACTACCTGCGAATAGGGCAACTGTGTGATGAGCTACCGGTGTTCAATCCGCCCTGGCCAGAGCTGGATCCGCCACCGGCTTATCATTTCCCGGACGCTGAGTTTTCAGGGTTTACGGTGCAATACGAAGCGCTGAACTGTCGGCATGTATTGGAAGTTTGCCCGCTGCGTGCGTGGTCGTTGGTTTTGCATCATCAGCCTGAGTACAGCCTGGCTAATGCCTACAACTTGGGGCTGATGAGCATCTTGTCATACAGCAACCGCGCGGAGAATTTGTACGGGTCACCTGAGTATTTCTTTGCCGAGCAGTGCGTTGATTTATCGAGGACGCCTAGGGTGTGGGATGGTGGGAGAAATTGGCCCTGTCTGGTCACTGACGTACCGTTCGATGATCGTTACGAGCGCTGCGAGGTATTGAATACTGCTAAAGCAGCCATTCCCAAGGGTGACACACAGCTCTTCTACGTCAGAAACGCGGCTCAGTTACTGGTGGCATGGCGCGGGACTGACTTTGACCGCCTCCATGCGCCAGACTTAGTCACGGACCTCACATTTCGTCCTGTCCCTCCAGAGCTGAAGTTGAGTTGTGCGCCTTCGGTTCCATGCGCAGACCTGGCGCTCGAGGGCCGGGTTCACCTAGGGTTTCGTGAGGCCTTCAAAGTAGCTGAAACCTTATACGCTAGGGACTTCAGTGAATTTATTCCAGAAGATAGTGTGTTTAGGAAACTTTTCATTTGCGGACACAGCCTTGGAGGAGCTTTGGGTCTAATACATGCAGCAACACTCAAGGATAAAGGTCCGGTGTTGTACACCTACGGTATGCCACGTACGTTTACCATAGACGCGATACAGGGGTTAAGCGGATTTGCCCACTTTCGACACGTCCATGACACCGACACTATACCCAGCGTGCCGCCTGAGGCAGATCTGGATAACCATCTCTATAGGCTTTACGGCCCTTTAGGCACGACGTTAGGTTTCGCTTGGTCGATGGGTCAGGCCCTCGCAACTAATGTGATCGAATTCGGTGATTCATACGGCCATCATGGCGAACTTGCCATGTTTTATCGTGTAGAACAGCACATTCAGAGCCGTGGCTCTTCCTACCCTGCATATCGGAATAAGGATGGTCTCGGCGCGCCGTACTACAACACCATAAAGACCCGATTGCCCGTGCGGCCTAACCTGTATCTGGTGCCAAGTATTAATAAAACATTGAGTGAAAAAAGCGGAAAACTACAACACCTGTTCATAAGCAGCCTTGACAAGAAAACGCTAGAGCGAATATTCCCACGCTACAAAAACCCCAAGCCGGGAGGGTTGCTAGGTATTGGGAATCACATGATGGGCGAATATATGGCACACATAACCCATCGACTACTCACAGCCATCGAACCTGATCGGAAGCCGCCGCTTGATGCACAGGACGAGATCAAGCGCTTCGCGGAACAGATGACAAAGCATGGCGGCACCTCGCCGAAAGAAGAATATGAGCGGAATGACCTGTTTCTTAAAATGCATAAGCAAATAGAAGCGGCATTGGAGGCAACAGTTCAGGCGGAGGGTGGGGTTGAAGCGTTGCAGCGGCTTGACATAGTTGCTAGTGCGTCGAGAGTTTAGTATGAGTAGAGAAGGTTTGGGTTTGAAGGTTTTGCTGCCTTGTGTTGCGACGGTTCTCTCCATTAGTGGTTGTGCGAAAGACTACAGCATGGCGCCGTCACCGAGTGGCGAGCAAGTCAAGATTGCTATTAAGGTCCCCGAGGAATTAGAAGTAACACCCCTGAGGGTGATGTATCGATCAGCGATCTGCGAACGTGTCACCCATGACGGAGATGGACGACCCGAGAAGCTCGAAGGTTACAACTCGATTGATGTGAAATTGTCACACCAAAACAACGGAAGTCTCTATGAGGCAGATTTATTTGTAAACGGCGGTGGGCCCTGTGAGTGGCGCTTAAGTAATGTTTTATTTGAGGTGAGCTATCGCGTGCCTAATCGTTTTGGAGAAAACGTGGGCTCAGGAGGGGGCGGTGGGGTAATTGTGATATTTGACCACAACGATGCACAGCGTCGGACATCTGGTTTGATGAAAGTTAAAGGAGCAGACCTTACTATCATCAAGGACTATTACCCTTGGGTAAAAGATAGTTACTCGGGCGGGTATGTCAAACGTGCGGGTCTGGCAGGCGAGGCGAGAAGTTATCTAACCTACGAGGCCCGTGAAGCTCGTAGCGTGTATTTCGAGGCGGTGTTGCATTCTGATTATGTGGTGTCATCGACAGCGCCAAAAAAACACAAGGTTGGTGAATTCATTACGTTTCAATACCCTGACGGAACAGTAGAGTCTGATCGGAGGTCAGAGCCCAACTTTAAAAAAATGCAGGAAATCCGCTTGAAGGCCGAATCAAAAAAATGAAGTCACTCAACGTGCCGCAGAACACCGCAAGGAGGGCTAAATGAAGAGTGTGAAGTTATTCGTCAGCAATTCAATTCTGGGTTTAGCGCTGCTCACTTCCATCAGCTCGGTTTTAACGGCGACGCAAAAAGCCGAGGGCGGCCTTGAAGCGTTGTTGCGTCTGGACGCATTAGAAAAAGATGTGGTGTGGAAATGAAGATTACGATGTCCGGCTCGAGAAGTCTGCTACTGCTTTTGGCGACGGTGACATTATTAGGTGGCTGTGCTCAGGACTATCGATTGTCGCCGGCACCATATGGTGAAAAAGTTTCGTTGACTATTAAGTTGCCCGAAGATCTTGGGTTGAGATCCATGCGTGTCATGTACAGATCTGCCGTTTGTCAGCGTGTGATATATGATGGAGACGGTCGGCCGGAGAGGGTGGACGGGCATAATGGTTTTGAAGTCCCACTACAGAAACGCGAGGGGGATCTGTACGGAACAGAGCTGTTTGTCGAGGGAGGCGGTCCGTGCCAATGGCGTCTAAGCAACGTTGATTTCGGCGTCAAATACCGAATGCCTACCCCTTTTGGGGAAAACGTAATACCAGGTTCGGGCGGTGGAGTAGTGATCGTTTTTGATCACAACAACCCGCAGCGGCAGGTGTCTCGCTCCATAGAAGTAAATGGGCCCGATCTGCGCATTGTGGAAAATTATTATCCTTGGGTGAGCGAGAGCTTTATAAACGGCTATGTCCAGAGAGTCCGTCTGTCCGGCAAGGGTGGAAGCTACATCACATATGAAGCGCCAGATGCACGAAAGATTTATTTCGAACCAGTGCTGCATCGAGACTATGTAGTTAAATCTATAGCGCCCAAAAAACCCATACCTGGTGAATTCCTAAAATTATACTACCCGGATGGCACGGTGGAGTCCGATTGGCGTGCGATGCCGAGTTTTGAAAAACTGCAAAAGATTCGTTTGGAAGCGGAGCCGAAGACGTGAAGTCGCCAGCTGCTCCACCGTCTGTGTTGAGAAACATTCCATGAATCACGCTAACTCAATCTTTACAAATTCGATTTTGTGCTTTGTAGTGCTAACTTCTGTCAGCGGCTGCGCCAAAGACTACAGTATGAATCCACAGCCGAATGGTGAGAAGGTCGAAATCGTTATAAAGATGCCTGAGGAACTGGAGCTGACACCTCTGCGAGTCATGTATCGCTCGGCTATATGCCGTAAAGTTGTCCATGACGGTGACGGGAGGCCTGAGTCCCTTGAAGGATATAACGGTTATGGTTCGGAGCTAACGAAGCGTGGGGCCACAGGGTTCTATGAGACGAGGTTGTTCATCGATGGAGGCGGTCGCTGCAAGTGGCGGCTTAGTAATGTCGTATTTAGCATCAACTACCGTATTCCTAGTCGCTTCGGGGAAAGTGTAACGCAGGGCATAGGCGGCACGGTCATCATAAAGTTTGATGGTAACGATGCGCAGCTCAGTTTCGGAAGAACAAGGAATGTGGTAGGTCCAGACTTAATAATGGTCAAAGATTACTATCCATGGCTAAGCGAAAAATTTATCGGCGGTTATGCCAGGCATGCAAGTCTCTCTAGCGAAGGTGGCGGTTATCTTACTTATAAGGCTCGGGAGGCGAGGCGCATATATTTTGAGCCAGTTTTGCATTCGGACGTGGTCGTGACATCCGTGTCGCCAAAGAGACACATCATTGGAGATTTCATAAAGTTTTACTACCCAGATGGGTCAGTAGAGTCCAATGGGCAGTCGGTACCCAATTTTACTAAAATGCAAAAAATACGCTTGGCAGCTGAAGCAAACAAATGAAGTCGCTCGGTGTGCTGCACCTGTTTTTTAAGGAGTCTTATATGAGTAACGCGACGCTATACGCAAAAACTACACTCTTATGCCTTGCGCTAATCGCGCTCTTAAGTGGTTGCGTAAAAGACTATAAAGTTCTGACTCCCCCGCCCGACAGCGAAAAGGTAAAAATTGTTATAAAAGTGCCTGCCGAGCTTGAGCCCAAAACTTTGCTCGCCAAGTACGAGTCGGCCAGATGCCGAATGTTTATCGACTTCCCCGGTGTGGGCAGTGTGCCATTTCCAGGATCAAATTTTCAAAATCCGAAGTTCGCGAGGCGGGGAGAAACAGATCTGTACGAGGCGGAGGTATTCGTTGATGGCGGCGGTGAATGTGAATGGCAACTAGATAGCATCGAGTTTGGAGTCGCTCATCGTATTCCAAATCGTTTTGCAAAAAAAGTAACGGCTTATTTTGCTGGGACGGTTGTCGTTAAGTTCGATGGGGAGCACGCGCCTTTTAATACTGTTGATCAGTTTGTGGAAGGACCGGACCTGAAAATCGTAAAGGATTACTACCCATGGGTAAGGGAAGCCTACGAACTTGGTTACTATGATAAGAGTGTAAATCTGGCCAAAGAGTATGAAAGTTATCGTACCTACAGGGCTCGGGATGCAAGAAACATCTATTTTGAGCCAGTGCTGCATTCAGATCTTGTCGTGACGTCGACTTCCCCGAAGAAGCGCAGCGCTGACGAAATCGTAACGACAACATTTCGCTACCCCGACGGAACGGAAGAATCCAACAGGGAACTTGAGCCGGACTTTGAAAAAATGCAGAAAATCCGCTTGAAGACGGAGGCGAAATAATGAAATGGCTCAGCGGCGCTGGATATCTTCAGGATGATCAAATGAATCAGAAAGCCTCAGGCTTCAGCGCTTTACTCATAAGTATTACGTTGTTGGCATCGCTCAGTGGTTGCGCACTTGACTATGAACTCCATCCGGACACGGAGGGGGAGAGAGTCACGATGACGATTAAAGTATCGGAAGGTTTAGTCCCGCCGACCATGGCCGTGGGTTATCTATCGACGATCTGCGAAAACGTTTATGAGGGGCCTGATGTATTCGGCAATATCAGGGAGCAGCGTGTAGCGTTCAAACGGCGCGGGGAGGGCGATTTCTATGACGCCGATTTCGCTGTTGACGGTGGCGGGATGTGTAGGTGGCGCGTGGCTTATGTGAATTTTGGGGTACGTCCTCAATGGCCTGAGCGCATTGGCGAAGGTGCGGTAGTGGGAACGGGAGGTGATGTTCTGGTCCTGTTTCAGCATAACAACCCGGATTTTCGGCCTGAATGGGCCAAAGAGGTGGTGGGGACCCGTCTCGATATAAAGAATAATTACTACCCATGGTTAAAAGATGTCTCAAAGAAGGATTACGTCAAGAGACTTAATCTGGTGGGCGAAGCGGTGCCTTACCAGACTTACCTGGCTCCCCAGGTGCGAAACATAAACGTTGAGGCAGTGCTTCACGCCAAGTATGTCGTGACATCAAAACAGCCACAGTTCAAAAGCACCGGAATTCACCCTGCCTTTACTTATCCAGACGGCACTTCGGGCCCTGATGACAGCGATACGCCAGATTTTCCCACGCTTGAGGCCATTCGTTTAAAGGCTGAAGCCAACCGATGAGGATGTGAAATGACTTAGGTTGCCACACCTGATCTTTGAATCGGCCATCAGGCCGGTAAGTACAGGCCCGCACCGTTAAAACCCGGCACGTATGACAAGCACGCGCAACGCATCAGCTCGCCCAGGCATCCGCTCGCGCGGAATAAATACCCAGCTTCATCAATTCATTAACAAAGGATCTTTCAATGTCACAAGGATTCGTATTGTTGGGTGACAAGACCACCCACGGAGGAGCGGTAACTTCCGCGTCGTCCACTCATATCACTCAGGGCAAAGCAGTCGCTCTGGTGGGGGATATGGTCATGTGTCCCATACCGGGACATGGCGTTAATCCCATTATTGAGGGCTGTGACGACTGCTTCGAAGATGGCCGTGCCTTGGTGGTCGACGGCTGTCACTCGCTGTGCGGTTGCCAGGTCATTTCCAGCGCACCTGACTGGGCGGTGGATTGAAGATGGCGTGGCAACGTGAATACGTGCAAGCAGGGCTCGCACCCAAACCCCCTTCAGCGGTTCGCTGGCTCCTGATCGTGGTTTTAGCGGGGGCAGCGGCTGTGCTGATGTTTCTGCTCTACGTCGTGGTGCCTGAATTGCAGGGGTTAAACGTATGGGCGTTCACCGCCTCGCCGTTGGTGGTGGCGATTCTCGCGCTGGCGGCGCGGGTGCACGCCTACGGTGGCGCTCTGGATGAGTACAGGCTGCTGCAGGAGCGGTCGCGGCTGGCACAGGTCGCCTGGGCGGAATGGGGTCAGCGTTACATGGCGGCCATGGCCGGTCTGGTTCTTTTGCCCGAGCATTTGTCTGCGGTGGCGATGATGAAGCCGCCCCATACGGCTGTCCCACACTCAGGCAAAGCCCGCCGCATCGTTGGCCTGCCGAAGGGCCAAAAGGGCCGGGCCCTGGCGGGTCTTGCTCAATTGATGGGTTCGCTGTCGACAGTCCTGGCGCCGCTGCCACCGAGTGAAAAGCTCAGTGTCACTGTCCTGACCGATGCTCCACAGGATGAGCATCCAGCATTGGCGGACGCCTGCCAGCAGCACCTGTCCGATCTCACCCCGTCATCCCTCACCGCCATCCAGGTAACAAGCCAGCTCTCCTTCACCTGGCTAGAAGAAACCCTCAAAACCCCAAGCGACGCCGTCGAGCTCATCCTCGTCGTCCAGTCCCACGGTAAAGAGGCTTACTCCGACGGGCTCGCCGCCCTCCTGCTTTGCCCCGACGCAGTCGCCAAAGCCCACCAGCTCCCAATCGCAGCGCGCCTGTTGCGCCCGATGCCCCTCGACGTCGATTCGCTGGAAACCGACTTCACCAGCTTCCTTCAGATTCAGGCCACTGCTCGCCAGGCCAAAGGCCTCCTGGCTGACAGCGCCGATTGGCAACCGAAAACCACCCCATTACTGCCCGCAGCCGCGCGAGAGGGTGCAGCGCTGTCGGTTGACCATCGCTGGATTCTGGAACCGATGAACGGCGTGCCGGGCCCTTGCGGTCACTGGCTGCTGGCAGCGCTGGGCATCGAGATGACCAGACTCGCGCAGCAACCCTTGTTGCTACTGGCCAGTGAAGACACAGGCCGCTGGATCAATACCGTCATACCGGGAGAACTCGCATGAAATCCTTGATCGGCAATGGCTGGCGACGCGCGGGTGGCGCTGTATGGCTTGTCGCCTTCGCAGCAGCGCTGGGCTGGCTTGTTTACACCTATGGCGCGAGGGTCGGACTGCCGGAGAGACATCAGCAAATCACGGCGTTTCTGTTGCTGATGGTGATCGCGCTGTTGGTGCAGACCCTTCCTCGTGTCCTGGCGCTGGTGAAAAGCCGCCGCAGCGTTGAGCGGCGGCAGGGTGACGGCGTATTCCCACCGGAGGAATCGTCATCCACGTCTGAAACCAAGAAACTCCCGGGCGTCGCTGAACTCCAGGAGCACCTCGACCACCAGTACACCGCGTTCCAGCGCACCTGCACCCGTTTCATTCTGGTCGTCGGCGAGCCCAAACAGATCGAGGCCATCGCGCCAGGCCTTGCCGACGCCCAGTGGCTTGAAGGCCAGAACACCGTGCTGCTCTGGGGCGGCAGCCCGCAATCCCAGCTCTGCAAAACCGCCACCCGTTGGCACGCGGTCACCCAGCGGCGCGGCCTGGACGGCGTGGTCTGGGCCCTCGATAAACAGCAAAGCGCCAACGCGGCGACAATGGCCAGTGGCGTCGCCGGTCTGCAGCAACTGGCGCGAACCGTGGGCTGGCAGTTGCCGCTGCACCTGTGGGAGGTCTGCGAAAGCCAATGGCCGCAGCACACCCGTCCGCGTGAGCCGGTTGGATCGTTGCTCTCCGCGCGCGTCACCGGGTCGCAGCTGGAAACGTCTCTTGCCCGTCTGGACGAGCCGCTGCGCAAACAGGGCCTGGACCAAATGGAAGAAAACGCGGACCACGACTTTCTCTTGCGCTTGTCCCAACAGCTGAAAGCGGAGGGCATCGCCCGCTGGCGTCAGGCGCTGACGCCGTTGCTGGGCAAGTTTGCGCGTGGCGTATCGTTGAGCGGCCTGTGGTTCAGCTTGCCGGCGCAACCCACCCACGCCGCTGACCATTTGTGGCTGCCCGATCCAGCGTGGGCGGGCTTACTCCAAAACCAGTCACGCCAAACCCGCCGGCTGGGCTGGCCGGTCACGCGCATCAGCTACGCGCTTGCCCTCGGCGCGATGCTGATCTGGTTGACGGGCCAACTGCTGTCGTTTTCCACCCATCGCACGCAGATCCTTGAAATCAAGTCATCCCTCGCGGCCGTCCAACCTGCGGGCAATAGCGATGAGCAGTTGCTGGCCCTCAACGCGCTGATCCTCGAAATGGGTAGGCTGAAGGAACGCGCCCCGCGTGGCGAGCCGTGGTTCCAGCGCTTCGGGCTGAGCAAGAACGATGCGCTGCTCGCAGGGATGTGGCCGGGCTATGTGGAGGCCAATAACCGGCTGATGCGAGACCCTGCGGCGCAGAACCTGGAGCGCCAGCTGGCATCGCTGGTGGCGTCGCCCGCCGACAGTCCACGGCGTGCCAAGGGCGCGCACAACGCTTATGTGCAGCTCAAGGCCTACCTGATGATGGCCCGGCCGGAGAAGGTAGATGCCGCGTTTCTGGTGACGGCTTTGGGTCATGCCGAACCGGCGCGAATGGGCGTATCACCGGGGTTGTGGAAAGGCCTGTCGCCGACGCTGTGGCAGTTTTACGCCGAGCAACTGGCGGCCAATCCGCAGTGGCGCATCGAGCCGGATGACGCACTGGTGGCCCAGGCGCGGCAGGTGTTGCTGGTGCAACTGGGGCAGCGCAACGGCGAAGCCAGCCTGTACCAGCAGGTGCTGGAGGCCGCCGCGACCCACGCTCCCGATCTTGGGGTTGAGCAGATGGTTGATGACAAAGAGGCGTGGCCGCTGTTTTTCACCGAGGCGCGGGTGCCGGGTGTGTTTACACGGCAAGCGTGGGAAGGGCAGGTGCGTCAGGCAATCGATGACATCGTCGAGGCCCGTCGCGAGCAGATCGACTGGGTGCTCAGTGATCGGGAAAGCAGCGTTGCGGACGCCTCGCCGGAACAGCTGCGAGCGCGCCTGACCGAGCGCTACTTTCATGACTATTCCGGCGCCTGGCTTGAGTTTCTCAACAGCGTGCAGTGGCGACGGGCCGACAGCCTCGCCGACGTCATCGATCAGCTGACGCTGATGAGCGACGTCCGTCAGTCACCCTTGATTGCCTTCATGAACACCCTCGCGTGGCAGGGTCAGGCCGGCACTCGCAGTCAGGGGCTGAAGGACTCGCTGGTGCAGTCGGCGCAGAAGTTGATGGGCAGCGAACGCTCAATGCCGGTGCCTGCCATCAACCAGCAGCTCGACTCGCCGGCCGGGCCGCTGGATCCGACCTTCGGCCCGCTGCTGGGGTTGTTGGGCAAAGATCCGGAAGGCAAAAGCGGCGATGACGACCTCAGCCTGCAAGCGTTCCTGACCCGCGTGACCCGGGTGCGCCTGAAGTTGCAGCAGGTCAGTCACGCTGCCGATCCCCAGGGCATGACCCAGGCCATGGCGCAGACGGTGTTTCAGGGCAAGAACATCGACCTGACCGACACCCGCGCCTACGGCGAACTGTTGGCGGCCAGTCTCGGCGAGGAGTGGGACGGCGTGGCCCATGCGCTGTTCGTGCAGCCGCTGGATCAGGCATGGGGCAAGGTGCTCGAACCGTCGGCGGTCGCGCTGAACCGGCAGTGGCAGCAGACCGTTGTTGATCATTGGGACACGGCGTTTCTCGGCCGCTATCCCTTCGCCGCCACCGGCAGCGACGCCTCGTTGCCGATGCTGGGCAAGATGATCCGCGCCGACTCCGGGCGCATCGAGCAGTTCCTGCAGCGCGAACTGACCGGCGTGTTGCGCAAGGACGGCGGCCGCTGGGTGGTGGACCCGGCCCATGGTCAGGCTTTGTTGATCAATCCGAAGTTTCTCGCGGCGGTCAACCAGCTGAGCCACCTGGCCGACGTGCTCTACACCGACGGCGGCATGGGCATCAACTTCGAACTGCAGGGCAAGGCGGTGCGCGACGTGGTGCAGACCACCTTCGTGCTCAACGGCGCGCGCCATCAGTACTTCAACCAGAAAGAAAGCTGGCAGCGCTTTGCCTGGCCCGGCAGCAGCGATTACCCCGGCGCCAGCCTGACCTGGACCAGCGTGCGCAGCGGCGAGCGTTTGTATGGCGATTTTGAGGGCGCATGGGGGCTGATCCGTCTGCTGGACACCGCCACCTTCACGGCGCTGGACGACAGCGACAGTCGCTACCGCATCAGCGTGCCGGCGCCGGATGGCCTGGACCTGACCTGGCACATGCGCACCGAGCTGGGCGCAGGACCGATGAGCCTGCTGGCGCTGCGCAATTTCAGATTGCCGCGACAGATCTTCCTCAACGGGATTGCCAGCGCACCAACGTTATCACGTGCCGAGGTGATCGAATGAGCCTGCAAGCGTTGATCGCCACGACGCTGGGTGACCGCGACGCCGCAGGGATCGCCAAGGCCCACGCCACGGAATGGGCGTCATGGCTGACGCCGATCAGCGCCGAGTCTCCGGCCGGCCAGGACCCGGGCTATGACGATGATTTCCAGAGCATGCGCGAGGAGGTCAACAAGCTCTCCGGGGCGGACGCCGATCGGATCATCGTGCTGGCGGAAAAACTGCTCAAAGGCACGTGCAAGGACCTGCGCGTGCTCACCTATTACCTGTGGGCGCGTCTGCAGCGGGACGGCGAAGCCGGATTCGCGCAGGGCTTGAATCTGCTGGCGGCCATCGTTGAGCGCTACACCACTGACGTGCTGCCGGCGCGGCCCAACAGTCGCAAGGTGGCGCTGGAGTGGCTGGCCAGCGCCAAGGTGCTCGACAGCCTGACGCTGTACCCGGAAGTGGTGAAGGCCGAGGCCGAACGGACGGTCGCCGCGCTCGCCTGGCTGGATCGCGTGCTGGAAGGATGGCCCGCCGAGCAGCGACCGGAGCTGGGCGCGCTGTGCTCGGCGCTGTCGGCACGGCTGGCCCAGGCCGGCGGACTGGATGCCGTGGTGCCGCAATTCAGTGCCAGCCACGACGCCAGTGGCCGTGAAGCAGGCAGCCGTGAAGCCGCCAGCCCCGCGCCAAACACCATCCGCTCAGGCCGCGACCTGCTCGATAACGGTCGCGCCCTGGCCAGTTATCTGCGCGAGCAGCCCCAGGGCTGGCTGGCGGCCCATCGGCTGATGAAAAGTCTGCGCTGGGACACCGTGCACCAGTCGCCGCCCCAGGACGCGAGCGGTCGAACACGACTGACGCCGCCCCGGGGCGAATACCGCGCGCAGCTGAAACGGCTGTACCTGCAACAGAGCTGGAATGAGTTGCTCGATCAGGTGGAGCGCATGTTCGCCGAGGGCGTGAACCATTTCTGGCTCGACCTGCAGTGGTTTCTGTATCAGGCGCTGAGTCGACAACCCGCGCCGTCGGAAGCCTGGGCGCGCATCGTCAAGGAGGATTTGAGCCTGCTCCTCGAACGCCTGCCGGGCCTCGAAACGTTGTGCTGGGACGACGGCTCGGCCTTTGCCGACGAGACCACCCGCGAGTGGATCGAACAGCACGTCAGCACCCAGGGCGCTGCTGCATGGCTGCCCGCGGCGGCGACTTCGGTGGCGGACGAGGCCGACATTCTGGCCCTCGAAAGCGAGGCGCTGGCCCAGGCTGACCGCGACGGCGTCGAGGTGGCGCTGGCCTGGCTCGACACGCGGCCCGACATTCACGGCGGCCGGCAGCGCTGGTTGCTGCGCCTGTTGATGGCGCGGGTCGCCGAGCAGTACGGCAAAAGCGAGCTGGCGTTGCACGTGCTCGGCGAACTGGACGCGACGGCCCAGCGCCACGTGCTCGCCCAGTGGGAGCCTGCGCGGGTGTTTGAAGTCAAGGCGCGGCTGCTCAAGCTGCTGCGCATCAAAGCCCAGCGCAGCGACGCCGACAAGGCCGCCCTGGGCAAACGCATGGAGCCGTTGCTGGCGGCTCTGGTGGCCATGGACCCGGTGCGCGCAGCAGTGCTGTGCGGCTGACCCTTTCAACCAGGAGGTTTTTATGAACACGGACAATCTGACCCTGCGTTATTTCGACGCCGAAATGCGCTACCTGCGCGAGGCCGGCAAGGAGTTCGCCCAGGCGTTTCCCGACCGCGCCGCCTCGCTGAATCTGGACAAACCCGGCGCCCACGATCCCTACGTCGAGCGGCTGTTCGAAGGCTTCGCGTTCCTGATGGGGCGCCTGCGGGAGAAGCTCGACGACGACTTGCCGGAGCTGACCGAAGGCCTGGTCAGCCTGCTGTGGCCCCATTACCTGCGCACGATTCCGTCGCTGTCGATTGTCGAGCTGCAGCCCGACGTGCACCAGATGAAGCAGAGCGAACAGGTCGCGACCGGCTTTGAAATCCAGTCGCAACCCATCGGCCCCCAGCGCACGCGCTGCAGTTACACCACCACCCAGGACTTGACCCTGCGTCCGCTGGCGCTGGATTCGGTGCGCCTGGCCCAGGAGCCGGACGGCCGCTCGGTGATCCGCCTGCGTTTTTCCTGCGGTGCGCTGAGCCACTGGGGTCAGCTGGACTTGCGCCGCATCCCGCTGTACCTCAACGCCACGCCGGCGGTGGCCAATGCGCTGCATCACGCACTGACCCTGGGCACCCAGGCGCTTTATGTGCGTCAGCCCGGGGACGCGCAACGCCAACCGCTGCTGGGGCGTTTTGGACCCAAGGGCTTCGGCGATGACGACCGGCTCTGGCCCAAGGGCGACAGCGCCTTCAGCGGCTATCAGTTGCTGCTGGAGTACTTCAGTTTTCCCGAGAAATTCATGTTCGTCACCCTGCACGGGCTTGAGAACATGAGCCTCGCGCCCGACGCGCCGTGGTTTGAACTCGAGGCCGTGCTGAGTGTGCCGTGGCCCCACGGGTTTGCCCTGAGCGCGGAGCACATTCGCCTGCACGCCGTGCCAGTGATCAACCTGTTTGAGCTGGAAGCCGACCCGCTGTCCCTGGACCCGTTGCAGACCGACTACCTGCTGCGGCCGATGCGCTTGCAGGACGGCCACACCGAAATTTACTCGGTCGACCGGGTGACGGCGTCTCGCGATTCGGGGCGGGAAGAGTACGTGCCGTTTTCCAGCTTCCGGCACAAGGGCGGCATGCTCCGCGACGAGGCGCCGGAGCGGTATTTCCACACCCGCCTCAAGCGCGGGGCGAACGGGCTGCATGACACCTGGCTGATACTGGGCGGAGAGGGCGCGGACGTCGATCGTCTGACCGAGCGCCCATGCCTGTCCCTGCGGCTCACCGGTACCAACGGCCAACTGCCGAGAAAAGCGCTGCAAAGCACGATCCTCGACACGCCGCTGCGCGCGACCCAGGCCGGCCTGCGGGTGCGCAACCTGTGTGCACCGACCCTGCCGTGTTATCCGCCGAGCCGCGACCGTTTTCACTGGCGGGTGTTGAGCCATCTGGGCTCGAACTTCCTGCCAATGCTCGACAGCGCCGAAGTGCTGCGCGGCACCCTGGCGCTTTACGACTGGACCGGCAGCGAGCTCAATCGCCGGCGGCTGGAGGCCATCGTCGAGGTGCGTCATCACCTCATTCAGCGCTTTGAAAAAGGCTTTCTGCTGCGCGGCGTGGACATCGAAGTCACCCTCGATGCCAGCGGTTTTGCCGGCGAGGGTGACATCTGCCTGTTCGGCGAAATGCTCAACCGGTTCTTCGCGCTGTACGCCGACATCCATCTGTTCACCCAGATCACCCTGATCCTGCAACCGACCGGGAGGAGCCTGCGATGGAGCGAAAACCACAGCCAGCGGATTCCCGGTTAAGGGTTGCCCAATGGCTTGATGCCGTGCAGGGGCGGGTGGCGCAGGCGAGCGTTTACCGCTTCTGCCAGTTGCTGGAAAACGTTGCGCCAGATCAGCCGCCGTTGGGCAGCACGGAAGACCCGGCGGATGATCTGGTGCGTTTTCGGCCCGATCCCGGCATGGGTTTTCCGGCCAGTGAACTGAAAGCCGTGGAGTGGTCGTCCGAGGATCAGGGGCTGCCGGCGACCGTGCGCACCCGTTTGCTCGGCCTCTATGGCGTGGACTCGCCGCTGCCCACGCGTTACCTCGACGACATCGCGCAACGGCGGGAAGGCCACGAGGCACTGGAGGGCTTTCTCGACATCTTCAACCATCGGGTCTTCACCCAGTTCTACCGGATCTGGCGCAAGTATTCCTACCCGGCGTCGTTCGCGCCCGCTGGCGCCGACCCGACCTCCCAGTGCCTGTTCGGGCTGATCGGGCTGGGCATCCCCGGCACGGCGAAACGCGTCGCCACGCCGCTGTCGCGTTTTCTGGCGTTGCTGGGCGTGATGAGGTTGCCGACCCGCAATGCCGAGGGCATTTCGGCGCTGGTGCAGTTGCTGGCGTCTCACACCCAGGCGTCGATCGCGGCCCACTGGCCGCTAAACATTGTCCTCGACGCGCCTGCCAGACTTTGCTCCGCGCCGCCGGTGAGCCTGTCCCAGGGCACACCGCTGGGCAGTGTCGGCCGCGACGTCAACAGCGAACTGATGCTGACGCTGTTCACCGCTGACCACGATGAGGCGCGGGAATGGTTGCCCGGCGGCGGCTTGCACAGCGACCTGCTGGTGCTGTTGCAGGTGTATCTGGGCTGGCGCTGTACGGTTCGGTTGCGCCTGTCGCTGCCGATCGACTGCCTGCCGGTTTCAGCACTGAGCGGACGCGGCGTGCTGCTGGGCATGACCGCGGGACTGGGGTTGAAGGGCTGCGCCGCCGGGAAAAACAACACCATCACCATTCATCTGGGCCGTTATCAGGGGCTCCACGTCAACCCTCAGGAAGGAGAACCTACCCATGTCGCCTATTATTGTTAAAACGTTGCCCATCATCGCCCTCGGCCTCCTCGTCAGCGGCTGCGGGGTGACGCAGAGCGTGTCCGACTCCACCGCATCGATGACCAGGGCGATCTTCTACAAACAGGTCAAAACGCTGCGCCTGGACTTCGACGGTCGTGTGGCCCTGAACACTGAGGGCACGGACATGCGCGCGTTATCGGTGCCAGTGATGGTGCGGGTGTACCAGCTGCGCGATGGCAAGTCGGCGAACAACGCCACCTACGACGACCTGCTGCGGGACGCCGACCGCCTGCTCGGCGCTGACCTGCTGGATCAGCGATCGCTGGTGATCAAGCCGGGAGAGGGCGCGCAGCTGGATGTGCCGCTGAATGAAAACGCCGGGGTGGTCGCCGTCGTCGGGTTGTTCCGCGAGCCCGACTCACAGGTCAATGACTGGCGCTTGCTGCTCAGCCGCGACGACCTCGACCCGGACCGGCCCCGGGTCATCGAGCTGGGCGAAAGCCGGCTGACGCTGCGCCCCCTGGCCGAGGGTTGAGCCATGACCGAGCTCAACCCGTCGCTTTACGAAACCCTGCTGCAGAACTTCACCGGTGAACTCGATCTGGCCCGGGTGGCGGAGGACGATCAGTACGTGCTCTCGGTGCTGGACAACCTGCAGCGCATTCTCAACAGCCGCGCGGGCACCCTCGCGCACTTGCCCGATTACGGCCTGCCGGACATGGGCGCCGTGCTCGAAGGGTTGCCGTCTGCCGCCCATGCCCTGATGCGCACCATTGCCGACACGCTACTCAAATACGAGCCGCGTCTGTTGTCGCTGCACATCGAGCTGTTGCCACAGACCGAGCCGGGCCATCTGGTCTACGCCCTCGACGCGAAGCTGGAAGGCGAGCGCACCGCCACGTTCGGCACGACGTTGAGCCCGGAGGGAAGGGCGGTGGTGCGTCATCTCAAGCGCCATGACGTGCGGGCCCTGCCTTGAGGCCGATAGACAGCTCGATGACCAGGGATTTCGCCATGGGGATCAAGGCCGGCGGCGATCCGCGCGCGTTGCCTGACTACCGGACGTTGTGCATCGAGATGGCAAGGCTTGGCCATCCGGCCTGCCCAGATGTTGACTGGCGAACCATCGAGCAGTGCTGCCTCGCCTTGTTCGCCAGCAACGGCGTGGACCTGCAAACGGCGGCGGCTTACGCCCTGGCGCGCAGCCGCCTGGCCGGGCTGGACGGGATGTACGAAGGCCTGGGGGTGCTGGAAACCCTTTTGCGGGCAGACGCCCAACCCTGGCCCCGAGGGGTGTCGGCGCGGACTGAAATCCTCAATGGACTCTTCGCCTCGTGGCAAGCGGTGCTGCGGGAGCTGGAAATCGATGTCTGCGATCTGGCGGCTCTTGATTTCTTTAATGTGCAGCTTGAGCACGTGCGCCTGACGCTGCTTGAGCAGATTCCAGTGCCCATCATTAGCCTGGAAGGCTTGCGCACGCAGGTGGCGCAACGGGTCTCCCTGATCGAACGCGATGCTCAGGCCGCAGTGCTGGTGGCGCCGAACGCCATGCCACCCTTACCGATGCACGCCAGGACGCACTCCCCAACGCAACGGAACCCCGCAGCCACGCAGCCAACGTCAATCCCCATCAGGCCCGATGCAAAAAAATGCCCCGCGATGTGGATCGGATTACTGATCGGCGGGCTGCTCGGCCTGCTCGCCGCATTGGCCTGGCTGTGACGATGCCGGGTGTATCATGGCCTCCCCACGGCGCCGGTCGCGCAGAGGACGTACCGCCCAGCCGAACGTCGGGATTTACCTGTCAGCTATATTTACAGCCGGGCACTGTCTCCATTAGTGTGCGCGCATCATCTGCCTAAAGACTGCGGCTGCCGCATCTTAAGGCACGTCCGCTCAGACCGGACACTTTTGCCCTTGGTTGAAATCACCCACCAGTTGCCCTGCGCGGACGCCCCGGCGCCCCTCGCCACGGTACTGCAGCAATTGCGCACGGCGACCGCTGTCCGGCACAGGGCCCTCGAAGCCAGGCTGCCACTGACCCATTCCCGACTCGACCTCGACACCTACAAACGGATCATCGAGGCCTATTACGGCTTCCATCTGCCCCTGCAACAGTTGATCGAGCGCTTTCTTGCGCCCCATGCCATCGACCCCGCGCGGCAGAAAATTCCGTCGCTGATCAAGGATCTGCACGCCCTCGGGCTGAGCGATACGCAGATTTACGCCTTGCCCCAATGCCGCGAACTGCCCGCCATCGGCAGCATCGCCCAGTTGCTTGGCGTGATGTATGTCATGGAAGGGGCTACGCTGGGGGGGCAGGTGCTGCGCCGGATCATCGCCGACAAACTGGGCATCGATGCCGACAGCGGCGGCGAGTTTCTGGACGTGTACGGCCGCGACACCGGGCGTTTGTGGAAGGCCTTCCTCAAGCAACTGGCCGAGTTCGATACGCCGCTGCACAACGCCGAGGTGGTGCAGGCGGCTTGCGCGACCTTCGACTGCTTTCAAACCTGGCTGGAGCAAGCGAGAGTGCTGAATGACGCTTAACGACACGCAGCTCAGGGAACAGGTGCTGGATGACCTCCTGGACAACTGCGCCAACGAACCCATTCGCATTCCCGGTGCCATTCAACCCCACGGCGCCCTGCTGACCCTTCTCGAAACCGACTGGACCGTGCAACAGGCCAGCGCCAATGCCTGGCAGATGTTGGGCATCGCCCACGACAGACTGCCCGGTGACGCCCTGGCGCGCTGGCTGGGCGACGCGCAGGCAGACGCCTTGCGCACCGCCGTGCAGGAAAACGCTGACCTGGATAGCCTCGACCCGTTGCCGATGGAGTGTGGCGGGCGGGCGTTCGAGGGCTTGCTGCACCGCCACGACGGCCTGCTGTTTCTGGAACTGGAACCCGTCTCCACACAAGCGTCGCTGCTCGGACTGGGCCCGCGTCTCACCCGCACCTTGCGGCGCTTGCAGTCGGCCAAATCGCTTGGTGATTTGTACGCCATCAGCGTCGACGAAATCCGCGCACTGACCGGCTACGACCGCGTGCTGATCTACCGCTTCGAGGAGGAGGGCCACGGTCAGGTGATTGCCGAGTCGGCCACCGCCCAGCTGGACGCTTACCTGGGCCTGTTCTTCCCGGCCACCGACATTCCGCAGCAGGCCCGCGAGCTGTATCGCCTGAACTGGCTGCGCATCATCCCCGACGCCACGTATGTGCCAGCGGCGCTTATGCCAGCACTGCGCCCGGACACCGGTGCGCCGCTGGACATGAGCCATGCAGTGCTGCGCAGCGTTTCGCCGATCCACTGTCAGTACATGCAGAACATGGGCGTGCGCTCGTCGATGAGCATCTCGCTGCTTAAGGACGATCGCTTGTGGGGCCTGATCAGCTGCGGCAATCGCGAGCCGTTGCAGGTGCCGCACACACTGCGCTCGGCCTGCCAGACCATCGGCCAGGTGCTGTCGATGCAGATCAGCCTGCTCGAAGACCAACAGATCCAGCGTCAGCGGCTGGCCAAGCATCACATGCTCGAGCGCTTGTCCCGGGCGATGAACGAGGCGTCAGACGACGTTTACCACGGTTTGCTCGAACATTCCGAGGCGCTGCTGACACTGGTCGACGCCAGCGGTGCGGCAGTGATCATCGACGGTCAGGTGCACCTGATCGGGCAGTGCCCGAGCCCCGAGCAGGTGATCGCGTTGCAGCAATGGCTGCAGACAAGGCCCAAACCGGTGTTCGAGTCGGCGAGCCTCGGTGCGGTGTTCCCTGAAGCTCAGGCCTATTCCCACGTGGCGAGCGGCTTGCTGGCCTTCAGCTTGCCCAAACCGGTGGCCAATGGGGTGTTGTGGTTTCGAGGCGAGCTCAAGGGCAGCGTGGAGTGGAGCGGCAACCCGCAGCAGGCCAAACGGATCGTCAACGACCGCCTGCACCCACGGGAATCCTTTGCCGTGTGGCAGCAGCAGGTCGACGGCACGGCCAGAAGCTGGAGCCCTGGTGATGTCTACGCCGTGTCCGACCTGCGTCGTTCGGCGCTGGAAGCTGACCTGTCGCGCCAGGTGCTGCGTGAGAAAGACGCCGTGCGCGCTCGCGATGAGCTTGTGGCCGTGGTGTCCCATGACCTGCGCAGCCCGCTGACGGTGATTGTCATGCAGTGCGGCATGATGCAGCGGGTGATTGCCGCTGACATCAGCGCCTCGTCAAAACGCCTCACCTCCGCCATCGACACCCTGCAGCGCGCCTCGACGCGGATGACCCGCCTGCTCGAGGACTTGCTCGACACCTCCAAGATCGAAGCCGGCCGTTACTCCATCGACGCCCAGCCGCTGGAAGTCAGCCAGCTGTTCGAAGATGCCTGGTCATTGCTGACACCGCTGGCGTTGAACAAATTTATCGACCTGACGTTCCACGCCGAGCCCGACCTGAAAATCCTCGCCGACCCCGAGCGAATGTTTCAAGTGCTCTCCAATCTGGTCGGCAACGCGATCAAATTCACGCCCAAGGCCGGCAATATCAGCGTAAAGGCAGCGGCTGAAGGCGACCACGTGGTGGTCAGCGTGGTCGACTCCGGCGACGGCATCGCTCCTGATCAGTTGCCCCACGTGTTCGAACGCTACTGGCGCAGACGCGAAGACAATCCGAGTGGCTCAGGGCTTGGGCTTTACATCTCCCAGGGGATCGTCAAGGCCCACGGCGGCGAACTGAGCGCCACCAGCGAGGAAGGCGTCGGCAGTGAGTTCCGCTTCTCGGTGCCGCGCGTTTCCCTGATTTCTTGACGCCGAAGGGCCGGGCACTGATGGCGGGGCTATTCCTGTCTGGAATCCCCTGCATGAAAAACATGAATTTTATTTATCGCCGCAAGGCCTCTACCGTGAGCGCAGTCCGTTCACGGTAGAGCCCTCATGCCCGCGCTATCCCCACCCAACACTGAAACCCAACCTCGGCAGTCCATCGTCGAAGAACACTGGAAGCGCAACCTGGCCGTCTGCGTGTTCGGCGCGTTCACCACCATCGTTGCCATGACCCTGCTGCTGCCGTTTCTGCCGCTGTATGTCGAACACCTGGGCGTCAGCGATCAGGCGGCCATCGTGCAGTGGTCGGGGGTGGCGTTTGGCGCGACCTTTCTGTCTGCAGCGCTGACGGCGCCGCTGTGGGGGCGTCTGGGTGATCGCTACGGCCGCAAGCTAATGCTGATCCGTGCCAGCCTGGGCATGGCGGTGGCCATGTCGCTGATCGGACTGGCGGAGAACATTTATCAGTTGGTCGGGCTGCGTTTACTGGCGGGGTTGCTCGGCGGCTATGCCTCCGGCGCGACCATTCTGGTGGCGACGCAAACCCCCAAAGCGCGCACGGGCTGGGCGCTGGGCATGCTCTCGTCAGGCATCATGGCCGGCAATCTGGCCGGGCCGTTGATTGGCGGTTTGTTGCCGCCGCTGGTCGGCATCCGCAACACGTTCTTCCTGGCCGGGGGCGTGATCTTTCTGACCTTCCTTGCCACGCTGTTCCTGATGAAGGAAGCGCCTCGGCCCAAACGCCTGGCTGGCGACGCGAAAGCGCCCGTCGTGCGGGCGTGGGACGTCATCACTGACAAGAAGCCGGTGCTGACCATGCTGGTGGTCGCCTGTCTGGTGATGTTTTCGATCATGTCCATCGAGCCGATCATCACCGTGTACCTGACCCAGTTGCACAGCGAAAACGTCACACTGATGGCCGGGCTGGTGATGTCGGCCACTGCGCTGGCCAGCGTGTTGTCCGCCTCGCGCATCGGCAAACTGGCGGACCGCGTGGGCCACTGGAAGGTGGTCATCGGCTGCCTGAGCGCGGCGGCGATTCTGCTGATACCCCAGGCGTTCGTCAGTCACGCCTGGCAACTGGTGCTGCTGCGTTTTCTCATGGGCATTGCCCTGGGCGGGCTGTTGCCGTGCATCGCGGCGATCATTCGCCATTCGGTGCCCGACGCCGTGGCCGGGCGCATGCTTGGCTACTCCACGTCCTGCCAGTACATCGGCCAGGTGCTCGGGCCACTGACCGGGGGATACCTGGGCGGGCATTTCGGCATGCCGATAGTGTTCATGGTCACTTGCCTGCTGATGGGCGCGTGCGCGATCGGCATGTGGCTGATGCGGCCTCTGATTTTCACTGGGACCGGCTTTCGCCGTGAAGCGCGCGACGTTTGACAAAACCATGACATCCCGCACCGGATAATCGCCGCCGGTGGGGCAACGCCCCGGATTCGAGTACCGCCATGCACGGACCTTCATGGACATCAAACAAAGCCTTAAGCAACGGATTGTCATCGTATTTGCGTTGATGAGCACGCTGGTCGCCGGGGTATTCGCCGTCGGCATCATTGCCACCGTGCACGTGGTCGAAAAGCGCCTGTCAGTCATGAGCCTGGGCGGCAATATGCACCGTCTGCTGGCCGTGGACAGCATCAGCGACTGGCGCCACCGGCCGGAAAAAGACGAGTTGTTCTACGCCGACGAGGGCGTTGACGACCTCGCCATGAGCGACGACCTCAAGGGCCTGCATCCGGGATTTCAGGAGTTCTTTCGCGGCAACAAAGCCTATTACGCCATGGTCTCGGAAGTGAACGGGCGTCACTACGTGCTGCTGCGCGATCAGCGCACATTCCAAAAGCGCGAGCGCATTCTGTTTGGGGTCGTGCTGGTCGGCTTCGTCCTCAGCGTGCTGTTGGCGGTGCTGCTGGGTCGGTTGCTGGCGTCCCGGGTGATCACGCCGGTGTCGCGCCTGGCCAGCCAGGTGCGTCATCGCGATCAGTTGCTGGAACTGGCGCCGGTGCTGGCCAGTGACTACGCCAACGACGAAGTGGGCGCGCTGGCCAGATCCTTCGACGAAACCCTCGGCCGGCTGCGGGCCGCGCTGGGTCGCGAGAAGTTGTTCACCAGCGACGTCAGCCATGAGCTGCGCACGCCGCTCATGGTGCTGGCGACGTCCTGTGAATTGCTGATGGAGTATCCGGCGCTGGACGACCGCTCCCGCACGCAGGTCAAGCGCATCGCCAAGGCCACGGCGGGCATGAACCAACTGGTCGAAACTTTTCTGTTGCTGGCCCGTACCGAGGGCAAAAACGTTCCCCAGGGTCAGCGCTCATCGATGGCGCAGATTGCCGACGAACTGGTCGAGGCCTGGCGTCCTCCCATTGAGGCCAAAGGCCTGCGATTCATTTACCAACAGCTGCAAGCCGACGGCGAAACGCACAACGCACCCTTGCTGCGTTCGGTCATGGGCAATCTGCTGCGCAACGCCTGGCATTACACCGATCAGGGGTTCATTCAGCTGACCCTGCGCAGCGATGGTTTCAGCGTCGAGGACAGCGGCATCGGTATCCCGCTGGAGAAACAGCAAGCCATGTTCCAGCCCTTTGTGCGCGGTGACGAGCAACGCGGGGAGGGGCTGGGTTTGGGGTTGTCGCTGGTCCAGCGAATCTGCGCCAACCAGCACTGGACCGTCACCCTGACCAGCCGTGATGACGGTGGGTGCTGTTTTACCGTGTTGTTGAAACTGGATTCGGCGGGTCAAAAACCGGTTTGAGCACTTTCCGTTGTGCGGCGTGACGACTGACGCCTTCCCGGCTGAAGCCGGTCCCACAGGAGGAATACGTGCTGTCAGTGGGACCGGCTTTAGCCGGGAAGAGGCCGGTGCGACCACCCTTAATTTTGCAGCGAGACGATTGACGCTTTCCCGGCTGAAGCCGGTCCCACAGGAGGAATACGTGCTGTCAGTGGGACCGGCTTTAGCCGGGAAGAGGCCGGTGCGACCACCCTGAATTTTGCAGTGAGACGATTGACGTCTTCCCGGCTGAAGCCGGTCCTACTGGGGTCCGGTTCCCCCGGGAAGCGGCCGGGTAGGAGGCCACTGATTTTCTCTCAGTGACATACACCCCCCGCACTCCACTGGTCCTGTGCACCGCACGAGCGCGAGACCGACGGGTGCACCCCGGAAGCTGGAGCCAATTCGGCCGAATGATAATCACCCGTTCGAATGGATTTCCCGACACGTCTGTCGGCGAATGCGTGCACATCTGTCACCAGAATTGATGATTGCCCTTGGAAAGCTCCCTTAAAAACGGAAGAATGTGCGATCAGTCGCGCACTCAACTCGTAACATTCACGACGCCAATACCGTGGCGGAGGAAGCAAATTTGAATCAGCTAAAACGCCTTCAGAGCGGAATTGAAGGGCTTGATGAGCTGTTAATGGGCGGCTTCGTTGCCGGATCCTCGTACATCATTCAGGGTCGACCGGGCTCGGGCAAAACCATTCTGGCCAACCAGATCGGTTTCAACCACATCCGCAATGGCGGCCGCGTGCTGTTCGCGACCCTGCTCGCCGAGCCCCACGAACGGCTGTTTCAGTTCCTCTCCACCATGAGCTTCTTCGACAAGGACCGGGTCGGCGACCAGATCCAGTTCGTCAGCGCGTTCGACACCATGGAAAACGACGGCCTCGATGAAGTCGTCAAACTGCTGCGCCGGGAGATCGTCCGCCAGAAGTCCACAGTGTTGATCCTCGACGGGCTGCTCAATGCCCGCTCCAAAGCCGAATCCACCCTCAATACCAAGCGTTTCATCTCCGAACTGCAGGGCCACGCGGCCTTCGCCGGTTGTACGGTGTTCTTCCTGACCAGCTCCCGGCTGGACGACGGCAGCCCCGAACACACCATGGTCGACGGCGTGCTGGAAATGGGTGAAGAACTGGTCTGTAACCGTTCCGTGCGCCGCATCAAGGCGCGCAAGACCCGTGGCAGCGGCGCCATCCCCGGCGCCCACGAATGCGAAATCACCGGGAACGGTCTGGTCGTGTACCCGCGCCTCGAAAGCACCATCACCCACTCGGCGCTGCGCGACAGTGCAGAATTCAGCGTCGTCCCCAGCGGCATTGACGCGCTCGATCCCTTGATTGGCGGCGGTCTGGTGGAGTCGTCCGTGACCTTGCTCCTTGGCCCGTCGGGCACCGGCAAGACCACGTTCGGCCTCAACTTCCTCGCTCGCTCGACGGCCGAGGAACCTGGGCTGTTGTTCGGCTTCTACGAATCCCCGCAGCGCCTTCGGGTAAAGGCGGCGGCGCTCGGGCTGGATTTCGAGGCGCTGGAACGTTCCGGTGCGCTGCACATCGTCTGGAGGTCAGTGACCACCGAGCTGATCGACAAGCTCGCCCTCGACCTGCTGCGGATCGTCAAAGACAAGGGCATCAAGCGGGTGTTTCTGGACAGTCTCGGCGGTATGGCCCGGGCCTCTGCCGATCAGGCGCGGATTCTTGACCTGTTCAACGCCCTGATGAGTGAGCTGCGTGCCCGTGGTGTCACGGTGGTGGCGAGCTGGGAAATCCGCGGCCTGCTCGGCGGTAAGGTCGACGCCCCGGCCCCGGACCTGTCGGGCATCGTCGACAACCTCATGCTGATCCGCTTTGCCCAGTCATCCGCAGGGCTGGCCCGGCAGCTGTCGATCCTCAAAATCCGAGATAACCCCTATGACCCGGCCCTGCTGGACGTCTTGATCGGCGATCAGGGTCTGACTGTGAAAAAGGCTGTGTTCCATGCCCTTGACGATTCAGGCAATGCGACGGCGTAACGGTTGTCTTCGAGACGATGTTCGCTCGACAGCGCGGAGGGCTGCATGACCACCATTCTGATTGTCGATGATGAATACCTCATCGCCGACATACTGAGCTTCGCGCTGGAAGACGAAGGCTACCTGACCGTCACCGCCGGCAGCGGGCTGAAGGCGCTGGGCATACTCGAGCGTGAGCGTCCGCAGCTCATCATTACCGATTACATGATGCCCGGGATGAACGGCATCGAGCTGGCGGAAGCGGTGCGCGTCAATCAGAGCCTGGGGCAGATCCCTATTGTGCTCATGAGCGGTGCGCAGTCTCATCTGGGCGTCGCCCGGCCCGATCTGTTCAGCAAGGTGTTCGACAAGCCGTTCGAGATCAGCGCCGTGCTTGAGGCGGTGCGCGAACTGCTGGGCGCTTGCGAGGGCGCTCAGCCGGAAGCGGTCACTGCTTCGCCTTGAGCGCCTCGACACTCAGGCGGATGTCCTTGGCCCATCTGTCGAGCACCGGTTTGACGGCGTCCAGGGTCAGCTGCGCCTTGTTGATCTGCTGCTACACAGACGCTGGCAGTTAACTCGGTTTTTTGAAGGTGATGGTGCGGAGTCGAGGTTATAGCCGCTGCCGCAGCCGGGGCGCAGAAAGCCTCACTGGATGCAGGGGATGCTTTTTGTGGGACCGGCTTCAGCCGGGAAGAGTCCGGTACAGACGCCATCGATTGTGCAGCGCGGCAGATGATGCGGGGAGTGGATATAAATCAAGGAAGTAGGGCGGCGGTGAGACCGCCCTCGGGCGAATCAACGGCCGTCAGCGACCTTGCGTTCGATTTCCGCTGATTTCTTGTTCAGTTCTTCCGCGTCCTGTTCCTTTTCCCGAATGGAGGTTGGCGTGATGACCTCGTCCACCGCGCGGGTGTCGTCGTCCGGGTCGTTGAGGTCCCGCGCTACGACATTCACAGGTTTGCCTGCGCTGTCGAGGGTTGGCGCGTCGGGCTGCGTGACGTTGCGTGGGTCGACCGGGGTGTCGTTGCTCATGGGTTCATCCTCGCTGTGGTGTATGAAGGTTGGATGTGTGGGCGGTCGGCGAGTTCGGGTTTTTTTCGACGTCGCGCGAACCTGATCTGAAGCCGATCAACGTTGCTCCACCAGATTGAGAAAACGTCGGGTGCGCTCGTTCTGCGGATCCACCAGCACTTCAGTCGGCGAGCCATCGGCGACGATGCGCCCGGCCTCCATGAACAGCACGCGGTCGGCAATGTCCTGGGCGAACTTCATTTCGTGGGTCACCAGCAGCATGGTCATCTGCTGCTCGTGGGCGATGGCGCGAATCACCGCCAGCACTTCACCGACCAGCTCCGGATCGAGGGCGGAGGTGACCTCGTCGAACAGCATCACCTGGGGTCGCATGGCCAGCGCCCGAGCGATCGCCACGCGCTGTTGTTGCCCGCCGGATAGCTGCGCGGGATAGGCGTCGGCCTTGTGGCTCAAACCGACCAGCCCGAGGTATTGATGGGCGCGCTCCAGGGCCTCTTCGCGGCTCAGCTTGAGCACTTGCAGCGGCGCCTCAGTGACGTTCTGCTGCACGGTCAGGTGGGGGAACAGGTTGAACTGCTGAAACACCATGCCGACGCGGTGCACCACCGGCGGCTTTTTCGCGCCCGGCCAGTGCCACCCGCCCGACTTGGCCGGCACCGACGCGCCGGCCACCTCGATGCTGCCGTGCTGATAGGCCTCAAGGCCCTTGATCAGGCGCAGCACGGTGGATTTGCCCGAACCGCTGGGGCCGATCAAGGCGACTTTCTGGCCGGCGGGAATGCTCAGGTCCAGGTGATCGATGACCCGGGTCGCGCCGAAGTTTTTCACCACTTGCTTGAGGAGGATCTGCGGCGAAGCGCCGGGCAGAGCGTGTGCAAGATCAGACATGGCTGCGCCTCTCGAAATATTTGAACAACAGGGAGGTCGGCACGCTGATCGCCAGAAACATCAGCGCCATCACCGTGTAGGGCTCGTTGTAGCGGTAGGTCATGCCGGCGATCTGTTTGGCTGCCTGGAACAACTCGGGAATGGTGATTACCGCCAGCAGCGGGGTTTCCTTGAACATGCCGATCAGGTAATTGCCAAGCACCGGCAGCATGGGCTTGAGGGCCTGGGGCAGGACGATCCTTCGCCACGTCGTTGCACGGTCGAAATCCAGGGCCCTGGCCGCCTCCCATTGACCGGCTGGCACGCCTTCGATGGCGCCGCGAAAGGCTTCGGCAATGTAGGCCGCGTAATACAGGCCGAGCCCGATGACTCCGGTGGAAATCGCCGGCAGGGTCAGGCCGGCCAGGGGCAGGGCGAAGAACAGCACGTAGAGCTGCACCATTAGCGGCGTGTGCCGAAAGAAACTCAGGTAGCCGGCGCTCAATCGTTGCACCAGCGTGTTTTTCGAGCGTTGAGCGATGGCCAGCAGCAGACCGAGCAGCACCGCCAGCACAAAGCCGAGGATCACGACTTGCAGCGTCACCAGCAGGCCCTGAAACAGATCGGGGACGATGGACCAGGCGAAGGCGTAATCGAAGTTCATGGTGCGACCCCGCGACGCCAGTGGGTGACCCGTCGCTCATAGCGCTTGACCAGCCAGCTGAGGGGCCAGGCCATGACGAAATAACACACCAGCACAATGCTCCAGATCAGCGTCTGCTGGCCCAGGGTGGTGATCAGTTGACCGCCGGAGAAGGTCAGGTCGCTGAGGGTGATGAGCGACACCAGCGAGGTGGTCTTCAGCAGTTCGACCAGTTGATTGCCCATCGGCGGCAGCATGAAGGGCAAGGCCTGGGGCAGGATGATTCGGCGAAACGCCGTGATCGCGTCGAAGTCCAGGGCTTTGATCGCGTCCCGTTGGCCACGTGCGACATTGCTCAGGGCCGAGCGCACAATTTCGGAACCGTAAGCGGAAAAGGTCAGGCCCAGGCCGAGAACGCCGGTGGTCATCGGCGCCAGGGTGACGCCGAACAGCGGCAGGATGAAGAACAGGTAGAACAGCAGCACCAGGGCGGAGATGCCACGCAGGATTTCGACGTAGACCGTCGCGATCCAGCGCAGCGCGCGCCACGGCGACAGGCGCATCAGCGCGATGACAAACGACATCACCACCACGACGACTTGGGCGAAGAAAGTGATTTCCAGGGTGACCAGTGCGCCGTTGGCCAGTTGGCGGGCGATGAAGCGCGCGGTGTCCAGGGTAGAAGCATCAAAAAGCATGGGCCGTACTCATATGGGCTGGGGCCGTCATGTCGCGGGGCGAAAAATCAACTTTGCGGTGTGCCTATCGACGCCTTCCCGGCTAAAGCCGGTCCCACTGACTGCATGCGATCCCACAGTAGGACCGGCTTCAGCCGGGAACAGGCCCGTGCTGACGCCTTCGATTTTGCAGTGTGCCTATCGACGCCTTCCCGGCTAAAGCCGGTCCTACAATGGCGCCGGCATCATCATCATCATCATCATCGTCGGCGTCGGCGTCGGCGTCGGCGTCGACATCGGCATCAGCGGTTGCAGCGTTGCTCGGCGGTGACGTCTGCGGGTGGCAGTTCGTTTTCGGTGTAGCCGTACTTCTGCAGGATCTTCAGCAGGTCGCCGGACGCGCGCAGTTTCGCCAGTTGCTCGTTGAACGCCTGGGTGAACGCCGGATCGTTTTTCGGCAGGCCGTAGGCGTGGTAATTCCAGGTCGGTTTGCCGTCGGCGTCCGGGATCTGCTCGAACGGCAGGGCCCGTTCAACCGGCGTGCCGTCGGCTTTTTTCAGCAGGCCGATGATCTCCGCATCGGGGAAGTACACCACGTCGACGCGATCGGCCTGCAGCGCGGCGAGTGCTTCGGTGTCTTTGTCGAAGAGCACGACGTTGCCATTGCTGATGCCGCTGTCCTTGGCTTCCTGCACCTGATTGCTGCCGGGCTGCGTTGCCAGGCGCGCCTTGCCGTTGGCCGCGACGTCCTTGAGGCTGTGCAGCTTCAGCGGGTTGCCGGCCTTGACCAGAAACGCGCCACCGGAGCGGGTGACCGGGTTGGAATAGCCGATCACTTTGCAGCGCGCCGGGTTGATGAACAGGCCGGCACCGATCAGATCGAAACGGCCTGCCGCAAGACCCGGCACCAGCGAGCCGAACTCGGTGATCGGCAGCTCAACCTTGCTGATACCCAGCGGTTCGAGAATGGCCCGGAGAATTTCGACGTTGGCGCCGACGACTTTCCCGTCGGTGCCCACGTAGGCATAGGGTTGCTCGTTGGCGATGCCGGCGGTCAGGCCCTGACTGCGGCCCTTTTCCAGCAGGCCGGCGACGGCGGAGAACGAAAGCACGGCGTTCAGCACCAGGGCGGAGCCGAATGCGACAGACATCGAACGGGGAATGTTGCCAAAAATGTTACGACGATTGGGCATGGCGGACTCGTGACGTCAATGAGGGCAGGAGAGCGGAAGCCGCGAATCATAAGAGTCTAAAAAAGATTAGATAAATATCTTTTAGTTATTAGGTTATGCATTTAGGCCCGATCAATTCGGGCCATGCGCCGGTAACCGTATTCCCCTTGGACCGCTCTGGCAAGGCGGTCTTGGGGAATCTTCCTGGTCGGTCAGGCTGTTGTTCAGGTTTGGCGGTGCGGCAGTTTCCAGCCCGCGCGAACGAAATGGCAGGTGTAGCCATTCGGAATACGCTCCAGGTAATCCTGATGCTCGGGCTCGGCTTCCCAGAATGGCCCGGCCGGGGCGATTTCGGTGACAACTTTGCCCGGCCACAGGCCCGAAGCGTCGACATCGGCGACGGTGTCCAGCGCTACGGCTTTCTGTTGTTCGCTCAAGTAGAAAATCGCCGAGCGATAGCTCACGCCCTTGTCATTGCCCTGACGGTTCGGGGTCGACGGGTCGTGAATCTGGAAGAAGAATTCGAGAATCTGACGGTAGCTGATGATCTCGGGATCGAAGACGATTTCAATGGCTTCAGCGTGGGTGCCGTGGTTGCGATAGGTGGCGTTGTCAACGTCGCCACCGGAGTAGCCGACGCGGGTCGACACGACGCCGGGGTAGCGGCGCAGCAAGTCCTGCATGCCCCAGAAGCAGCCTCCGGCAAGCAGCGCGGTTTCGGTGTGGGTGGTCATGGGCAAGTCCTTCCAGCTATTAACGGGGTGTGTCAGGTACGCAGCGCAGTGTGCGTGTCTGCGAGCCTGTTTGCGAGTGCGCGGCGCAACGGCCGCCCTTGAAGATCAGATGATTGATGCGCGCACTCGTTCAGTCGCCGCCGAACTGCTGACGGTATTGGCCGGGCGTCATGCCGATGCGCTCGCTGAACGCCTTGCGCATGTGCCGCGCGCTGCCGAAGCCGCAGCGACTGGCCACGACCTTGAGCGGCAGGTCGCTGCCTTCGAGCAGTTTGCGTGAATGGTCGATGCGCGCGTTGAGCAGGAATTGCATGGGCGTCAGGCTGACTTCGCGCTGGAACGCCCGGGCGAAATTGCGCGGGCTCATCGCCGCCAGGTCGGCCATGCGCTGCACGGTGTACGCCTCATCAATATGGTCGACGACGTACGCCTGCACCCGGGCAATCGCGCTGTCATCCCGGGGCACAGCCGCCAGCAGCGGGCCGTAGGGCGTTTGTCCGCCCTGACGCTTCATCACCACCAGCAGCACTTTGGCCACTTCCAGAGCGATGTCTTTGCCGTGGTCTTCGGCGACGATCGCCAGGGCCATGTCGATCCCCGCCGTAATACCCCCGGAGGTGATCAGGTTGCGGTCCACGACGTAGATCTGTTCGGTTTCGACGCGGGACGCGGGGAACCGCCGGGCCAGGCGCTCGACGTAATTCCAGTGGGTGGTGCAGCGGTAACCGTCGAGCAGGCCGGCGTCACCCAGCAGAAACGCGCCGGTGCAAACCGCGCCGAAACGCCGGGCGCCCTGGGCCGCAGCCGGCAGCCAGGCGGTGAGCTGAGGGTGGCTGACGCCGTATGCGCCGGGCCCGCCGGGGACCAGCAGCAGGTCGATGTCGGCCGGCAGGTCGTCCAGCGCCAGGTCCGCCTGAACCTTGAGCCCGCAGGAGCTGCGGATGAGCAGCGGGCGTTCGGCGACGGTGATCAGTCGGTACTGTTTCTCCGTCGTCAGCAGTCGATTGGAAATCGAAAAGACGTCCATGGGACCGGTCACGTCGAGCATGAGCACGTCGTTGAACAGCACCATCGCCACTGTCTTTTGCTTGGGAATGTCGCGCATGCCTCGATCGCCTATTCATTGCCGCCATTGCCAGGGCAGGGGGCACGAGCCTGAAACCAGGCGGCATTCTAGGGGATTGCGCGGACGGATGTGAATCAGGAGCGCGCTTGTCGGCGATGGCGTCGGAACAGTTGCCGTAGAGTTATTGACCACCGCGATCGCTGCAGGAGCCGGCTTGCTGGCGAAGGCGGCATGTCAGCCGCCGAACGGGTCACAGACAAATCGCGCTCGCCAGCAAGCCGGCTCCAACGGATCCTGCGTACCACATGGGTAACCAATCGCCGTAAAAAACCAATGCAGGCGCGCGCTTGCCCGCGAATGGGCGTTTGGTGATGTGCCGCCTGTTCATCGCCTTTGAGCGGACTGGGGTTGGCAAGTCGTTAGCGGGGTTGTCGGGTTGATGGTCAGCCTAACGCCAGCCGGTCAGTAACAGCACGTTGGCAGCTGAACGCGAATGCGTGCGCCACCGCTGGCCGAGGCTTGTGCCCAGATGCGCCCGTGGTGCGCGTTGACCACCGCGCGACAGATCGCCAGGCCGACGCCGAGGCCGCTGCCCTTGGTGGTGTAGAACGCGCCGAAGATCTGTTCGCGACGATCTGCCGGGATGCCCGGGCCGTTGTCCTCGATGCACACTTCGACGCCGTCATTGAGGGTGAATGAATGGATGCGCAGGACAGCAGCGTCGCCGCCACAACCGGCCATGGCTTCCACGGCATTGGTGATCAGATTGACCAGCAACTGCTGCAGCTGCACCGCATCGGCAACGATGGACTGATCGACGAACAAACCGGTTTCAAGCCGCACCCGCTGTGCAGTAAGCGCAGGCTGGGTGAGGAGAATGGCTTCGCGAATGACGTCGTCAATCTTCAGGCTCTGCAGCTGTAAAGGTGCCTGGCGGGCCAGCGCGCCCAGGGCCTTGACGATGTTGGCGGCACGTTCGCAGCCAGCGCGCAGGTCCTTCAGACCGGCGATGGCTTCTTCGACATCCGGCACGTCGCGCTGCAGCCAGCGCAGGCATGCGGCGGCATTGGCGGCGATGCCCAGAAGGGGCTGGCAGATTTCATGGGCGATGGAGGCGCTGAACTCGGCCATCTTGCGGGCGTGAAGGCTTTGGGCGTAATCGCTTAGCGCGGCGGCGTTCTGGTGGCAGGGATTGGCAAGACGCGCTGTCGGGTCCGCGAGGGGATGTAGAGAAGGGTACCGAACCGCGTCCGGCCAGTGTTGTTCCGCTGGCTGCGGGAAGCGGGTGTAGAGAGGAGATTGATGTTCGTCCAGCATCGTAGCCCCCGGCGGTTCGAAGTCCTGTGCTTCGTCGCCCTTGAGTATACGCAGCGTGTCCGGCTTGAAACGGGGGCGAGGGCGCTTTGGCAGGAACGAGCACCCTGATGTCTGTCAGAGTCCCCACACTGGGTGAACGGAACGCCAGGACCGCGTTTCGGTGGCGCCCGGTAGGACTGGCTTTAGCCGGGAAGGCGTCAGTTGTCACACCGGAAACTGATGGTCTACACACCGGCCTCTTCCCGGCTGAAGCCGGTCCCACTGAATGACCGCGATCACATTGCAGGACTGGCTTTAGCCGGGAAGAGGCCAGTGTCTGCTTCGCGAGCTGATTGTGCGCCGCTGATCGGTGTAGGAGCGCGCTTGCCCGCGAAGAGGCAGGTACATCCGACGCATACTGGTCGTCCGTGACTACGGTTTCGCGGGCAAGCGCGCTCCTATATTCAGATACGGGGCACGTCAATTGCTCTGCGGCGTGACACCGTCCTATTCCCGGCTAAAGCCGGTCCCACTGCAGATCTCCGGTCCTACGAGGGATATGCGGTGTCAGGCGGCTCGTCTTAGATGCTGCCCTCGCTTTCGATCACCAGAATCCGCGCTTCACCCAGCGGGTGGGCAACGTGGGCCGTGCCCATGGAGGCGTAGAAAATATCGCCGGGTTGCAGCACGGTTTTCTCCTCGACGCCGTCCTGCTTGAAGCGCATCTCCACTTGCCCGTCCAGCACCACAAACACCTCCTGACCATCATTGACGTGCCATTTGTACGGCTGATCCGTCCAGTGCAGTCGCGTGGTGATGCCGTTCATGTTGGCAATGTCCAGCGCGGCCCACGGGCGGTCACCGGTGAAGTCTTTGCTGCGGATGATGTTCATGGGGTGCCTGTTCAATAGTAGGTCTTTGACCGATGGGCTGCGTTGTTGCGTTGTTGCGGTGTCAGGTTGGCCCAACGTTCGATGTGCGGAATGATAAGCGCGCGACTGCCGAGTGCAACGGCTCGCGAGTGCAGGAGGGGTCAAAAGCGCAAGATTTTGCAAGTGGCTCTGCCTGCGCCCGATGTCCGGAATCATTGCGGATCTGACATTGCCGGGTCTGCGGGTGCGCTTTAGACTCCCGGCCATCCACTAGACGACTGGTCTACGCCGGCCGATCCGGTCACCACTTTCAATGCTTTGAACGGAGTATCACCCATGTCCACGCAACCCTTGCTCACCCACGTAACGCTGGGCCGGCACGTGCTGAAAAACCGCATTGCCTTCCCGCCGTTGACCCGCCAGAGAAGCCTGCAGCCGGGTGATATCGCTTCGGACCTGATGGCGACCTATTACCAGCAGCGTACGTCCGCCGGTTTCATGATCACCGAAGGCACTCAGATCGAGCCTCGTGGCCAGGGTTATGCGTGGACACCGGGCATGTACAGCGCCGAGCAGGTCGAAGGCTGGCGCAAAGTGACCGACGCGGTGCACGCGGAAGAGGGCGTGATCTTCGCTCAGCTTTGGCATGTGGGTCGCGTGTCCCACCACGCGCTGCAGCCCAACGGCGAAGCACCGGTCGCCCCCTCGGCGATCCCGGCGGCCAACGCCAAAGCGTTCATCGAAACCGCGCCGGGCGCAGGACAGCTCGTGGTGCCGCCGACGCCTCGCGCCCTGACCGTCGAAGAAATCCGCGCGTTGGTGAAGCTGTACGCCCAGGCCGCGAAAAATGCGATTGAAGCAGGCTTTGACGGCGTGGAAATTCACGCGGCGAACGGTTATCTGGTCAACCAGTTCATCTCCGAGCACGCCAACCACCGCGATGACGAATACGGCGGTTCGCTGGAAAACCGTCTGCGCTTCTTGCGCGAGATCGTCACCGCCGTCGCCGAAGCCGTGGGCGCGGACCGTCTGGGCGTGCGCTTCTCGCCGCTGTTCGCCAGCACCGATGAAGAACGCGTCTACATCGGCTTGGTGGAAAGCGACCCGCAGCACACCTACGTCGAAGCCATCAAGGTCCTGGAAAACGCAGGCGTCGCCTACGTCTCCATCGCCGAAGCCGACTGGGACAACGCCCCCGAACTGCCGGAAACCTTCCGCAAAGCCATCCGTGAAGCCTTCAGCGGACGCATCATGTACGCCGGTCGCTACACCGCTGAACGCGGCAACCGCCTGATCGACGCCGGCCTGGCCGACCTCATCGCCTTCGGTCGCCCCTTCATCGCCAACCCCGACCTGCCGGCACGCATCGCCAACGGCTGGCCCCTCAACCCCGTCAACCCGGCCACGCTGTATGGCGGGACTGAAGTGGGCTATGTCGATTACCCGTTTTATAAGGCTGGCGAATAAAACCCCTCGCCTCATCCCGGATCGAGCACAGACGCGGACGCGGAGCGTCACAGGGATGCGTTCCCACGCGGAACGTGGGAACGATCATTCGCGGTGGATGCACTGGCCTCTTCCCGGCTAAAGCCGGTCCCACTACGCATGCAGTCTGGGGCCGGTGCAACGATCAATTATCTGCATCTGGTCAGCGGTTGATCTGTGTTTGATTCTGGCCGGCAGGCCGTAGGAGCCGGCTTGCTGGCGAATGCGTAGGGTCAGTCGATTTCATTAGTGCTGACCCACCGCGTTCGCCAGCAAGCCGGCTCCTATGTATGGACTCGCCTCCACTGTCTACCCGCTTTTCAACACCGCCACCCGGTTGCATCTATGTATAAGGCCTGTTCGAGGAAGCCGCTCTGGGCTTCTGGCCAACATTGGTTGAGCTCGCGGTATGCCTATTACAGTCAGGCCTCAAGGGCCAGTAGGAGCCAAGGCATCTATCCGCGACGGTCTTACCTGGGGTCAATGTTTTCTAGCAGGGGCAGGAGCGCTTTTGCGCCCCGGTGGCAGAACGCTTTGGATCAGTGACTCATCGCCGCCGCCTGCCTATTGGACGGCTCACGACGATAAGTCTGATCATTCTGTAAAAGCGACCAGATGATGCGCAGGTTGCGGTTCGCCAGCCGTACGGCGGCTTTTTTGCTTCCCAGACGGCTCAGCCACTGCAACAGCCGACGGTCATCCGGCTGCTCGGAGTCGTGCCGCAGCTGCCTCAACACTGCATGAGCACCCTGTATCGCCAGGCTGCGGATGTACCCATCACCACGCTTGGTCATTCGACCCAGGCGAACCCGCTCTCCTGAGCTGTTTTGATCGGGCACCAGGCCGAAGTAGGCCGCAAACATGCGCGCGTCAGCGAATCGCTCAGGCCGGGTTTGCTTGGCTACTATCGCGGTGGCAATGATCGGCCCGACACCGCGTATGGTCATCAGCCGCACGGCGGTCTTGTCCCGTTTCGCAGCAACCTCCAGACGCCCGGTCAATACACTGACTCGCTCGCCCAAATGGCGCCATTCGCCCAGCAACTCGTCGATCAGTTCGCGCAACATCTCCGGCAACGGCTGGGTAGCGTCTTCCAGTACCCGAGGTACTTTCTGGCTGATCGCCACCTCGCCTTGCGCCATGGCGACGCCGTGCTCGAGCAGCAAACCGCGCATCTGGTTACCCACTGCTGTGCGCCGACGCACGTAACCTTGGCGAATACGGTGCAATGCCTGCATGGCCAACTCCGCGGCACTTTTGATGGGCACTGCCGAAATTCTGCTGTCGCGGCCCGCGCGCAATATTGCGAGCGCATCGTTGCGATCATTCTTGGCGCCGCTGCGATGATCAGCGACGCGCCCGGCTGGAAGTATGCGTGCCAGATTGCCCTGATCTTGCAGCTGCCGCGCCCAGGCTTGAGCGCCCGGACCGGTTTCCATGAGAACGATAACGTGCGGTTCGAGCTTGCACAAAAATGCGTAGAAGGCTTCTCGTGACTTGATCCGCTCCTCATAGAGCACCTGGCCCAAGGCATCTTCACCAGCGATCTGAAAGACCCGCTTGGCAAGATCAATCGCCACGGTGGTGCATGCCGGGAGATCGGATGAAGACAGAGACTGATTAACCGTCGTATGCTTTTTCATGGACTCGCCCTCGCTGTCGTTGGCTGTTTAGACTGCCACCGTGGCGCATTGACGCCTCGGCCTGGGCGAGTCCATCCAATTACAGAGGAAAGCATTCAGTCAGTGGCACCGGCTTCAGCCGGGAAGCAGTTGATCCGACTGTGATCCGCTTGTGATCTGCCTTTGATCTTCGTACACAGGAAGTCTAGGCGACACCAATCGCGACTTGGGTGCAGGCTGAACGCAGGTCTCGCGCAGTGGGCCGAGCCGCATGGATGCGGCGAGAGCGCCGTCAGGACATGGATGTCCGTTCGGCGCGGGCCCACGGAGCGGGACCGGAGTGAAGGAACCCTGACGAAGGAAGGGCCCAACCAGGAGCAGGCACTTTTGCTTACTTTTGGTGCTTTTCAAAAGTAAGTCGCCGAAGGCGAAACAGTCTGCCCCCAGGCAGACGCTCTTAAGCTTCTACTCCCGCGTAGCGACCTCATCCAGATGATTAAGCAACGCCAGCGGATCCTCATACACCCGCAATGCCCCGGCGCGCTCCAACTCGCTCACGTCATACCCTCCGGACAACAGCCCGATCCCCGTCGCCTTACACCGCCGCGCCGCCAGCATGTCCCAGATCGCATCACCGACCACCAGACAATCCTCGATCCTCGCGTCAATCTTCTTCGCCGCCGTCACAAACAAATCCGGGTCCGGCTTGCCGTTCTTCACATCATCGCGCGTAATCAGATTGATCTTCTTCGGGTCCAGACCCAACGCCCTCAAATTGATCTTCGCCGTCGACATCTCCCCACTGGTCGCGATGCACCAGGAAAAACCCTCATCGTCCAGCGTCTTCAGCAAATCCACAGCCCCGGGCAGGGCGATGATCTGATCCTGAGTGCTCTCATACGCCTCGGCGTGCTTCTTGCTCAACCGCTCGGCCTGCGCCTCACTGATCTCCATCCCGGTCTCCCGGGACAGCATCTTCAGCATCAAGCCGCCGCTCATCCCGATCTTGCGGTGGATGCGCCACATCGCCAGGGGAATGTCTTCCGAATCGAGGGCCTCCTTCCACGCCGACACGTTCTGGTAAACGCTGTCAGTCAACGTGCCGTCGAGGTCGAACAAAAATGAAGTATTGGATCGCATGGTCTGGGCTCCGTTAGTAAACGTGTCATCCGCTGACAGTGATAAAAAATAAAGGGACGCGCTCGCCCGATAAGGAAGGCTATTAAAAGTCGGCTCAGGACAACCCGAGTGTCAGCCGCTTTAACCGCGATTCCACGACCCCGTCGTAGAACTCGGAAAGCTGCTCGGCCTGCTGCGCGTCAATGCCGCCACAGCACCGCAGCCCGAGCACGAAGCCGTTGGCCTGAGCGCCGTTCTTGACCACATCGATGGTCGAGCCGGAGGCGCGTATATCGGCCAGGATCATTTCGCTTTGCGGTCGTAGCACGAGGGGCAAGTGATCAATGATGTCGGTCATGGGGAAGGCTGCCTTTCAGTTCTCTGTCCGTGTGTCTGTGTCTGCACAGATGCGGTTGAATGCTCATGCAAGACCTGACCGGGAGAGGGGCGCAGCGGTTCCGACGAATTTGCCAAATGGCCGCGAACGGCAGTGCAGGACTGGCTTTAGCCGGGAAGGCGTGGGTGGTACACCACAACACTGATGGTGTACAAACCGGCCTCTTCCCGGCTGAAGCCGGTCCCACCAAAATCAATCAATACGCGGGTGCTGCTGAACCAGGCTTTCGCGCTTGGTTTGCAGCTCGGCAATCTGCGTGTCGATGTCTTCGATTTTCTGTTCGATATTGTCGTGATGCTCCTGCAGCAGCTCCCGGGCTTCGTTGAGGTCCGATGCCGCCGGCGCTGCGCCGCGCAACGGCTTGTTCGCGGTCTCTTTCATGGTCAGACCGGTGATCAGGCCCACCACCGCGACCACCATCAGGTAGTACGCCGGCATGTACAAGTCCTGGGTGGTTTCAACCAGCCAGGCGACCACGGTTGGGGTCAGGCCAGCGATCAACACCGACACGTTGAACGCACTGGCCAGCGCGCTGTAACGGATGTGGGTGGGGAACATCGCCGGCAGCGTCGAGGCCATCACCCCAATGAAGAAGTTGAGGATCACCGCGATCATCAGCAGACCGGCGAAGATCAGGCCCAACTGGCCGCTGTTGATCAGCTTGAACGCCGGAATCGACAGCACCAGCAAGGCAATGCTGCCAGCGATGATGAAAGGGCGACGGCCGATCTTGTCGCTGAGGAAACCAATCAGCGGCTGCACGAACAGCATCCCGACCATGATCGCCACGATGATCAGTACGCCGCGGTTCTCGCTGTAATGCAGGTTGTGCGAGAGGTAGCTGGGCATGTACGTCAGCAGCATGTAGTAGGTGACGTTGGTCGCCGCGACCACGCCGATGCAGGTCAGCAGGCTGCGCCAGTGCTGGGTGGCGACTTCCTTGAACGAGACCTTCGGACCATGGGCCAGGCCTTCGCGGTCGCCTTGCTCCAGCTTTTCGACGTGCTGCTGGAACGCAGGGGTTTCCTCCAGCGCGTTACGCAGGTAAAGCCCGATCATGCCCAGGGGCAGGGCGAGGAAGAACGGCAGGCGCCAGCCCCATTCGAGGAATTTCTCCTCACCGATCACCGAGGAGATGAGCACCACGACCCCGGCACCGAGTACGAAACCGGCGATCGAGCCGAAATCCAGCCAGCTGCCGAGGAACCCGCGTTTGCGGTCCGGCGCGTATTCAGCCACGAAAATCGAGGCGCCGGTGTATTCGCCACCGACCGAAAAGCCCTGGGCCATCTTCGCCAGCAGCAGCAGGATCGGCGCCCAAATGCCAATCGATTCATAGGAGGGAATCAGCCCGATGGCGAAGGTGCTGAGGGACATGATGACGATGGTGGCGGCGAGGACTTTCTGTCGTCCGTACTTGTCGCCGATGGCGCCGAAGAACACACCGCCGATGGGGCGAATCAGGAAGGGCACCGAAAAGGTCGCGAGGGCCGCGATCATCTGCACGCTGGGGTCGGCGCCGGGGAAGAAGATCTTGCCCAGTGCGTAGGCCACAAAGCCGTAGACGCCGAAGTCGAACCATTCCATGGCGTTGCCCAGGGCGGCAGCCGTGATGGCCTTCTTCATCTTGGCATCGTCGACGATGGTGATGTCTTGCAACCCGATCGGGTTGACGGTTTTCTTGCGTGATCTCATAGAAGTCTCGGCAGCTGGAAGTGTGACGTTGCGGCGTTGTGGCGAACAGTTCTCTGTCCAGCGACAGCACGCAGATTCCGACGGAAAGAGGTGCTGTCGCAACAGTGGCAGGCCGTTCCCGATGAGATAGAACCAAGCCGTAAATAATTCAGAACGGCCGCTGTTTTTTTAGAACTTAGTACAAAAGAGTGAATGATCGACCAAATCTATCGATTAATAAATCCGAAAAGACTGGATCCAATTAAATGAATTTATCACCACTAGACGGACGGTAGAGTAAACCTATTGATTAAGTGATGGCGCAATGACATATTCACTCCGCCATCAACCCATACCCACGGAAAAACATGCGCCCCTTCAAGTCACTTGTTGCAGCCTCTGTGCTGATCAGCGGGTGCAACGGAATGCCCACCGCTTTCACCCAGGATCCTGTCTTTGACCAAGCCTTCGTCGTCCACTCCGGTGCGCCGCTGCCCTATCTGTTGATGGGCACCGCGATCCAGTGGAACGAAGATTATGCTGTCACCGTCAAGCACATTCCCTACATCTCGGGCGCGGTGTTCCAGGGGCAGGGCGACGTTCAGTTCTTCAAGCACAAGGCCGACTCCGTCCCGATGTGGCGTTCGTATCAGCCGGGTGAAGAACTGACCTCCGTGGGCTACAACTCCGCCTACATGTCAGTCAAAGGCACCGGCCATGCGCTGCCGGCCATGGTTCGTCTGGACGCCAAAGAAGGCAACGTGATGTACGGCACCCATGATGGCCCGGTGGCCAAGGGTATGTCGGGCGGCCCGGTGTTTGCGGCAGACGGCAAGGTAGTGGGGATCACCGTGGCGTTGCTGACCTCCAGCGACCTGGCCAAGATCAAGCGCCCGGACCTGGCCAACCAGCCACGGGTCAGCATCTTCATGCCGTACAACGAGATCAACCGCGAGTGGACCCGTTACATGGCGCAACTCAAGCCAGTCACGCCAGCGCCGACCCACCTCGCTGTCAACTGATCAACGTTCTCGCAGGGCTTCGCGGGCGCGGTTGAGGGGTTTGATGAGGTAATCCAGCACGGTTTTTTCACCCGTGCGGATGTCCACGGTGGCGATCATCCCGGGGACGATGGCAAAGGTTTTGCCCGCCTTGTTGCGCAATACGTCCGAGTCCGTGCGGATGTACACGCGGTAGTAGAAGATTTCCGGTTTGACTTCATCCTGAATCGTGTCCGGCGAGATGGTCACCACCTTGCCATCGAGGCTGCCGTAGATCGAATAGTCATAGGCTGTGATTTTCACCTTGGCCTGCTGCTCGGGGTGAATGAAGGCAATGTCCCGGGGCGAGATGCGGGTTTCGATCAGCAGTTGCTCATCCAGCGGCACGATCTGCATCAACTGCCCATTGGGCGGCACGACCCCGCCAATAGTGGTGACTTTGATGTCCTTGACGATGCCGCGCACCGGCGAGTGCAGCGTCAGGCGTGACAACGAATCGCTGCGGCCGCGGATCACCGCTGACAGCATCTGTGCCTCGGAGTTGGCTTTGGCCAGGTCTTCGCGGGCATGCACCATGTATTCAGACCGTGCCTCGGTGGCCTTGAGCTCAAGCTCGGAGCGCTGGCGGTTCAGGCGCAGCACCTCGACCCGGCTCGACGCGCCGATCTTCGCCAGGTTCTCGGTGATGGTCAGTTCGCTGCGCACCAGTTTCAGCGAGCTTTCGATGCCGGTCAGCGTTTCACTCAGGCCCTTGCGCCGGGCGTTGAACAGCTCGGTTTCGGCGCGGCGCAGCTCCGGGTACTTGTCCAGCGACGGGTCGAAGGCCAGCGGTTTCTCACTGACCTCGGCCTGCAAGCGGTTGACGCTGGCCAGCGCCGCCCGGTATTTCGCCTCGCTCTCACCCACGTTCGATTCACTCTTCACCGCATCCAGCTGCGCCAGCACCTGGCCGCGCTCCACCAGCGTGCCTTCGCTGACGTTCAGCTCCTTGATGATCCCGCCCTCCATCGACTGAATCAGCTGCTCCCTGGAGCTGGGTACCACTTTGCCGGTGCCGGTGGAGACTTCGACGACCTGAAACCAGGCCGCCCAGGCGAGAAAAGACGCCAGCATCACGGCGCAGATCCAGATGACCCGCACGCCGCCGGCAATGCTGCGCTCGTCCTTGCCGTCCAGGTAGGTGACTTGATCGCCAAGCCGAGGCGTTTTTTCGGTGGTCAGTGCGTTCATGCCTGCGCTCCTTGCGGCTGCCTGAGTCGGGTGAGGGCGGCGTCGCGGTGGTCATCAATGACGATGCGGCCGTTGTCCAGCACGATGATGCGTTCCACCAGTTGCAGCAGGCTGACCCGGTGCGTGGCGACGATGAGGGTGCGGCCCCGACACCAGGTCGACAGTTTTTCCAGCAACTGGCGTTCGGTGATGTCATCCAGCGAGGCCGTGGGTTCGTCCAGCAGCAGCACCTGGGGCTGGCGAATCAGCAGGCGTGACAGCAGCAGGCTCTGGCGCTGACCGCCGGACAGGCCCAAACCCCCTTCGAGAATCAGGTGATCCATCCCCTTGGGCAGCTGGCGAACAAACTCCAGCGCGCCGGTCACCGCCAAAGCGGCAATGATCTCCTGATCACTGGCCTGGCCGGCGCCGAGGGTCAGGTTGTCCCGCAGCGTGCCGTGGAAAAGCCGCGCCTGTTGCGACATCAGGCCGACGTCCCGGCGCAGGTCGGCCGGGTCCAAGTGAGCGAGGGAGATGCCGTCCACGGTGGTTTCGCCGCTGGACAAATCCATCGAACCTGCCAGCGCCTGCAGCAGCGTGGACTTGCCTGCGCCGTTACGCCCGAGAATGGCCACGCGCTCGCCGGGGCGAATGTTCAGGTTGATGCCGCTCAGGGCAGGCGAGGCCTCTTCGCTGTACTTGAAGCCGGCCTGACGCAACACGTAGTCGCCGCGAATGGCGGGCAAATGCACGCGCTGGCTGCCTTCGGGATGGTCGACCGGCATCTGCATCAGCCGATTGAGCCCTTGCAGCGCGACCTTCGCCTGTTGCCAGCGGGTCAGCACGTGGGTCAGTTGCGCCATCGGTGCCATCATCCGCGAAGCCAGCATCGAGGCGGCCACCAGGCTGCCGGTGGTGAGGTCGCCGGCAATCACCATCGGCGCACCGAACACGATGACCACGGCAAACACCGCGCCCTGCACGTTTTGAGTCCAGGCCACCAGGCTGTTGGTCAGCGAACGCAGTTTCAGACTGCTGTCGGCGGACGCGGCGTTGTAATGATTCCACTGCTGCTGGAAACGTTGCTCGGCCTGCAGCGCCTTGATGTCGTCAATGCCCTGTACCGCTTCCACCAGCATGGCGTTGCGCAATGCGGCTTCGCGCATGGAGGCATTGGCCAGCCGCGCCAGCTTGCGTTGGGCGAGCACGCCGGGCAGCACCATCGCCACCAGCGCAACCAAAGGGATCAGCACCAGCGACCCGCCGATCAGGTAGAACACCAGCAAGAACAGGAAGAAAAACGGCATGTCCGCCAGCGCTGTCGTGGTGCTGGAAGTGATCAGGTCGCGGATCTGCTCCAGCTCGCGCAGCTGCGAAATGAACGAGCCGGTGGATTTCGGCCGGGCCGAGTTACGCAGGTGCAGGGCGTGGCCGAAGACCAGGTCCGAGACCCGCAGGTCGGCGCGCTTGCCCAGTACGTCGGTGATGCGCAGACGCATGATGCGCATGACGAAATCGAACACCAGCGCCAGCATCACGCCGCCGAACAGCACGTACAGGGTCGGCAGGGACTCGGCCGGAATCACCCGGTCGTAGACCTGCATGGAGAACAGCACGCCGGCCATGCCCAGCAGGTTGGCGACCAGCGACGCGAGCATCACTTGCCGGTACGGACGCAGGTCACTGAGAACAATGCGCCTGAACCAGTGCTCGTCGTAGGGCTTGATGTAGTCGTCGGTGCGCACGTCGCTCAGCGGCTGAACGGGCCGCAGGATCACCGTGCGCAGCGCCTGCTCGGCGAGCACGGCCGGGTCGATGCGGCTTTGCAGGCCTTGGTCGCCGCTGTAGGCGATGCCCAGTTCGCCTTGCTCGCTGACACTTTCGATGACGCCGACCTGGCCGTCGCGCAGTTGCACCAGCAGCGGCGTGCGCCAGCGGGACAGGCTTTTGCGGTCGTAGGAGGCGAACTTGACGCTCAGGCCCGCCTGACGCGCCATGTATCGCACCACTTCTTCAACGCGGCCCTCGCTGTTGGTCGAGGCCAGGCGAATGCTTTCCGGTGACACGTCGAGGCGGTAATGCCGGGCGACGGTGAGGATGGCTTCCAGCCACGGCGAATAGTCTGGACGATCAGGGCCTGCCGCGGGCGCTTCGGGGATGACGATGGTTTCGGTCATGGCAGGATCTCCACGTGCTGGATGGTGCTGTGATCAATGCCGAATGCGCGGCGCAGCGCACCGCTGTTGTACAGGCAGTCGATTTGCAGGCGGCGCAGGTCAGCCTGGGTGTTGGCCAGGTCGAAGCGCGACTGGTGGATCTCCTGCTCGGCATTGAGCAGGTCAAGCAACGGCCGGGTGCCCAGTTCCAGGTACTGCCGTCCGTACAGCTCGCGGGCTTCGGTGATGCTGCTCTGCCGTGATTCCAGCGAGCTGAGACGTCGCGTCAGGCCGGACGTCTGTGCCTGCGCTTCGCCCAGCCCTTGCCGCGCCTGCAAGCGCGCGGCGTCTTCGGCGGAATCGGCGGCGGTCAGCGCATAGTTGGCGGCGCGGCTGCGGGCGCTGATGGCGCCACCCTGATAGATCGGCACTTCCAGATTGAGAAAGATCCCGGCCTGGGTGCGATTGATCGTCGAGTTCTGGTCGTCGTAATGGTCGTCCAGGAACTGGTTGATCGAGGGCTGCAATGACAGCGTCGGGTAGGCTTCAGCCTTGGACTGGGCCAGTTCGGCCTGGGCCTGGGTGCGTTGGGCGACGGCTTGCAGCACGGCGGGGAGGGCGTCGGTGCTCACCGATGCGCTGCAGGCGTCGGTCATTGAGGTACTGAACGTATCGCTGACCTGGGGCGGGGTCTGCCGACCGAGCAGGTTGGTCAGCGTGGACTGCCAGCGCGCGTAGAGTGCTTTGTACTCTTGCAACGTGGCCATCCCGCCCTCGGCCCGCGACTGCGCCTGAACCACATCGGAACGGGTGCTGGCACCCATGTCGCTGCGCTGCCGGGCCAGTTCGACGATGTCGCCGATGCCGCGGATCTGCTCGCGGGCGATGTCCACCAGACGCTGATAGCGCTGGACTTCGATGTACGCGAAGGCGGTGTCGCGGCTGACTTGATCGATGGCCAGCAGAATACTTGCCTGACTGCGCGCCGCCTTGGCGCGAGCCGCCTCGACCGCGTTCGAGACCTTGCCGAAATCGTAGAGCATCTGCTTGAGGGAAATGCTCACCGACTGGCTGCCGGCGTCGCTGCCGTAGCCGCTGGTGTATCCGCCTTTTATCCCGCCGGAGATCTGCGGGTAGTAACCGGCTTCGGCCACGTTGATGCCCTCGGCCTGTTGATACAAGGTGCCGATCGCTTCGCTGATACTGGGGTGCCAGTCAACGGCGAGCCTGACCGCCTGTTCGAGGCCCAGGGTCTGGCTGTCTTCCTTGACCGCCACCGCACCCGGCCCGGGACTGCCTGGGGTGCTGCCCTCGGACTTACCGCCGGATTTGCCTTTGGCGCTGCCACCTTTGGGCCGCGTGTCCTCAGGCTTAACTTGCAGCCGCGAAGGGCTGATGCTGCGCAGGCTTGGATCGATCTGATCCTGCGCCAGTGCAACGGAAAATATCGGGTGACACAGGCCGAGGGTCAGGACGACTGCCGGCCATTTCTGCTTGCGAACGCGCTCCACGTGGCTTCCTTACTGTACGAATACAGAGCTTCCCTGTTGGTTAATCAACCGGCCGAACCCATCATTCGGCCGATTGAACCCCGCCGCTGGCAGCGCCAGAGGGCGGGCTGATCAAACGACGTGAATACCGTTCTGCACCCACAGATGGTGGGTTGGATCTTCTTGCGGCGTGTACTGGGTGTAATCGACGCCATCGGCTTGTTGCGCACCGCCGGCAACCCAGGTGTTGGTCATGTGGACGCTGTCTTCGCTGCCCCCCTTGATGATCAGTGTGTTGTTGTCTGCCGAGGTGATGGACACCAGGTCCGCCAGGCTGATGGTCAGCGCGACAGCACTGGTGTGGTTCAGGTCCAGCACCTCGATGTTGTGGATCCGGCTCTGCAGATCGCCCAGGTTGATGGTCGCATCGCCCCCGGCCCACAGCAGCGTATCGGTGCCCGTGCCGCCATCGACCGAGGCGAAATGCTGGTCGGCGATGATCAGCGTGTCGTTGCCAGCACCGCCTTGCAGGGTGACCGCGCCGCCATGGGACCCGTCCAGCGTGTCATTGCCCGCCGTGCCCTGAATCAGCTCGGCGCCGGTGGTCGCAACGGCGGTGGCGCTGTGATCGTCGACGTTCGCTACGGTGGACAGCGCCGCGAATGAGGTAGTGACGGCGGCACCGGCCTGTTCCAGATCAACGGTCAGCGTCGCCGTGTCGGTGGTGCCGTTGGGGTGCTTGAGCTGGTAGGTGAAGATGTCTTCATGGCCGATGACCGCATTGGTCTGGCCCGGCGTCAGGGTGTAGGTGTAGCGCCCGTCCGCCTGCACCAGCAGCGAACCGTAGGTGCCGAGAATCGTGGTGCCGTTGTAGCCCGGTGTCACGTAATTGCCGGCCGCCAGCACACTGAGCACGGTGTATGCCGAGCCCAGCACATCAGCCCCGCCGCCGGCCGTATCGGTGAGCAGGTTGCCCGCCACCGGGGTGTAACTGCTGACCACGAACTGATTGGTGTAAGTGGCGTCGTTGATCAGGCTGGCGTTGACGGTGGTCAGCACACCGATGCCGCCGGAGCTGATTTTCACCTGATAGCTGCCGGCCGTCTGGTCGTCGAAGCGGATGCCGTAGCTATTGCCGCCCAGGTTCGCCAGGGCACTGCCGCCGTAGCTCTTGACCAGTACATATTGGCCGGTCGCAGTGTTGAGCTTGTACAGGCCGACGGTTAGCGAACCCAGCAGGCTGGCCACGTTGCTCGAGCTGACCACTACCGTCAGATCGCTGATGGTGCCGGCCGCCACACTGGTGTTCCACGACCCGTTGCCACCGCCGAGCACTGGCACGCTGAAGCTGCCCAGCGTCGAGTTGGTGATGACCTCCTTGTTGACCAGGGTAATGTCGCTGACCGCGATGTCGTTGGTGGCGTCGACCAGCAAGGCCGGGCTGGCCAGGTTGGTATCGCTCCACACCTCGGTGGCCTGCGGGCTGTCTATGCGCACGTACAGATTGGCCGTGTCGCTGAGGCCGTTCGGGTGCACCAGCTGGTAGCTGAAGACATCCACTTTGCCGACGCTGGCGACAGCGCCGTTGGGTGTGTAGCTGTAGTTGCCGCTGGCGTCGATGGTCAATGTGCCGTACAGCCCTTGCACCGTAGTGCCCGCGCTGGCGGTGACGTAGCTGCCGTTTTTCAGCACCTGGAGCACCGCGCCGTTGTCCGGGCCGGTCACATCCACCTGGCCGTCGGTGCCGACGTTGGTGATGACGTTGCCGGTCACGGCGGCACCGGCCACCCCGTTGAACTGGGTCAGGCTGGTGACGTCCAGCTGCAGCTGCGTGGTGACCGTGGTCACCACGCCGATGCCGGTGCTCGACACGACCAGCCGGTAATCGCCACCCTGCAGATCGGCGATATTGACGCGCACGCCCTGACCGGTCAGGGCGACCAGGTCGAGCAGGCCGCCGTTGCCGTTGACGTCCAGGGTCACCCAGCTGCCGCTGGCGTTCTTGACCTGCAGTGTGTAGACGACTCCGTCGAGCAGTGACACCGCGCTGCCGGTGGTCAGTGTCAGGGTCGGATCAAGGGTGGTGCCGCTGTTGACGGTGAACACAAATGCCTTGGAAAACCCTGCCAGCAAGGTGCTGAAGGAGTCCGCAACGTTCTGCGTGGTCTTCACCGGCACCAGGCTGACCGAGGCGGTGGCCAGGTTGTCGCTGGCAATGACCGGGGTGTTGACGTCGATGTCCGGCGCGGTGACGTTGGCCGCCACCGAGAGGTTGCCCTTGATGTCGGTGAGGCTGACCAGCAGGGTTTCGCCGTTGATCTGCGCCGGTGCCAAGGTGACGCTGAACAGCCCTGTGGCCCCGACAGTGCCCGTCCCGAGCACTGCGCCGCCGGTGGACTTGATCTGCACCGTCGAGCCGATTTCCCCCGTGCCGCTGACCGTCAGGCCATCCACGCTGACCAGCAGCGCACCGGGTGCAGCCGGCGGTGTCAGGTCAGGCGCAATGGCGCTTGCCGAAATCGACACGTTACCCGCGGCATCCGCCTGGCTGATGCTCAGCACCTGGTTGTTGATCTGCGCCGCACTCAATGCCACCGAGAAGCTGCCGTTGGCGGCCACTGTCGTGCTGCCGAGCACAGCCCCGATTGCGTTGCGCACGGTCACTGTCGAGCCGGCGACACCGGTACCCGTGACCACCGAGCCGCTGGCATTGACGGCCACCGCTGTCGGTGCGCCGGGCGGCGTGATGTCCGCAGCCACCAGGCTGCCGGCAGCCGACACGTTGCCCGCGACGTCGACCTGACGCACCGTCAGCGCCTGGCCGTCCAGTTGCGCAGCGTTGAGGGTGAGGTTGAAGGTTCCGCCAGCGCCTACGGTGGTGGTCCCCAACAGCGTGCCGCTGGCATTGAACACCCTGACTGTCGCGCCGACTTCACCGTTGCCGCTGAGGGTGAGGCCGTTGGCGGCCAACACCAGGGCGGAAGGGGGATTAGGCGCCTGAAGGTCCGGAGCATTGACCGTCGCAACGACCGACGCGTTACCGGCCACGTCCGCCTGCTGGACGCTTAACACCTGACCGTTCAACTGAGCACTGGAGAGCAAGACGACAAACCCGCCCGCCGCACTGACCACGGCGCTGCCGAGCACAACCCCGGCCGCGTTGGTCACGCGCACGGTCGCGCCGGCCTCGCCGTTGCCGCTGACCTGAAGGCCCGCGACATTCAGCGCGACGTTGGTCAGCGCAGCGGGCGGCGTGGTGTCGACGGCACTGAGGTTGGCGAGCAACGAGACGTTGCCTGCGACGTCACGCTGACTCACCGACAGCAACTGACCATTGAGCTGGGCCGCCGAGAGGTTGGCGTTGAACGTGCCGTCCACTGCCACGGTGGCGGTGCCCAACACGACGCCAAGACTGCTGCGCACGGTGACCGTTGCGCCGGCTTCGCCAATCCCGCTCAGGACGGTGCCGGCGCCATTGAGCACCAGCGACGCCGGTGCGTTGGGCGCGGTAGTGTCGGGCGCTGTGACCGTCAAGATGGCCGACGGCAAGCCCGCGGTATCGGTCTGATACGCGTTGAGGATCTGACCGTTGGCTTGCGCCGTGTTCAGCACGACGCCAAAGGTGCCGCCAGCATTGACCAGCGCAGTGCCAAGGGTGACACCGGCGGCGGTGGTGATGGTCACCGTCGCCCCGGCTTCGCCGCGACCGCTCACCAGGGTGCCGGTGGCGCTCACCGCCAGATCACTGAGCACAGCCGGCGGCGTGGTGTCCGCCGCCAGCACCGCCGCCGGCAACGATGCGCCGCCCGCCCCGGTACTGGCCGTTACGCCCAGGCTCTGGCCGTTGGTCTGCGCGCTATTGAGGGTGACGTTGAACGTGCCGCCCGCATTGGTGGCCGCCGTCCCGAGGACAACGCCCGTTGCGCTGTACACCGTGATGGTGGTGCCCGTTGCGGCGTTGCCGGTCACGCTCAGGCCGTCGGCGCTGACCAACAGACTGGTCGGCGCATTCGGTGGCGGGGTCACGGGCACGGTGAGGTCGAGCGTACCGGACACGTTGTTGCTGGCGTCCACCTGACCGACCGTGAGGACGTTATTGGCCGTGACGCCAGGGACCAGGGTCACCACGAAGGTGCCATTGGCCGCGACTTGCCCGGTGCCGAGTGTGGCGCCCAGGGAGTTTTTGACGGTCACTGTCGCGCCCGCTTCGCCGCGGCCTGCCAACAGCAGGTAATCGGCGCTGATGGTCAGGTTGCTGACCGGATCATGCGCCTGAGTGTCTGGCACCTGCTGGACCAGCGGCGCGGAGTGGTTGTTGGCGGCATCCGTCGCCACGATGGAGATGACTTGTCCGTTGGTCTGCGCCGGACTCAGCGTGACCGAGTATTGCCCGTTGGCGCCCACCTGAGCAGAACCCAACAAGGTGCCATTGGCCGACGTCACCGTCACCGTGCTGTTGGCTTCGGCGGTCCCTTGCAGGATCGTGCCGTTGCCGGTGAGCGAGGTGAACACCGGCACCGCTGGCGGCGTGCTGTCCGGCGCAGTGACAGCAACCGATATCGAATCGTTTTGCGCGGCGTCGACTTGCACCACCGACAATGACTGACCATTGAGCTGAGCAGTCGTCAACGGAACACTGAACGTACCGTCCGCGCGCACGATGGCAGTGCCAAGTGCAGGCGTGCCTTGGGCCGCGCCCGTCAGTGCGACACTGACCGTGGCGCCGGGTTCGCCGCGCCCGCTGAGGGTCAGACCGTCCTGGCTGACCGAGAGGTTGGTCACGGCGAGCGGATCGGTGACGTCGGCGGCCTGGTAAACCACCGTGCCTGACACGTTGTTGGCAGCGTCGGTCTGGGTGACGTTGAGTGTCTGGCCGTTAAGCTGGGCAGATGACAGCGTGACGCTGAACGTGCCGTCGCCCAGCACCGTGGTAGTGCCGAGGCTGGCGCCGGTGGCGCTGGTCACCTTGACCGTGGCGCCCACTTCACCGGTGCCGGTCAGCGTCAGGCCGTTGGCACTCAGCGGCGCCAGGACCGGCAGCGCGGGCGGGGTGATGTCGGGCGCGGTAACGGGCGCGCCGGCGGACGGGTTGCCCGCAGCATCACGTTGCACGATCGACAGCAGCTCGCCATTGGTTTGCGGCACCGACAGCGAGACCGCGAAATTGCCGTCCACACCCACCACGCCGGTGCCGACGATGTTGCCTGCGGCATCGGTGATCAACAGGCTGGCGCCTGCTTCCCCGCGACCGCTGACCACCACGCCGGTGTCATTGATTTGCACGTTGGTGACCGCTGCGGGCGGCGTCAGGTCCGGTGAAGCAAGGGAGCCTGCCGCCGACGCATTGTTAGCGGCGTCGGTGAGCACGACAAACACCGGCTGACCGGCGTTTTGCGTCTGGGTCAGGGTGATCAGGAACTTGCCATCGACGCCCACGGTGCCGGTGCCGACTTGCGTGCCATCGGCCAGGGTGATTCGCACCCCTGCGCCGGCTTCGCCGCTGCCGCTGAGTACGCTGCCGGACGCATTGAACTGCAGGTCGGTGGCGACCGCTGGCGGGGTCAGGTCCGGAGCAATGACCGTCGCCGGCACGCTGACGTTGCCGGGCGGGTCGGCCTGCTGAACGCTCAGCACCTGGTTGTTGATCTGCGGGGTGGAGAGGGTGACGCTGAACGTGCCGTCCGTCAGCACCAGCGTGGTACCGAGCAGTGTGCCGCCGGCATCGCGGACGGTGACGGTGGCGCCGGCTTCACCGGTACCGGTGATCACCGCGCCTGCTGCGTTGATGCGCACATTGTCCAGCTGATCGGGCGGGGTGAAGTCCGGCGTGGTCAGGCTGGCTTGCGGTGACACGTTGCCGACGGCATCGCGTTGCACAAGCGTCAGCACTTCGGCGTTGGTCAGCGCCGGGGCCAGCACCAGGGTAAACGCCCCGGTAACGCCCACCGTTACCGTGCCGAGCACGGTGCCGAGGGTGTTGGTCACCGTGACAATCGCGCCGGCTTCACCGCGGCCGGTCAGCGTCGCGCCATCGCTGGAAATGTTCAGCTGGGTCAGGGCGAGGGGCGCCGTGGTGTCGACAGAGGTCAGGCTGGCGGGCAGGGAAATATTCCCGGCCGCATCGGTCAGGGTCACCGCCAGCAGTTCGCCGTTGGCTTGCGGGGTGGTGAGGGTGAGCTGGAAGGTGCCGTCGATGCGCACGCTGCCGGAGCCGACGAGGGCACCGGCAGCGTTGAACACGTTGACCGTGGCGCCGGGTTCACCGGTGCCCGACAGCACCGCGCCGTCGGGCGTGACGGCCAGGGCAAGGGGTGCGTTCGGCGCAATCAGGTCCCTGGCGGTGAGGTCGACGCTGGCGGATTCATTACCGGCGACATCGGTCTGGCTGATGCTCAGGGACTGGCCGGCAATCTGCGGCGCGCTCAGCGTCAGCGAGAAATTGCCGTCGGCGCCCACTTGCCCGGTGCCGAGGATAACCCCGCCGGTGCCCAGCACCGTCACCGTTGCGCCCACTTCGCCGTGGCCGGTCAGGGTGACGCCATTGGTGTTGAGCACCAGATCGGTGAGTTGCCCGGGCGCGGTGACATCCGCCGCCAGGTAACCGGTGGCCAGCGAGTTGATGCCATCGCTGGAGGTGGCGATGGCCGAGAGCGACTCGCCGTTGAGTTGCGCGGCATTGAGTTGCGCACTGAAGGTGCCGTCGCCATTGACCAGCGCCGTGCCCAGCAGCACACCGGAGGCGGTGCGGATGCTGACGGTGCTGCCGGCGTTGGCGGTGCCGGTCAGGGTCAGACCGTCGGCACTGAGGGCCAGATTGAGGGGCGCAGGTTCTGCGAGATTGCCGGGGGCAATCACCGTGCTGGCATCGGAAGGATTGCCAGCAGCGTCGGTCTGAACCACGGTCAACGTGCTGCCGGCCACTGCCGCTGGGTTAAGGCCCACAGTGAAGCTGCCGTTGGCCGCCACGGTCGCAGTGCCCAGCGCGTTGCCATTGGCATCGCGCACGACCACCGTTGCACCGGCCTCGCCGGTACCGCCCAGGGTCAGGCCATTGGCGCTGACGGCGAGGTTGCTGGCAGCGGCGGGCGCGGTGGTGTCAGCGGCCTGATAAGGCGCCGCCACCGAGACATTACCGGCGGCGTCGGTCGAGGTCACGCTCAGGCTCTGGCCGTTGAGTTGTGGGCTGGACAGGCTGACCTGGAACACGCCATTGGCCCCGGCGACGCCTGAACCCAGTACGTTGCCCGACGCATCGCGCACGGTGACCGTGCTGCCGGCTTCGGCGTTGCCCGCCAGTTGCACGCCGCTGCCGCTGAGCAACAGGGCGGTGGGGCTGTCCGGTGCAGTGAGGTCGACGGACGTCACGTTGACCGCCGTCGACACGTTGCCGGGCGGGTCTTCCTGGGTCACGGTCAAGACTTCAGCGTTGATCTGCGCGGTGCTCAGCGTGACGCTGAATGCGCCGTTGGCCGCCACCAGCGCAGTGCCCAACAGGGCCCCGCCGGCCGTGCGCACCGACACCGTCGCACCGGGTTCGCCCCGGCCGGTTACGGTCAGGCCGTCGGCGTTCACCGCCACTTGGGTGAGGGCAGCGGGTGGCGTGATGTCCGGCGCCGTGAGGTTTGCCGACGGCGAGACGTTGCCGCTCGGGTCGGTCTGGCTGATGTCCAGGGCCTGGCCGTTATTCGGTGCAGGTGCGAGGGTCACGGTGAAGGTGCCGTCACTGGCCACCAGCGCGGTGCCAAGCAACGTGCCGTTGGCGTCGAGGACTTTCACCGTCGCGCCGGCCTCGCCAGTACCGGTCAATGTGCTGCCGTTGGCGCTGATCAACAGGTTCTGTGGCAGGGCTGGTGGGGTGGTGTCCACCGTCGTCAGGCTGGCACCGGCCGAGACGTTGCCGGCAGCGTCGGTGAGCGTCACGTTCAGCGGTGCACCGGTGGTGACGGCGTTCGGCAGCGTGACCTGGAACTGGCCGCTCTGGTTGACGAGGCCGGTGGCGAGGATGTTGCCTGCGGCGTCGCGAATGGTCACCGTCGCACCCGCTTCACCCAGGCCATTGACCACGGTGCCGACGTTGTTGATGGTCAGGCCGGTGGCGGCGTTGGGCGCGGTCAGGTCAGGCGCAATAACGCTGCCTGATTGCGAGACGTTGCCGGCCAGGTCGGTTTGCGTGGCCGTCAGTGGTTGGCCGTCCAGCTGCGACGGCGTCACGGTGATCGCGAACGTACCGTTGGGCGCAACGGTGCCGGAACCCAGCACGGTGCCGCCGCTGTTGGCAATGGCCACCGTCGAGCCCGCTTCGCCTCGACCGGAGACCACGCTGCCATCGGCGTTGATGGTCAGCCCGGCCGGGGCGTCGGGCGCCGTCAGGTCGTTGGCGACCACCAGCGCGGTGACCGAGGTGTGGCCCGCGTCATCGGTCGAGACGACGTGCAGGGTCTGCGCGTTCAATTGAGCGAAACGCATCAGGATGCTGAAGCGGCCGAAGCTGTTGACCCTGCCGCTGCCCAGACTGACCCCGTTGCTGTCGAGAATGGTGACTGTGCTGCCCGCCGTTGCCGCGCCGGTCATGATGAAACCGTCGGTGCTGATGGCCATGCCGTTGGGGGTTGCCAGCTGCGTACCGTCCGGACCTGCGAGAGCGACCGGGTTTGACGCGTTGCCGGCAGCGTCGGTGCTGATGACGTCCACGGTGGTGTTGCTGGCGACAGGCTGATCAAGGCCGATGACGAAGGTGCCATCCTGGCCAACGGTGCCAATACCGAGCTGCTGGTTGCCCGGTCCGCGAACGGTGACGGTGGTGCCGGGCTCGCCGACGCCGGAAACGCTCGCGCCGTCCGGGCTGATTGCCAGGTTCGTGACATCGACCGGTCGGGTGGTGTCAGGCGCAAACACTGCCGTGGGCAGCGAATCGTTAGGACCGTCAGTGGCGACCACTTGCACCGTCTCGCCGTTGCTCAGGATCGGGGAAAGATTGACGGTAAATGTCCCGTCAGTCCCGGCGGTCGCAGTGCCGATCTGAACGCCATTGGCATCAAGGATTTTCACCGAGCCGTCGGCCACGGTGGTGCCGGTGAGCACGCCGTTACCGTCAAGGCTCAGGCCGCTTGGTGCCGGCGGTGCGGTGATATCAGGTGCGGTGACAGAACCCGGCAGCGAGGGCAGGGTGCTGGCGTCGGTCTGGGTCACGCTCAACACCTGACCGTCCAGCTGCGCCGGACTCAGGGTCACGGCAAAACTGCCGTTGCCGGCGACGACGGCCGAGCCAAGCAAGTTTCCGCTGGCGTCGCGCACTTGCACGGTATCGCCCGCAATGCCAGTCCCGGAAACGGTCAGGCCGTTATTGCTGATGGTGATCCCGGTGGGCGCATCCGGCGCAGTGGTGTCCGGCGCGGTGAATGGGGACGCCGGGGAGATGTTGCCTGCTGCGTCGGTCTGTTTGACCTGCAGCACCTGGCCGTCGTCCTGGGTCGAGTTGAGGGTGACGTTGAAGCGACCGGTCACCGGGTCAGCCGTTGCGGTGCCCAGCACGTTGCCATTGGCGTCCCGTACATTGACGGTGGCGCCGGGTTCGCCCTGGCCGCTCAGCGTCAGGCCGTCGGCGCTCAGGGTGAGGCTGGTGGGAGCGTCGGGCGCCTGAATGTCCGCTGCCTGCAATGGCACCGCTGGAGACGCCAGGGCCGAGCCATCGACTTGCGAGACGCTGAGGTTCTGGCCGTTGATCTGCGCGCTGGACAGGGTGACTTCAAAGCGTCCGTCACTGCCAACCACGGCGCTGCCCAGCGTTGCGCCGAGGGCGTCTTTGACGGTGACGGTGGCACCGATCTGGCCGTTACCGGTCACGATCAGGCCGTTGGCCGACAGATCAAGGTTGGTCACAGGTGCCGGTGCGCTCAGGTCCGGCGCAGTGACCGGAGCCGCCACCGACTGGTTGCCGGCGGCGTCGGCCTGGGTGACTTGCAGCAACTGACCGTCGGTTTGTGCGGTCGTCAGGGTCAGGGTAAAGCTGCCGTCGGCGCCAGCCTGGCCGGTGCCGATGACGTTGCCCGCAGCATCACGCACCGTCACGCTGGCCCCGGCTTCACCGACGCCGGTCAGGGTCAGACCGTTGCCGTCGAGAACAAGGTTGGTCAGCGCGGCGGGTGCCTGGGTGTCGGGGGTGACAAAGGTCACGGTGGCGGGTGCGCCGCCGCTGCTGTCACTGGCGCTGATCGACAACGTTTGTCCGTTGTTCTGCGGGGTGTTCAAGGTCACGCTGAACTGCCCGTTCGCCGCCGCGATTGCGGTGCCGAGCACGGTCCCGTTGGCGTCGGTGACGGTGATCGTCGACCCGGCCTCGCCGGTGCCCGTCAGCGTGGTGCCGCTGGCGTCGATGCTGATGGCGGCCGGTTGCAGCGGGCCGTCAAGGTCCGGTGCGCTGACTGGCGCGGCGGGCGATGGATTCCCGGCGGCGTCGTTCAATACCACTTGCAGCGCCTGACCGTTGGTTTGCGCCGAAGCGAGGGTGACCGTGAAGTTACCGGTCGCGGAGGTCACGCCGGTCCCGATGACATTGCCGAGGGCATCCCGTACCGAAACGGTCGAGCCCGGTTCGCCTCGGCCGGTGAGGGTCAGTCCGTTGCTGGCCACGCTGAGCTCGGTGGCAGCGGAAGGGCCGGTGATGTCGGGCGCGGTGACGGGAACGGTCACCGAGCTTTCGCCCTGACCGTCGACCGCGACCACGTCGAGCACTTCGCCGTTGGCCTGGGCCGGATTGAGTACGACGGTGAAGCTGCCGTTGCTGCCCACTGTCGCACTGCCGAGCAGCACGCCGTTGGCATCGCGCACCTGAACCACCGAACCGGCGCTCGCGGTGCCGCTCAACTGGGTGCCGTCGGCATTGATGACCAGGCCGGAAGGCGTCGCCGGACCACTGGCGTCCGGCGCCGTCACCACCAGCACGGGGGAAGGCAGGCCTGCGGTGTCGGTCTGGGTGAACTGCACCTGATCACCGGGATTGACCGGGGTGGTCAGCGTGGTTTCAAAGGTGCCGTTTGCCCCGACGATCGCGGTGCCGATGGGTGTGCCGCTGGCACCGACGATGGTGACCGTGGCGCCGACTTCGCCCTTGCCGGAGACCTGCGTGCCGTCCGCGCTGATTACCACATCGGTGACTTGCGAGGGTGGGGTGGTGTCGGCGGCGGTCAGCTCGGCCGAGGCAGAGTTGCCCGCCGAATCCGTGGCGCTGATGTTGAGTTTTTCACCGTTGAGCTGCGCCGTGTCCAGGGTGACGCTGAACGTGCCGTCGAGGCCGGCGCGGGTGGCGCCAATGACCGCGCCCGACGCGTTGCGCACGAGGACGCGAGCGCCCGCTTCGGCACGACCGGTGAGGGTCAGGCCGTCAGCCGACAGAACGAAATCCGAAGGCGCCGCCGGCGGCGTGGTGTCCGGTGCTTGCAGGGGAACGTTGGCGGAGGTGTTGCCGGCGGCATCGGTGAGGGTGACCTGCAGCGGCTGACCGGCGTTTTGCGGCGCGTTCAGGGTGATGTTGAACAGCCCGTCAGTGCCCACAACGGCAGTGCCGAGCACGTTGCCGTTGGCATCGATGACGCTCGCGGTGCTGCCAACTTCGCCACGGCCACTGACAATCGAGCCGTTGCCGCTGATGGCAATGCCGGTCGGGGCATCCGGCGGCGTCACATCCCCGCCGGGCGGCGTGACGTCGATGTCCGGCGCCTGGGCTTGAGCGGGCGGGGAAACGTTGCCGGATGCGTCGACCGCATTGACGGTCAGCGACTGACCGTCAGTTTGCGGCGGGTTGAGGCCGAGGCTAAAGGTGCCGTCCGCGCCAACGGTGCCGCTGCCCAGCAGGGTGCCGTCGGCGGCGCGCACTTGAATGGTCGCGCCGACTTCGCCGGAGCCGGTGATGCGCGTGCCATCGGCGCTGACCACAAGATTGCCGGGTGCATTGGGTGGCGTGGTGTCGCCCCCCGGTGGGACGTCGATGTCTGGCGCCAGCGCTTGAGCAGGTGGGGAGACGTTGCCTGCGGCGTCAACCGCGTTGACGGTCAGCGACTGGCCGTCGGTTTGCGCCGGGCTGAGGGTAAGGCTGAAGGTGCCGTCTGCCCCGACCACAGCGCTGCCGAGCAGCGTGCCATCGGCGGCGCGCACCTGAACGGTCGCGCCCGCTTCACCGGAGCCAGTCAGCCGGGTGCCGTTGGCACTGACGGCCAGATTGGCCGGCGCATCGGGTGGCGTGGTGTCGCCTGGGGGGGTGACGTCGATGTCCGGCGCCAAGGCTTGAGCGGGTACGGAGATATTGCCGGCGGGGTCAGTTGCCGTCACGGTCAACGACTGGCCATCGGTTTGCGCCGGGCTCAGTGTAAGGCTGAAGGTGCCATCTGTCGCAACGATGCCGCTGCCCAGCAGGGTGCCATCGGCGGCGCGCACTTGAATGGTGGCACCCGCTTCACCGGTACCGGTCAGCACGCTACCCGTGGGGTTGACCGCCAGGTTACCCGGCGCAGGAGGGGGTGTGGTGTCTGACCCTGGGGGTGTTCCGCCGTCGATATCGGGCGTAGGCGCCTGAGTGGAAGGGGACACGTTGCCTGCGGCGTCGGTGGCGCTGACCGCCAGGGGCTGGCCGCTCGTTTGCGGGGGGTTTAGCGTCACGCTGAAGCTGCCGTCCGGCGCCACGACACCGCTGCCGAGGAGGGTGCCGGCGTTGTTTCGTACCTGAATGGTTGCACCGGCTTCACTGGTGCCGGTCAGTAACGTGCCGTCTGCACTGACGAGCAGGTTGCCCGGGGCCACGGGGGCTGACGTGTCAGCGGCGTTTCCGCCGCCGCCGCCACCACCGCCGCCGCCCCCTGCGACGCCCCCCGCTGCTGCTGCCGCACCGCCGGCGCCCAACAGGCCGAGCCCGGCAATTGCAAAGGTGGGGGTAGCACCGTCCACCAGGCCGGCGTCTGCGATTAATTCGTCCAGCGAATTGACTTTATCGAAGGTAAAACCGTTGAAGGACTGAGTGTCGTACTGCGCCTGCCAAAGGGTACCGTCTTCGCTCTGGAACACCATGTCGCTGTTCGGACCCTCAGGCGCGGTGTTAAAGAAGTTGGCGACTTTGATGTGCTCGCCGTTCTTCAAGTTCACGACAAGGTCTTGCCCGTTGCGGGAGACCGAAGCGACTTGGCTGGGTGGAACAGGCATTTGAACAACTGACGGTGAATCGAGTGACAGATCCCCCCATGTTTTGGCAGTAAGTTCGGAGGTGGCTTTATTAGCTACAACGATATTGTCCATTCTGACAGTCCTTTTCTTCGCTTTTGGCACTACAACAACGCGGTTAATGGCGTGTCATACCAGCCGCCCGATCATCGAATCAGGCGCAACTTTGTTTCTTATTAGGATGAAAGCCGTTTGCCATTAATTTAGATTGGAACCACCCAATATCAATAGAAAATAGTTTGACGTTTCGCCATGTGACGAAATGAATATGCCGTAACGCAATGAATAAGCTGAGAATATTCTGGATTAGATGACGATCTACCGGTCGTCGGCGCGTTGCGCAAATGGCTCCGTATGGGTGGAAACGTTTGCGTTTATCGAGTCGATTAGTGGAAGACTGACAATGGCCGCCGGGACGTGATCGATCTTGTTAAGCACATTCACCTGGATGCCCGACCGTTGGGCAGAGGCGCCTTCTTTAAATGACTGCAAACGATCCAGAACACGGCGTTTTTAAAAAAACGCCCACAAGGAGGCCAGCCAAATACTTGTTCGCTCATGTTGCAAAGGCTGTAAGGTGGTGAGTTACCACCGTACGAGGCTATTTCGCTCACCCAGGAAGCTCGCACTCCAGCCCCCCATTCCACCCACCGGTCCATCGTGTGGCGTGAATTCAGCAGGAGTTTGCTCATGGAAAAGCTTGGCACGCGTTTGAGAAAAGAGCGCAAACGGTTAGGCCTGACGCAAATCGCGTTCGCCAGAATTGGCGGCGTCGAACCTAACGCCCAGGGTCACTACGAAAGTGGCCATCGATCACCCAAAGCCGATTACCTCCAGCGCGTCTGCGACGCCGGCGTCGATATGCATTACCTGTTTTCCGGTAATAGCCTCATCGGTTTGGTGGACGGACTCGACGCCGACGATCGATCCTTGCCGACCAGGACGGTCCTGAGCAGTAACCGCGACGTCATTATTTCAAACCGCAACGCGGTTGGCATTCTGGGCACGCTGCACCAGAGCCTTGACGACACGACTCAAGTCATCGTCGACGTCGCCACCTGCTTCAGCACCCGCCACGTGGATAGCCGTGAAGAGCAATTTGCCGCCCAGGTGCGGGACTTTCAGGAAGACTCGCGACGCTTCATCGGCCTGGCCATGATGAAAGTCCAGCAAAGCGCCTGATCGGCAACGTCCGTTGCCATCCTGTCAGCGGTAATGAGCGCCGCTGTTCCCTTCACAGAACGCTGTCACAGAACGATCGCCGCCGCAGGCACGCCCGGCGTTGAGCCGAGCCATTCAAGGCTCTGCTTCAGGGGCATCGGGCGTGAGAACAGGTAGCCCTGAACCAGCGTGCAGCCCAGGGTCCGCAACGCCTCCAGCTCCGCTTCGGTTTCAACGCCTTCGCTGACGCATTGCAGATCCATGTCCTGACTCAGCGCCAGCAGTGATTTGACGATCTTGAAACTCGCGGCGTTCTGGTGGATGTCGGTGATGAACGAGCGGTCGATCTTCAGCTTGGTCAACGGCAGGGCGTGGAGCTGGGTCAGGCTCGAGTAGCCGGTGCCGAAGTCGTCCAGGGAAATGCCGCAGCCCAGTACACGGAACGCGTTGATCGCCCGTTGCGCTTGAACGAGGTCCTTGATGACGGCGGTTTCGGTGATTTCCAGGTCCAGCCGGGTGGCGTCGAAGCCGCTGCGGCGGATCACCTCGATCAACTGTTCGACGGCGTCCATCGACGAGCAGTCGTGGGCCGACAGGTTGAATGCCAGCCTGATATCGGCAGGCCACAACTGCGCAGCGTGCAGGGCCTTCTCAAGCAAGGTTGGCGTCAGTCGGTTCATCAACCCGATGCGCTCGGCCACCCCGATGAATTGCCCTGGCGCGACGTTGCCCAGCTTCGGGCTCATCCACCGGGCCAGTGCTTCGAACGCCACCGTGCGTGACGTGCGGATGTCGACGATCGGCTGAAACACCAGATTGAACTCTTCGGCGACGTTGGCCTGGCGCAGGCCCTGCTCGGTGAGCACGTCGCGCTTGAGGCGCTGATGCTGGCTGGAAGAGAACATGCACAGCTCGCCGGGTGTTTCGCGCTTGCTGGTGTAGAGGGCGTAATCGGCGAATTCGTAGGCCTCCGTCGAGGTGCTCGCCAGGTCGGGGAACACCACCAGGCCCATGGAGGCGCTGATGCTGACCTGAATATCGCCGATCACGAAGGGCTGGCGCATGGTGCGACACAGCGACTGGCCTTGTTTGATCAGCTCGCTTTCGTCGTCGGCCCTGACGATGATCAGCCCGAACTCATCGCCGCCCAGCCGGGCCACGTGCAACTGCTCGCTGGCAAACGCCCGCAGTCGCTGGCCCACCTGACGCAACAGTTTGTCGCCCACGCCGTGGCCATAGGAATCGTTGATCGGCTTGAAACCGTCCAGATCGATCATCCCCACCGCCAGCCGCGCATTGTTCTGCCGGGCGTGGTTCAGTTCACGGTCGAGCAGGTTGAAAAACTGTCGTCGGTTGGGCAGGCCGGTGAGGCTGTCTTCGTTGGCCAGCCGTTGGTTTTCATCGCTGAGCTTTTCCGTGCGTATCTGCATGTTCACCAGCCGGGTGAACTCGCCATAGTGGTTCTGCAGCACCACGATCATCGCCAGCGACACAAGGAGCACGTTGACCGCCATGGCGGTGTAGGTCGCGTTGCCGGCGGTGGCGAAAAACGCCACGAAGGCGATATTGACCACCGCAGTGGTCATCATTGCCGAGGACGGCAGGTGCATCAGGCAGAAGATGCAGACGACGACCGTGATCGCCATGTAGAAAGCCACGTGGGACTTGGTGTAGGTGTCGCCATAGGGAAACAGCAGCAGCGCCCATATCGTGAAGCCGAACGCGATGAACACCGTGAGCTGATTGGTGCGCGTGAGTTTTCTGAAGATCTGCGCGGTGGTGATGGGCTGACCCCGGCTCTGCCACCAGAGTACCGCTCGCAGGGCACCCACCAGGGTCAACAGCAGCGGGATGTAAACGGTCAGCCATACCGGAGCGATGCCGTAATGGGTGGCCGCCAGCGCGAGGGTGTTGATCAGCAGAATGACGTACATCATGGGCAGCTGTCTGGACAGCGCGATGTATTGCGCTTCCATCAGACGCGTATTGTCCTGCTGGACGCTGACCAGCGCTTTTAATCGATCGAGAGACGGGAATTTCATGACTGGGAACCCAACACGCGCAATGAAAAGAAACGGTAAACCCACAACTTGCAGTGCTGCAGAACTTTAGGACTGTTCCAGGATATCGGCGGGGGAATGGGTTTCTGTAACGCCAGACTCCCTGCACCGCGGGTGGTGTCACAGGCGCAATGCGTTCAAGCGGCGCTGCGACAGCGCCTGTTCACTGGAATCATTCGGCGTGGCCCCAGTCAATGCTATTAGCCACCTTCAATGACTATCAGAAAAAGGACCCCTTCATGTTTGCGCGCGGCGATGTTTATAACGAGTGGATGCAACTATCGGCGAGCGATGAGCACTATACCGAAGCGGCGGAAAACGGCTGTCAACTGGAAGTCCGGGCGCGTGCCAATGGCGATGCCGTCGAGGTTCTGGTGTGTGTTTATGCGGCGGACGGAGAAAAGGTGGTGGAGCACATGCAACGGCTGCCGGGGTCGGAATGGACTGTGGAGCAGGGGCTCGAACGAGGGCGCGATCACGCCGAGCGCATTGCAGCAGGCGAGTCCGTGGAGCTGCCGTTCGCCTGACTGCCTTTTTTTCCGGCCTGTGATGCTTGCTGGCGGTCATTCGCAAATCTGCCTGGGTGGGTGTTCAGGGTTGTCATGATGGCTCTCCGATATCCATTTTTGCGTGGCATCCAACATCGCTGACGGACCACTAATCCGATGGGCTTCGATAGTCAACCGTGAGAAGCATTGATGAGTTGCGGATGAGCGGAGCACAACCTTAGTTGTCGACGTCCTTGACCTATTCGAACGAATGAGTTGCGTCGTCTGATGCACTTAACGCATCTTTTTGGTGGGTGCAGGGCTCCAACTATCGGGTTAACACGCGTTAAGCCGCTCGTCCCGAAATGTGAAATCCCGGATGAACATCCGGCGGTTTCATAAGGTCAACTTTTGACCGGCGCGCTGTACGCCCGGTTTTATTCACATCCCTTGAATCAATGGGTTCATCGCCCAGTTATAACGCGGCACGAAGCCGCCCTTGAAAGCCTGAGGTTTCAATGAGGGAGACTTTCAATGCGGTTATCCCCTGAAAAGAAGTTGGCCTGTTTCGCCCCGACCCTTGCGCCGTTGGTCACGTTGGACAGTAGTGCATTGGGTTGTAGCGCGGGTGATGCTCCCGGCATCAATAGCCGATCCGCTGCGCCACAAGCCGATCCCTAGTTTGCAGCTTTACTCCCTGCGGTGAGTCAGTCGTCCACCCAAGATGGAAACCAAACAACGAAATCGACCCCGTGAACGAGATCAAGACCATGCAACATACCCAACACTACCGCATCGAATACCTTTTCCATGGCAAACCACGCTGGTTCTACGTGTGCGCCAAGCAAATGGACAACGCTGAGGCGTGGCACTGGGCGACAGTGGACGCCGGTGTGGCCGACATCCCCAAATACCGGATCGACAGAGCGATCAAACTGTCCAAGCCGAAGGCCGAGCGATTGGGGATAGATGCGGTGAGCTGGAAGCCGGCGTAAGTCAGATGCGATTCGCAAAGTGGGGACTGATTCATTTACGGTGAAGCGCTGTGAATGAATCAGTCCCCTGGCATCCCGTTAGTTATCGGTTGCCGATACTGGCCCCTTCCTGGCTAAAGCCGGTCCTGCAATGACCGCGCGCCCCGTAGGACCGGCTTTAGCCGGGAAGCTCTGCTTAGATGCGCTTCAAACATCGCATCACGGGAAAAAATCCTGCCGCTTAAAACTGGCTCTTCCCGGCTAATACCGGTCCTGCTTCACGTGCGCTCACAGGCATTGAAAAGGGACTGGCACTCCTTTGGGGACAAATTCATTTACGGTGACGCACGGTAAATAAATGAGTCTCCTACCAGGGAATCAGTCGCCTACCAGCGCAACTTCGCCCCACTTACCGGGTCAGCCATAAACCATCTTCCATACCCAGCACTGTCGGAGCCAGCCCATGAACACTCCCCCATCTCAGCCAGGCAGGGCACTGAAACGCGCGGTCACCGGGCCGATGCTCTTGCTGTTCATCCTCGGCGACGTACTCGGCGCCGGGGTTTACGCCCTGGCCGGGACGATCGCCGGTGAAGTGGGCGGGGCGATCTGGGTGCCGCTGCTAATCGCGCTGTGCTTCGCCATGCTCACCGCCGGCTCCTACGCCGAGCTGGTCACCAAATACCCCCACGCCGGTGCCTCAGCCGTGTTTGCCGGCAAGGCATTCAAGTCGCCCTTGATCTCGTTTCTGGTGGGCTTCTGCATGCTGGCGGCCGGGGTCACCAGCGCGGCGGGCCTGTCTCTGGCGTTTGCCGGTGACTACATGGCGCCCTTCATCGACCTGCCACCCCATGTCGTGGCGTTGATCTTCCTGGTGGTCATTGCCTTGCTTAACGCCCGCGGCATCAAGGAGTCCTTGTCCGCCAACCTGGTGATGACCGTGATCGAAGTGTCCGGGCTGCTGCTGGTGATCATCGCGGCCGCGTGGTTTTTCCGCTCCGGCGATGCGGACTTGTCCCGCGCCGTGCAAGTCAAGGAAGGCGTCAACCCTGCATTCGCCGTGCTCGGCGCTGCGTTGCTGGCGTTTTATTCATTCGTCGGCTTCGAGACCTCGGCCAATCTGGCGGAGGAGGTGCGCAACGTGCGCACCGTCTACCCCCGCGCGTTGTTCGGTGCGCTGCTGATCGCCGGGGCGATCTACATGGGTGTCGGTATCGCAGCCGCGACGGTCATGCCCATCGAGCAATTGGTCCACTCATCGGCCCCGCTGCTGGAAGTGGTCAAGGCCTCGCATCTCGGCATTCCATCGAAGCTGTTCGCCTTTATTGCGCTGGTGGCCGTGGCCAATGGCGCCCTGCTGACCATGATCATGTCCAGCCGTCTGGCGTACGGGATGTCGCGCCAGGGCCTGCTGCCCCGCGCGTTGTCGAACGTGCTGCCGGAGCGGCGGACGCCGTGGGTGGCCATCGTCGCGACGACAGTGGTCGCGATCATTCTGACCCTGACCGGCTCGCTGGCAACACTGGCGGAAACCGTGGTCCTGCTGCTCTTGTTCGTGTTTATCAGCACCAACCTCGCCGTGCTGGTCCTGCGCAAGGACACGGTCGAGGCTGACCACTTCCGCGTGCCGACCTGGGTGCCGGTGCTGGCGATCGTGTCGTGCCTGATCCTGCTGACGCAACAGAGTGCTGAAACCTGGCTGCGTGCCGGTGCGCTGATGCTGGTGGGGGTGGCGCTGTATTTCCTTGCACGAGTGGGCGGGACGCGGCCTGCGTTCACCACCCATCTGACGGACCCCGACGCCGAGTACTGATCTGGCGCGATCAAGATCGGCGGCGCAACGCCGTCGATCCTGTCCGGACCATTGAACACCTTGTCACCGGCCTCACTTCCTCGTCATTCCCCATCGCCATCATGCGCAAGAAGTTGCGCAGTCAATCCTCGATAACCACCTGCTCACCGCTTTGCAGGCCACGCCACTCGTGGCCTGCAAAGGAGTGCGCAAGAAGTTGCGCAGGGTTGCGCAACTTCTTGCGCACATTTCCCTGAATTCTTAACCGAACGCCCCCTTACGCCCCAAAAATCCCCTGCAAACCCTTGCGGCATAAGGACTACGCCTGTTCTGGCACGGCCCTTGATATCTCCGTCGTCCTCTGGATACGCGATCAACCCCGGTCAGTCGCGATGTCCAGACCGCGGAGAGCACCGCCGACGCCTGCAAAGGCGAGGCGGCTTGTTGTCCTTCCACGCATGCAGTCGTTGATCGTCCCCTTTGCATCGACGTCTGCCGCCACAGCGCATAAGGAACAAGGGATGTTCGCACCGGCCAACCAAGCCCCATTCAGCCTGACCCTCAACGGGCAGGACACTCTGTTTCAAGTGCTGTCTTTCACCGGCCGGGAGCGCCTCAACCAACCGTTTGAATTCGAGCTGGAGCTTGTCAGCGAAAAGGCCGCGCTCGACCTTGAAAGCCTGCTGCACGCCCAGACGTTTCTACAGCTGGCCGAGGACGGCACCGGCGTGCACGGACTGGCCTACAGCATCGCCCAGGGTGATGCCGGTAAACGCCTGACCCGCTACCGGATTTCCCTGCGACCGCAGCTGGCTTACCTGGCGCACCGGATCAACCAGCGCATTTTCCAGCAGATGACGGTGCAGCAGATCATCAGCCAGGTCCTGGAAGAGCACGGCATTCTCGCCATCGATTACCGGTTCCAGCTCGGCGCGACCTACCCCGAGCGCGTCTACTGCGTGCAGTACGACGAATCTGACCTGCATTTCATCCAGCGCCTGTGCGAAGAGGAAGGCATTCACTTCCACTTCCAGCACAGCGCCAAGGGCCATCTGCTGGTGTTCGGAGACGACCAGACGGTGTTCCCGAAACTGGCGCCGGTGCTCTATCAACAGGACACGGGACTGGTCGCCGACGCCCAGGTGATCAAGCGCTTCGGCCTGCGCATGAACACCCGCACCAGTCGCACCACGCGGCGTGATTACGACTTCACCAAGCCCAAGTTCCAGCTCGAAAGCAGCGCCGCAAGTGCGGCCGTCCCGGACCTGGAAGATTACGACTACCCCGGCCGTTTCGCCGATCGCGAACGTGGCCGGCACCTGGCCAATCGCGCCCTGGAGCGCCACCGCAGTGACTATCGCCTGGCCGAAGGCAGCAGCGATCAGCCCCGGCTGGTCAGCGGTCATTTTCTCGCCCTGACCGGACACGCCAACCCGGTATGGAATGACCTGTGGCTGCTGACCGAGGTCTTCCACGAGGGCAAGCAGCCGCAGGTGCTTGAAGAAGTGATCACCAGTGACGTCACTGACCTGAAAAGCGATTTCCATCAGGGCTATCGCAACCGTTTCAGCGCCACCCCGTGGGACGTGCACTACCGGCCACCGCTGGAGCATCCGAAACCGAAGGTGCTGGGCACACAAAGCGCCGTGGTCACCGGTCCTGAAGGCGAAGAGATTTACTGCGATCAGCATGGCCGGGTGAAGGTGCAGTTTTTCTGGGACCGTGAAGGCCAGCACAACGACAAGACCAGCTGCTGGATGCGCGTGGCCTCGAACTGGGCTAGCCAGAACTTCGGTGCGATCAACCTGCCACGGGTCGGCATGGAAGTCCTGATCACCTTCCTCGAAGGCGACCCCGACCAGCCCCTTATCACCGGTTGCCTGTACCACGGCGCCCATTTGCCGCCGTACAAGCTGCCCGATTTCAAGACCGTGGCCACGGTCAAGAGCAAGGAATACAAGGGCAGCCGCGCCAACGAATTACGCATCGACGACACCACCAGCGAGATCAGCATTGCCCTGCGCAGCGATCATGGCGCCAGTGCCATCAACCTTGGCTACCTGACCCATCCGCGGCCCGCCGGCGGCCAGCCCCGGGGCGAAGGTTTCGAGCTGCGCACCGACCGCCACGGCGCCGTACGCGCGGCCGCTGGCTTGTTGATCACCACCGAGCCGCGTCCCAACGAATCGAAGCACCACAAGGACCTGCCGGAAACTGCCGAACGCCTGGCCACTGCCGCCGATCAGCAGGACGGCTTTGCGCTGCAAGCCAAGGAGCTGCAGGCCCAGGAACCGGGGGATCAGGATGACGTCGCCAAAGCCCTGCACGCCCAGCATCAGGGGGTGCTCGGCAGCGGCCCGGCAACTAAAAGCGCCAACGAATTTCCCGAATTTACCGAACCGCATCTGGTCCTTGCCAGCCCGGCCGGCATTGCCCTGACCACGCCGCGTTCAAGCCACATCGCCACCGGTGAGCACCTGGCGTTGAGCAGCACGGGGCACACCAGCTTGTCCGTGGGTAAACGCCTCTTGGCCAGCGCCAGCCAGGGCATGCGCCTGTTTGTGCAAAGCCTCGGCTGGCGTCTGGTCGCGGCGTCCGGCGACATCGACGTGCGCGCCCTGAAGGACAGCATTAACCTGCTGGCCAAACTCAACATCACCGCCAACGCCGAGCGCATCACTCTGACCGCGAAAACAGAGCTGGTGATTCAGGGCGGCGGCAGCGCCACGACCTACAACGCCGCCGGCATTACCCACGTCACCACCGGCCCGTACACCGCACACGCCGCCAATTTTGCCTACACCTCGGCGAAAAACCTCGCGGGCGTGTTCCCCGAGCCACCGGAACCGGGTGAGGGCGACCTTCAGTTGTTCAACCAGTACGCGGGGCAGCAAGGCGTTCAGGGCGGCGGTTTTGAGGTGATCGATGCGCTGGGCAATCGCCTCAAAGGCGCCCTCGACGGCAAAGGTTTCGCCACCGTTCCCGGTGCCGCGCCGGGGCCGGGGAGGGTGGCCTTCGGCAAGGACCCGGCCGATACCTGGACCGACGGCAGCGTCATCGGCAAACCCGAATGGCCGGCCACGCCGCCGAGTGAGGGGGATCTTCCGGCGCAGTTAGAGGCGGCGGTGACTGAGGGGCTGCCGAGCAAGAACTGGGATGTTGCGCAAGTGATGACGACCGCGGTTGACGCTGGGGCGGCGGGTTCGGTTTTGCCGGCGCTGGCGACTGCCGCTGTGCCGATCGTTTCAAGCCTTCTGACTGGGGTGATCAAAAGCGCGAAGCTTGCGAACCTGCCCGTGCCGACGGTGGACCAGAGCATGCTTGAGCTGCCGGATCTGCTGGCCAGCGAGAAGCCGTCATAAGCGCGGGCATTGAGGGGAGCGAGCGATGCCCGGCGAGTCAGTCACTTATCGGGAGACGGACGCCCGTGTCAGCCTCAGGAGAGGGCGCGGGTTTGCCACGAATGACTTTGCCGCGCCGCTCGGCGATCTCCCGCGCCTGACCATCACGCTGCCCGCCGGTGCGCGCCTCGCTGATCAATGCCGGAATCAACGGCCCCTCCGGCAGATTTTTCCAGAATCGCGCCGGCAGATGGCCCTGCATGACTTTCGGATTGAGCCGCGCCGGATTGAAAATGTGGCTGTAGTAAGTCAGCCACAGATTGCCGTGGGGATCATCGGCGTTGCGCGCCAGCGCCTGCCACGCCTGCGGGCACACCGGCTGATAAATCAGCTGTTCGCCGTCATAAAACACACCGTCTTTAGGGGTTGCGATCATCCAGCGATGACGACCCATGCGCCCGATGAAATGCTCGCTGGCGGTGCGCAGAATGTCGTGGGCGGGTTCGTGCCAGGCGACGTATTCCGGCAGGCAGCTCATCTCCAGCAATGCCGCCTTGGCCGCGATGTCTTCGGCATTGTCGATCACCGGCAGCGCCACGAAACGCAGGAACGCATGCAGGTGATGGGCTTCGCGGCTGACCTGTTTCAAGCGCCGGTGCAGTTCGCTGCCCAGTTTGTCGCCGGCCATCATGGCCGTGCGATCACCGTGGCTGATCCGCCAGAGCACTTCGTACAACAGAGTCCAGCGTTGATCACCGCAGAATTGCGATGCGTTTTGCAGCAGCTCCAGTAGCTCCAATGGAATGCGCGCGCGAAACGGACCGGGTTCGTCAGGGTAATCCGTGTCGCTGGCGAACAGGTCGGCGTCCTGCTGCACGCTCCAGTTGACCTGATCCGGGTTGATCTGATGGCTCAGCAGCCAGCGTGCCTGCTGCCGCCAGGTGTCGAAGGAATCGGCGCAATCGAGAATGATCATCCCCACAATGCCATTTGCTGCGGCTGGGGTTTGTCGCGCAGCTGCTCGCGCAAATCGATGCTCGAGCTTTCGGCCTGACGCGGATGGTAGTCGCTGGTGATGATGAACGGTTTGGCCTTGGCCAGCACGCAGCGCAGCCGGGTCAGGTCTTCATAACGAATGCGACGTTGGCGGCGCAGCTCGACCAGACGTTTGGTGGTACGAAGGCCGATGCCGGGGATTCGCGCGATCATCGCCGGCTCCGCGCGGTTGAGGTCCAGCGGAAAGATGTCGCGATGCTCCAGCGCCCAGGCCAGCTTCGGGTCAATGTCCAGGGCCAGATGCCCCGGGCCTTGCAGCAACTCGTTGGCGCTGTAGCCATAGCTGCGCAGCAGGAAGTCGGCCTGATACAAACGGTGCTCGCGCATCAACGGCGGCGCGGCGTGGGGCACGCTTTTCGGGCTGTTGGGAATCGGGCTGAACGCCGAGTAGTAGACGCGCTTGAGGCGGAAATCGCCGTACAGCGATTCGGCGGTGTGCAGGATGGTGCTGTCATCGGTGTCGTCAGCGCCCACAATCATTTGCGTGCTTTGCCCGGCGGGGGTGAATTTCGGCGCTCTCGGCTCGTTGAGTACCGTCTGCTGACCGGTGTAGATCGTCTGCATGGCCTGCTTGATCGAGCCCATTTCCTTTTCCGGGGCCAGGGTTTGCAGGCCCAACTGGGTCGGCAGCTCGATGTTGACGCTCAGGCGATCGGCGTAGCGGCCGGCTTCTTCGATCAGCGCAGGGTCGGCTTCGGGGATGGTCTTGAGGTGGATGTAGCCACGGAATTCGTGGTCTTCACGCAGCAACTTGGCCACGCGGATCAGCTGCTCCATGGTGTAGTCCGCCGAGCGGATGATCCCGGAGCTGAGAAACAGGCCGCTGACGCAGTTGCGGCGGTAGAAATCCATGGTCAGGGTGACCACTTCCTCCGGACTGAAGCGTGCGCGCGGCACGTCGCTGGAACGGCGATTGACGCAGTACTGGCAGTCGTACAGACAGAAATTGGTGAGGAGGATTTTCAGCAGCGAGACGCAGCGCCCGTCCGGGGTGTAGCTGTGGCAGATGCCCATGCCGGTGCTCGAACCGAGGCCGGATTTGCCTTCGGAACTGCGTTTGGGCGCGGCGCTGCTGGCGCAGGAAGCGTCGTACTTGGCGGCGTCGGCGAGGATGCTCAGCTTGTCGATCAGCTGCATGGATTTTCTCGATACTGTTTTTATGTACAGTATCGAGTTAGCAGGGGATCAACAAGGGCCGATCGGATGGATGGCGGGTCGATCAACTGATGCGCTGTACCAATGCCTTCAATTCGCCAAAATCTTTGACGCGATGGAAGTTGGCGTTGCCCATGAACGCCGAAAAATCCGTGTCGCCATAACCCGCCACTTGCGCGCCGGCACCCAGTCCGGCCTCGACGCCCGGAATGCTGTCTTCCACCAACAGGCACTGAGTGGGCGGCAGGCCCAGCAATTCTGCGGCGTGTTCGATCAGGATCGGGGACGGTTTCCACGATTGCACTTCATAGGCGCTGACGATCAGGCCGTGGAACACGTCCAGCAGGCCGACGGTGCTCAGGCAGGTTTCGATCTTGCTGCGCGGGCCGTTGGACGCCACGCATTTGGGCAGCGAGAGGCTGCGCACGAACTCGACCGCGCCGGGCATTTCTTCCAGCTGTTCCTGCAGCAGTGGCAACGTGCGCGTGCGGAATTCCGTCTCGATGTCGTCGCCGGGCAGCCATGGATAATCGCGGCACAGGCCTTCCAGGCACAGTGCGAACTGCACGCCACGGAAACGTTGCAGTACTTCGTCGACGCTGAGCAAAACCTGGTGCGTGTTGAGGATGTCGCGCAGCAGGCCGGCGGCCAGCCGTTCGCTGTCAACCAGGGTTCCGTCGCAGTCAAAAATGACGCCGGCAATATTCAAACAGGGCTCTCCTTCTTTCTCGATCGGGTTGCTCGATCAGGTTGCTTGATCGGAATGCGTGTGCAGATGTCTGGAATCCGGGTAGGGGCCGTTCGACCGGCATTATCCAGAAAAGTTGGCGTCGATGTTCGGGCGCTGACTTACGGTACGGCGCATCCCGTCCATGGGGCGGGTGTGTAGTGCTTTGAATGGCCATGCGAGCAGGCCGACGGATACATCGTCGGGCCTGCACGTGAAGCGCCGGTTACAGCTCGACCGGCGTGACCAGCATCCCTTTTTCGAAATGACCACTGACGTTGGCGAACACCAGATCGGCCATGGCCTGGCGCGTTTCGTAGGTCCCCGAGCCGATGTGCGGCGTAAGCACCACGTTGTCCAGCTTCAACAGCTCGGCCGGCACGTTGGGCTCATCGTCGAACACGTCGAGACCGGCGCCGGCGATTTCCGAGGCCAGCAGTGAGGCCACCAGCGCCTTCTCATCGACAACCGTACCGCGGGCGACGTTGATCAGGAACGATTTGGGGCCCAGCGCCCGGAGCACTTGGGCGTCGATCAGGTGCTGGGTGTCGGGACCGCCGGGGACGATGACGATCAGGTAGTCCGAGTCCTGGGCCAAGTGCTCAAGGTTGTCGTAATGCGGGTAGAGCACATCATCATAGGCCCGACCACGGCGGAAATAGGCGATGTTCATCTCGAACGCGGCGGCGCGTTTGGCGATGGTCTTGCCGATCTTGCCCAGGCCGACGATGCCGCAGGTCTTGCCGCAGAGGTCATTGCCGAGGGGGAATTTACCGTCGGGCCACTGGCCGGCCCGCACGAAGCGCTCCGCTTCGCTGATGCGGCGCGAGACGCAGAGCATCAGCGCCATGGCGGTTTCGGCGACGGCGTTGTTGAGCACGTCGGGGGTGTTGCTCAGCTTGATGCCACGGCTGGCCAGGTAATGAGTGTCGACGGCGTCATAGCCGACGCCGAAGCTGTTGACCACTTCCAGGTTCGGCAGGCGGTCAAGGATGGCGTTGTCGGTGCCAAACACGCCGCTGGTAACGACGCCGCGCACCTTGTCCCCGTGCTGGTTGGCCCAGGCGTCGATGTCCGTGATGTCGGCGAGTTTGTGCACGCTGTAATCGCGCTCAAGATTGTGCATCAGCGAGGCATGCATCGGGCCCCAGACCAGAATGTCGGCTTTCTTTTCGCTCATTGTTTTCTCCTTTATCAGGCCAGATACGTTTCGGTACTCAGTACTTCGGCATAGGCAAAGCCCAGCGCGGACATGAATGCGGCGTGCACATGGGCCGCAGGCACCACACTGCCTTCGAACTCCAGGTCGCGGCTGGCGCACGCGTCATGAATCACTTTGACGGTGTAACCGAGGTCTGCCGCCGCGCGGGTGGTGGCGTCGATGCACATGTGGCTCATGGCGCCGATGATCACCAACTGCTCGACGCCCTTGTCCTGAAGCAGCGCCTGCAGCCCGGTTTCACGAAACGCGTTGGGGAAATGCTTGAGCACCACCGGCTCAGCCTCAAGGTTGAGGACTTTGGGGTGCAGCTTGGCGCCATCGGAGCCGGGGGCGAAGAAGGGGGCGTCGGCGCTGCCGGCCTCGTGGCGGATGTAAACAACGAAATCCCCGGCCTCCCGGGCGGCCTGAATCACCTTGGCGGCGTTGTCAGCGGCGGCGTCGGCGCCAACCAGCGGCCATTTTCCGCCGGGAAAGTAGTCATTCTGGATATCAACTACGATGAGCGCTGTGGTGGACATAAAGCCTTCCTTGTTCATGGGTTGTCGGGTGTGGACAGAGTATTACCACCTGAACAGAGCGGCGAGCAACGACAGCATCGTACGCTCAAGCACCGTCTTCCCGGCTGAAGCCGGTCCTGTTGAGGGCACGCAGTGTGACAGTGGAACCGGCTACTCGGAGTGACAGTGGGACCGGCTTTAGCCGGGAAGAGGCCAGCGTGTGCGACATCAATTTGCGGCGTGACGCCCGACGCTTTCCCGGCTGAAGCCGGTCCTGCAATTGAGGTCAGAGCAATTGAGGTCAGAGCAAGTCCCACTTTAGGAACCACAACCGGCCCCGTTTGAATCAGCGGCGCTTGTCGATGTCCATAAGCCGCCACCTTAGTTGAGTCACCAACGAGAAGACATGCCCGTGAATGGAATCAGCCGCCACCTCCATGCCCTAGCCAGCCTGATCCTGCTGACGCTGATTGCCGGCTGCAGCTCGCAACGCAGCCAGGAACCCGCGCCAGACCCCTCGGTGGTACGCCGTGAAATTGTGCGGTTATTGCCCGCCAGCGTCGCCGACCGGCAAGGCTGGGCCCAAGACATTCAGCGCGCCTTCGAAGCACAGAACATCAACCCAAGCGTTGAAAACCTTTGTTCCGTGCTGGCCGTGACCGAGCAGGAGTCGAATTTTCAAGTCGATCCGGCCGTCCCCGGCATGGGCAAGATCGCCCAGGACGAAATCGACCGCCGCGCCAGCAAGGCGCACATCCCCAATCTGTTGGTGCGCAGCGCGTTGGACATCCGCTCCTCAACGGGCAAAACCTACAGTGAACGCCTCAGTGCCGCCCGCACGGAAAAAGACCTGAGCGTGATTTTCGATGACTTTATCGGCATGGTCCCCCTGGGCCGGACCCTGTTCGGCAACTTCAACCCGGTGCACACCGCCGGACCCATGCAGGTCAGCATCGAATTTGCCGAGCGGCAGGCCCGGGATTATCCGTATCCGGTCGAGGGTTCCATTCGCCATGAAGTGTTCAGCCGTCGTGGCGGCATGTACTTCGGCATCGCCCACTTGCTGGGTTATCCGGTCAGCTACGACAAGCCGCTGTATCGCTTCGCCGACTTCAACGCCGGCTGGTACGCCAGTCGCAATGCGGCGTTTCAGAGCGCACTGGCGCGGGTGTCCGGCAAGCGTCTGGCGTTGGATGGCGACCTGATCAGCTACGGTTTCGGCCCGGCGCTGGGGCAGACCGAGCTGGCGGTGCGCAGCCTTTACCCGCGGCTGGATATGCGTAATACGACCATCCGCAGCCAGTTGGAGAAGGGCGAAACACTGGGATTCGAAGACACCAAGCTGTACGCGAAGATTTTCGCCATGGGCGACAAGGCCGCCGGCAAACCGCTGCCCAGGGCTATTTTGCCGGGCATCGTGCTGGAAAGCCCCAAGATCACCCGCACGCTGACCACGGCCTGGTTCGCGCAGCGGGTGGAAGAGCGGCGGGTTCGCTGCATGGCGCGGGCGTCGGGTTCTTTGAAGTGAGGGTGCGATCCATAAAAGCTTCCCGGCTAAAGCCGGTCCCACAAAGGCAGCAAACGTCGGTCCCACTGAAACACCGCCGCACTTGCAGGACCGGCTTTAGCCGCGAACGGGGTCATGACCTCCCACGCCGTTCGTCCAGTTCCGGGCACCCCGGGGCGGATCACTTATTCAGAAATAGAGGTGCGTCGCAGGTGATGCCTGCGCCGCCTTTCACTTTGCAGGAGGCACCGTTGTGAGCCGTGACACCGAAATACCGATCATCATCACCAGCAGCAACCCGCCCGTCGAAGAGCAGGCGGCGAGTGATCAGGTGGCCGACGCCATGCTGTTCGGCTCGCCAAAAGACCGGCTGAATTTCTACCGCAATGAAATCCAGTACGAAACGACCATCCTCTCCAACCGCACCAACGCCTACCTGTCCGCGCAGTCCTTTCTGGTGATCGCCTTCGCCTCGTCGATGGCCAACCTCAATCCAGAGTGGGGCAAGCTGTTCACGCTGGTGGTGCCGCCGTTTCTGACATTGCTCGGACTGATCAGCTCCATGCACGCCTGGCCGGGCATCCGCGCGGCGTACGAGATCATCGATCACTGGCATTTCAAGCAGGCCCAGTTGCTCAGCAGCCAGCCCGCCATGGGACTTGCCTATGACGACTCGCCCTTGTTCAGCGAGCATGAATCCAGCGAGAAGGGCTATCGCAAGTCCCTGATGTTTTCCATGCGCACGCCGTGGCTGTTCACGGTGTTCTGGTTTTTGCTGGGGGCGTTTTCGATCTACGTGCAGGTCGTCGGCAGCGTGTTTTAAGGCGCCGGCAGTTAACTGGCTAAAGAAACATGGGCAGCGGGGTGATGTTACCTTGACACCCAAAGGCGGCAGGCGTATTTCGTGTGCCCGGTTCGCGCGGGTTGCAGCGGCTGCCATCCCATGGGCCAGACAGCTTCTTGGTCCACACCTTGCAACAAACTGCCGCGCAACATTCTGCGCCGTTTTTTTGACCCTTTCGCATATTTCACAGGCCTGCTCACGTCGACTCATTCTAATTCTCGACCTGCACTCACTGGAGCCACCCTCATGGCAGCACTGCAACAAATCACCGTTGACGCCCTCAAGCGCTCCGAAGCCCAGCTGGCCGTTCAGTGGCACGCCGACCTGGAAGCCAGCGGCGCAACGCGCAATCTCAAGCCCGAGGAAATCCGCCAGCAAGTCGCCGACTTCCTGCGCCTGCTGACCTCGACGCTGGAGAAGGGTGGCTCTGCCAATATCACCACCGCCGAGTGGGATGACGTTCGCCACTTCCTGGAAAAACTGTCCAGCCAGCGCGCGCTGGCCGGTCAGGATTCCCAGCAGACCGCCAGCTTCATCTTCGCCCTCAAGGGCCCGCTTTTCACCCAACTGCAAAATGCCTTCGCCGACCAGCCGTTGCTGATTGCCGAGCAAGTGCTGCAGATGTCGGAACTGCTCGATGGTCTGGGTCTGCACACCATCCGCACCTATCAGAAGTCCCGTGAAGCGGTGATCAAGCGTCAGCAGGAAGAACTGCTCGAGCTGTCCACGCCGGTGGTCAAACTGTGGGACGGCGTTCTGGCGCTGCCGATGATCGGCACGCTGGATTCGCAACGCACCCAAGTGGTCATGGAATCGCTGTTGCAGCGCATCGTCGACACCGGCGCGGAAATTGCCATCATCGACATCACAGGCGTGCCGACCGTCGACACCCTGGTTGCCCAGCACCTGCTCAAGACCGTCACGGCGATCCGCCTGATGGGCGCCGATTGCATCATCAGCGGCGTGCGTCCGCAGATTGCCCAGACCATCGTGCACCTGGGTCTGGACCTGCAAGGCGTCGTGACCAAAGCCAATCTGGCCGATGCCCTCGCGCTGGCCCTGCGCCGTCTCGGCGTCACACTCACCAAGGCGGTATGAGCCCATGGAGCGCATCCCGATTCTGCAGATGGGCGACTTTCTGCTCGTGACCATCCAGGTAGACATGCACGACCAACTGGCGCTGACGCTGCAGGATGATTTGTCCGAACGCATCAGCCGCACCTCGGCGCGTGGCGTGCTGATCGACATCTCCGCGCTGGACATGGTCGATTCGTTCATCGGCCGGATGATCGGCATGATCTCCGGCCTGTCGCGGATCATGGACGCTGAAACCGTGCTGGTCGGCATGCAGCCCGCCGTGGCGATCACCCTGGTGGAACTGGGCATGACCCTGCCCGGCGTCAGCACGGCGCTGAACGTCGAGCGCGGCATGAAGCTGCTGCGTGAGCGAGCCTATTCCCAATGACCGTGCGCAGCAGCGGCACTCAGCCCATCCGCATCGAGCAGGATGTCGTGTTGGCCCGGCAGACCGCGCGCAAGCTGGCTCAGGAATGCGGCCTGCGCCTGATCGACCTGACCAAGCTGGTCACGGCGGTCAGCGAGCTGGCGCGCAACACCATGGTCTACGGCGGCGGCGGTGACATGGACTGGCAGATCATCGAAGACGGCCTGCGCGTCGGCCTGCGCCTGACCTTTCGCGACGAAGGCCCCGGTATTCCCGACCTCAAGCTGGCGATGACCGACGGCTGGACCTCCGGCGGCGGCCTTGGCCTGGGCCTGACCGGCGCCAAGCGGCTGGTGGATGATTTCGAGCTGGACACCGCACCCGGTGCGGGCACGCGCGTGACGATCTGCAAATGGACGTGAACCTGCACAGCCACCTGACCCAGGTGTTGTCGGTGGAGGATGTCAGCCAGGTGGGCCATGCCCGGCGCACGGTGCAGCGACTCGCCGAGCAGGCGGGTTTTGACGAGACCGATTGCGGCCGCGTCGCGCTGGTGGTGACCGAGCTGGCCAGCAATATCATCAAGCACGCGCAGCATGGCGAGCTGCATGTGCGCCTGCTGCCGGGCGACGTCTCGGGTGGCGTGGCGGGCGTCGAGATCATTGCCATCGACCGGGGCAAGGGTTTTGACGTGCAGAACTGCATGGCTGATGGCTTCTCCAGCCGTGGCACCCAAGGTATCGGCCTGGGTTCGGTGCTGCGTCAGGCACAGGTTTTCGACGTGCACAGCGACCCGCGCGGCAGCGTGCTGCTGGCGCGGTTCTTTCCGCGCAAAGCGATCGTCAAAGACCTGCCCATGGGCATCACCCAGCAGTCGCTGCACGATGACCCGGCCTGCGGCGATGTCTGGGAAGTCGCGGTCAAGGGGCAGCAGGTGTCGATCATGATGATCGACGGCCTCGGTCACGGCCCGGAAGCCGAAGAAGCCGGCATGGCCGGTGCTCGGGCGTTCATTCGCAACCCTTTTGCCGACCCCGGCGCGCTGCTGGACGACCTGCACTTCGACATGCGTGGCAGCCGTGGCGGCGCCGCAGCGCTGGTGCAGTTCGACGGCGCGACAGGCAAGCTGCGTTTTACCGGCATCGGTAACATCGGCGCGACCCTGATCGGCGATGACAAAAACCGTGGCATTCCATCGCACCCCGGGATCGTCGGCTTGCAATACCGCAAGGTTGCCCCGATCGACTACGCCGACTGCACCGGGCAGTTGTTGATTATGTTCAGCGACGGCCTGCAATCGCGTTGGAATCTTCGCGATTACCCCGGTCTGATGTACAGACACCCGGCAATCATTGCAGCGGTATTGCACCGCGATTACAGCCGTGGCACGGACGATGTGACGGTATTGGTGATGGCTCTGGAGACGTTCAATGACTGACAACAACGCCCGTGGGACCCTCGAGGGTGCCGCCGTGCTCGACGTCGAGACCCGGCTGGAGCTTGAACGCTTGCGCGCTGAAGCCGAGTCGCTGCGTTCAGAACTGGATGAAACCAATCAGGGCGTGCTGGCCCTGTACGCCGAGCTTGAAGATCAGGCCGACCAGCTGCGCGAGGCGTCGGACCTCAAGAGTCGCTTCCTGTCATACATGAGCCACGAATTCCGCACGCCGCTGGGCTCGATCCTGAGCATTGCCAGCCTGCTGTCCGATGAGCTGGACGGCCCCCTGAGCCCTGAACAGCATAAGCAGGTCGCCTTCGTCAGCACCGCCGCCCGTGAGCTGAGCGACATGGTCGACGACCTGCTGGACCTAGCGAAGATAGAAGCCGGACGCATCAGTATTTCGCCGGCGTGGTTCGACATGTTCGATCTGTTTTCGGCCCTGCGCGGCATGTTCCGGCCTATCGTCGACACCTCGGCCGTTGACCTGATCTTCGAAGAGCCGACGGGTCTGCCGAGGCTCTACACCGATGACCAGAAGCTGGCGCAGATTCTACGCAACTTCATTTCCAACTCCCTGAAATTCACCCAGCGCGGCGAAGTGCGCGTCTCGGCGCGGCTGGAGTCCGATGACTCGGTTCGCTTTGCGGTGACCGACACCGGCATCGGCATTCCCTCGGAACTGCATGGCGCGCTGTTCGAAGATTTCACTCAGGTCGACTCGCCGCTGCAAAAACGCCTGCGCGGGACAGGGTTGGGCCTGTCGCTGTGCAAACGCTTCGCCGAATTGCTCGGTGGCCGGGTTGGCGTGGACAGTGAACCCGGCGTGGGCTCGACCTTTTATGTGGTGATCCCGTTGGCCCTGGCCCAGGGGCCTGCCGATGAAGCCTGAAACCCGGCTGCTGATCGTCGATGACAACACCGCGACCCGCTACGCTCTGCGTCGGCGCATGGAACGTCAGGGCTTTTTGGTGTCCGAAGCCGGCACCGGAACCGAAGGCCTGGCGCTGATCGCCGAGCGACTCCCCGACGCGCTGATCCTCGACGTCAACTTGCCGGACATGAGCGGCTTCGACATTGTTCGCCAGTTGCGCGCAGCGCCCCGCACGGCGCTGTTGCCGGTGGTGCATGTGTCGGCGGCGTCGATTCAGACCGGCGATATCGTGACCGGCCTGGAAGCCGGCGCGGACGCCTATCTGGTGCACCCGGTCGACCCCGACGTGCTGCTCGCCACCCTGCGCACGTTGCTGCGGGTGCGTGACACCGAGTACGCGCTGCGCGACAGCGAGGAGCGTTTTCGCGAGATATTCGCCAACGTCTCGGCGCCGATTGCGGTCATGGACGGCAGCCTGAAAGTCCACGAGGCCAACCACGCCTTTGCCCAGCTGCTCGGTCAAGGCGCCGATGAGGGGTCGGTGCTGCGCAGCTTCAGCGAAGACCAGGGTTCGGCGCTGGACGGGCTGCGTGAAGCGCTGGAAGCGGGCGAGCGCTGGATGGGCACCCTGAGCATGCGGGTCAAGGGTGAAACGCGCGACACCGAATGGCAGGTGTCGCCGTACAGGATCAGCGGCATGAGCCTGGTCTTCATTGAGGACGTCACCGAGCACCGCCGCCGCGAGCAGTCGCACCTGCAGCAACTGGACTCGGTCAACACCCGGTTGGCCCATGAAGTCGCCGAGCGGGCGCGGACCGAAGAGCAACTGCTGCAAGCGCAGAAAATGGACGCCATCGGCAAACTCACCGGCGGCATCGCCCACGACTTCAATAACCTCTTGACGGGTATCGTCACCGGGCTTGAGCTGATCAAGAAACGCACGGAAGACGGCCGCACGGAAAAGGTCATGGCCTATGCCGATGCCGCCCTGGCGTCGGCAAAAAGCGCCTCGGCACTGACCCATCGTCTGCTGGCGTTCGCCCGCCAGCAGCCCCTCGACACGCGCGCTTCGGACGTCAACCAGTACGTGCGTTCCCTTGAGGACCTGCTGGGCCGCACCATCGGCAAAGGCATCTGCCTGAGACTGGAGCTGACCTCGCGCAGCGCCGTGGCGATGGTCGACGCGGGCCAGCTGGAAAGCGCCCTGCTTAATCTGGTGATCAACGCCCGTGACGCCATGCCGTCGGGCGGCAATATCTGGATCAGCACCTTCGAAACCTATTCCCAAGGCCATTCGCGTATGGCGGATGGGGCGTACATCGCCCTGACCGTGCGCGATGACGGCCTCGGCATCGAGCACCACTTGATCGACAAGGTGTTCGACCCGTTCTTTACCACCAAGCCGATCGGCCAGGGCACTGGCCTGGGCCTGTCGACCATCTACGGTTTCGCCCGGCAGTCGGGCGGCGACGTGCAGATTCGCAGCGTCGTCGGCCACGGCACCGAAGTGACGTTGATGTTGCCGGCGGCGGACGAGCAGAGCGTCGAACCCCAGCCGCCCGCTGCCGTTGCGGCGCAGGGGGCAGGGGAGCACGTGCTCATCGTCGAAGACACGGCGTCGGTGCGCATGTTCGTCAATGAAGTGCTCACCGATGCCGGGTACCGCTGCACCCCGGTCGCCGACGTCGGCACGGCGCTGTCGTGCCTTGAGCACGACGGCACCATCGACCTGTTGCTCACCGACGTGGGCATGCCCGAGATGAATGGCCGCGAGGTCGCCCAGCGCGGTCGCGGGTGGCGTCCTGACCTGCCGGTGCTGTTCATGACCGGTTATGCCGAGAACGCGCTCAACCGCCAGGATTTTCTCGGTGAGCGCATGGACATGATTCTCAAGCCGTTTCAGCTGGTGGAGTTTCTGTCGAAGGTGCGCGCCATGCTGGATGCCTGATGTGAATGGATGGTTTTTTTCGCTAATCAGTGACTTTGAAGTGTTTGAGGCAGCTGGTTTTTGTTACCGTGTAGCCCATTCCCACCCGTGCCGTCCTTTGGCACACCTGCCGACGCCGTTTGCTCAAACGTTGAAGGTTGAAGGAGCAAAACCTTGACCCTCACCGATGACGTCCTTCAAAGCGCGATAGACCAGTGCGCGCGCGAGCCGATCCAGATTCCCGGGAGCATTCAGCCCCAGGGCTTTCTGCTGGTCATCAATGAGGCGACCTCGACCGTCATTCAGGTCAGTGCCAACGTCAGCGACTGGCTGGGGCTTGATCCGCAGTCGTTGATTGGCGCAACGCTGTCCGGCGTGTTCGCCGAACACGAGCGACTGCTCCAGCGCTTGCAGGCGCTGCCCGATGAGGAGCAAAACCCCTTCCACCTGGGTGAAGTGCGCTTCCTGCAGGGTTCTAGGGCCGGTCAACCGATGACCATGATGGTGCATCGTCATGATCAGGTGCTGATCGCCGAGTTCGAGCCGGCCGGGGACATGAGCGCCGCCTACGGCAACGTGTATCCGCTGATGCGCGGCTTCATCAGCCAGATGAATGAGCTGGAAACCATCGACGCGCTGTGTCAGCGCGCGGCGGCCGAGGTCAAGCGCATTACCGGTTTCGGCCGGATTCTGGCCTACCATTTCGACGTCGATGGCAACGGCCTGGTCAGCGCTGAAATAGCCGATGACGGCTATGAAAGCATGCTCGGCCTGAGCTTCCCGGCGTCCGACATTCCGGCCCAGGCACGGGCGATGTATCTGGCCAACCGTATTCGCGTCATCGAAGACGCCAACTACCAGGCATCACCGCTCATACCCACTCACAATCCACTGACCGGCGCACCGCTGGACCTGACCTTCGCCACTCTGCGCGCGGTGTCGCCCGCGCATTTGCAGTACATGCGCAACATGCAGACGCTGGCGTCGATGTCGATCTCCATTGTGGTTCGCGGGCAGTTGTGGGGCCTGGTGTCCTGTCACCATGCCACGCCCCGGCGGGTCAGTTTCCAGACCCGCACCGCGTGCGAACTGCTGGGCAGCCTGCTGTCGCTGCAAATCGAGAGCAAGGAAGCCCACGTCGACAACCAGCGCATGCTCAGCCTGCGCCGGCAGATCGTGCAGATGCTGGCGGCCATGGCCGACCTCGACAGCGTGACCGGCGGCCTGCGCTCCATGCCCCAGGTGTTGCTGGATTTTGCGGGCGCGACCGGCGCGGCGGTGATCTCCGGCGCCAGCGTCGATGTCTACGGAGACACGCCCGATCGTGAGCAGCTGGTGAAACTCTCCCAGTGGCTGGGCGACCGCGATCCCCATGGCGTCTTTCGCTCGGACAACGTCAGCCGCGACATTCCCGAGCTGCCTGCGCTGGCGACCTCGGTCAGCGGCGTGCTGGCGACGACGATCTCCGAGCTGCATTCCAATTTCATCATCTGGTTCCGGCCCGAGCTCACGCGTGTGGTGAACTGGGCGGGCAAACTTGAGAAGAACATCGGTCCGACCGGCTCCCTGAGTCCGCGTCACAGCTTCGCCCTGTGGGAACAGACCGTGAGCGGCTTTTCCAGTCCGTGGAACGACATGGTCTGCGAAGCCGTGCTCGAGCTGCGCACGGCGGTGCTGGGCATCGTGCTGCGCAAGGCTGAAGAAATGGCCGCACTCGCCGATGAGCTGAAGAAGTCCAACAAGGAGCTTGAAGCGTTTTCCTACAGCGTTTCCCATGACTTGCGCGCCCCGTTGCGACACATCGCCGGTTACGCCGAGCTGTTGAGCGACGTTGAAGGCAGCAAGTTGTCCGAACGTGGCGTCCGTTTTCTGGAAAACATCACCGATTCGGCACGGTTCGCGGGTACGCTGGTCGACAATCTGCTGAGCTTTTCGCAGATGGGCCGGTCGGCGATGCGCTTTTCCGACGTTGACCTGAATGCCATGGTCGAGTCGATCCGCCGGGAAATGCTGCCCGATTATGAAGGCCGTGCGCTGGAGTGGAAGATCAAGGAACGCCTGCCGGTGGTGATCGCCGACGCCGCGTTCCTGCACCTGGCCATGCGCAATCTGTTGTCCAATGCGATCAAGTACACCCGCAACCAGGACGCGGCGGTGATTGAGGTCGGCAGTTACGAGGAGGACGGCAAGGTGGTCGTGTACATCCGCGATAACGGTGTCGGCTTCGATATGGCGTACGCCGGCAAGCTGTTTGGCGTATTCCAGCGCCTGCACCGCATGGACGAGTTCGAAGGCACCGGCATCGGCCTGGCGAGCGTCAGGCGGATCATCGAACGCCATGACGGCACCGTATGGGCGCACAGCCAGCTGGGCCATGGCGCCACCTTTTACTTTGCGCTGCCAAAGCGCGGTTCGACTGTAACCCTTTGAGTGTCGAAGGAGACGCCCAATGCTTAAACCCATTCTTCTGGTGGAAGACAATCCAAACGATCTCGAGCTGACCCTTGTCGCTCTTGAACGTAGCCAGTTGGCCAACGAAGTGATTGTGCTGCGTGACGGTGCCGAAGCGCTTGATTACCTGCTGCGCCGCAACCAGCATCACGACCGTGTGGCAGGCAACCCGGCGGTACTGCTGCTGGACCTCAAACTGCCGAAAGTCGACGGCCTTGAAGTGCTCAAAGCCATCCGTGAGACCGAGGAGCTGCGCAGTATTCCCGTGGTGATGCTGACGTCCTCGCGCGAGGAGCCCGATTTAGATCGTGCGTACTCGTTAGGGGTGAACGCTTACGTGGTCAAGCCGGTCGAATTCAAGGAGTTTGTCTCGGCGATCTCGGATCTTGGCGTGTTCTGGGCAGTCCTGAACGAGCCACCACCGGGTTCCCTGCGACTCGCCCGTCGCCCAGGCTCCTGATTCAGGCGCTTGCCGGCCTGCGTAAACGCATTTCTCGCACGCCCTTACTGGAACAATGACTTTTATCCATGTCGTTATCGCAGCTTAAATTGCTTTTGGTCGAAGACAGTTCGCTCGACGCCGAGCTGATTCTGCTCACCCTCGAAAACAGCGGGCTAGAGATCGACGCGACGCTGGTCTACAACCACCAGGAAGTTGAACGCGAGCTCCTGGCCGCGCGGTTCGACCTCATTCTCAGCGACTATCTGCTGCCTGGCTCTTCAGGGGCAGATGTGCTCAACAGCGCGCTGCGCCTGGCGCCGCAGACACCGTTCATTTTTCTCTCCGGGATTTTCGGTGAGCAGCATGCCGTCGAAATGATGCGCATGGGCGCCATCGATTACGTCCTCAAGCAGAACATGAAGATGCTGCCCAAGGCGGTGATGCGCGCGGTGGCTGAAGTGCGGGAGCGGGAAAAGCGCCTGTACGCCGAGAAAACCCTGCAAGTGGCGGAAGTACGCGCTCAGCTGGCGATAGAAGCCGCAGACATGGGTGTGTGGACCTACGATCCGCGCACCGACACGCTGCTGTGGGACGAACGCTGCAAAATGCTTTACGGCGTTGGCGCCGACACCTCCGTCAGCCTGGCCCTCATGTTTCTGCTCTGCCATCCGCATGACCGCGATCACCTGCACAGCAAGGTCATGGCCGCGCTGACGGTGGACACCACCTTCCAGATCGAACACCGACTGATCACCGACGACGGCGCCGAGCGCTGGGTGTTTTTAAATGGCCGCTCGCTATTCGAAGACGGCCAGTGCGTGCGCTTCACCGGTGTCATGCAGGACATCACCGAGCGCAAACACGCCACCCAGGCGCTGCATCAGCTCAACGACATTCTCGGCGAACGCGTCGTCCAGCGAACCCGCGAGCGCGACCGCACCTGGGAGCTGTCCCGCGAACTGCTCGGCGTGCTGCATTTCGACATGACGCCGATTGCCCTCAATCCGGCCTGGGAAGCGACATTGGGCTGGGGCCGCGATGAAGTCGGCCAGCAGCGGTTGAGCGAATTCATACACCCGGATGATCTTGCCGCCACGTTGCGCGAGACCGCCAGCATCGCCGACGGCCATGTGACCACGCGCTTCGTCAACCGCATGCGCCATGCCGATGGTGGCTTTCGCTGGTTGTCATGGACCATCGTGCCGGACGACGGCCTGATGTACGCCGCCGTGCGCGACATCACCGGCGAGCGCGCAGTGGTGGACGAACTGGCCGCGACCAACAAGCGCTTGCGCGATCAGATCAAGGAACGTGAACGCGTCGAAGCTGCCCTGCAGCAGATGCAGCGGCTGGAGGTGGTCGGCCAGTTGACCGCTGGCGTGGCCCATGACTTCAACAATTTGCTGACGGTGATTCTGACCAGCGCGAATTTCCTCAGCCGGGATCTGGAAAAAGGGGTGTTCACCAAATCCCCTCAGCGCCTGCAGAACATCCGTGAAGCGGGCGAGCGGGGCGCGAAGCTGACCAGTCAGTTGCTGTCGTTCTCCCGTCGCCAGCGTCTGGAGCCCGTCGCACTGAACCTCAATGACACGATTGCCGGCATGCGCGAGCTGCTGGGTCGTGCGTTGGGCGGCAGCGTCTGGGTGGAAACCGAACTGGCCGAGGACCTGTGGAGTGCGTTGGTGGACCCGACGCAGACCGAAATGATCATCCTCAACCTGGCGATCAACGCGCGGGACGCCATGCCCCAGGGCGGGCAATTGCGCCTGAGCACCTGGAACGAGATGGTCTATCGCCTGCCGCTACGGCCTGAAGATCCGGAGCCCGGTGCGTATGTGGTGCTGTCGGTCAGCGATTCAGGCTGCGGCATGAGCGCAGAGGTGCTGGCCAAGGCGTTCGAACCGTTCTTCACCACCAAGGCGGTGGGCAAGGGTTCGGGGCTGGGCCTGGCGCAGGTGTTCGGTTTCGCCAAGCAGTCCGGCGGCGGCGTGAGCATCGACACGGCTGAAAACGCCGGCACCACGCTGCGCGTTTACCTGCCCAGCGTTGCGCGCACGGCGGTCCCGGTGATCAGCGCCTCCGACATGCCCGGCCGCGCCGACGCCGACGACAAGCACCGCACGATTCTCCTTGTCGACGACGATCCGGACGTACGCTCGGTGACGGCGATGATGCTGGTGTCGCTGGGTTATTCGGTGGTCGAGGCGGACAGCGGCGACGATGCGTTGAAGAAACTCGACGCCAGCATCGAGCTGCTCCTCACCGACTTCGCCATGCCCAACATGACTGGCGGCGAACTGGCCGAAATCGTCCGCCGAGAGCGGCCGCAGCTGCCGATCATGTTCATCACCGGCTTTGCCGACATCGACATCCTCGACGTCGACCCCAAGCTGATCGTGCAGAAGCCCTACAAGGAAGAAGAACTGGCGAAGAAACTGGCCCGTGTGTTGATGAACGCCTCGGCTGGCCCGTAAATCCTGCGCCCGGTCCTATTGGCAGTTGCGTACACCCGCAGCACTGGCGGTCGACTCCCATTGTGGGACCAGCTTTAGCCGGGAAAGCGTCGGCAGCCACACCGCGGGATTCATGGCGAACACACTGGCCTTGTCCCGGCTGAATCCGGTCCTACTGGAAATTGCGTACACCCGTAGCACTGGCGGTGGATTTCGATTGTGGGACCGGCTTTAGCCGGGAAAGCGTCGGGAGCCACACCGCGAGATTCATGGCGTACACACTGGCCTCTTCCCGGCTGAAGCCGGTCCTACTGGAATGTTGTGTACGCCGCAATACCTTGTAGGAGCGCGCTTGCCCGCGAAGGCGTAGGCACATTCGACATCGGCTACGTCTGACACACCGAATTCGCGGGCAAGCGCGCTCCTACAGGATCAGCGTCAGGCGTGACTACTCATCATCCCGGGTCAGTACTTCCAGCAGTTCTATTTCAAAGACCAGATCCGAATTCGGTTTAATGTGCGCGCCCATCGAGCGCGCGCCGTACGCCAGCGCCGCAGGCACCCGCAACGTGCGGTTGCCGCCGACCTTCATGCCCATCAGCCCAATGTCCCAGCCTTTGATCACGCGCCCCGTGCCAATCACGCATTGAAAGGGCTTGCCGCGTTCCCAGGAGGAATCGAACACTGTGCCGTCCACCAGCGTTCCGGTGTATTGGGTAGTGATCAGCGCGCCTTTGACGACGGCTTTTCCGGTGCCTTCCTGCAGATCGATGATGCTCAGTGCTTCAGTCATGTTCAGATTTCCACGGCGAGATGGCGCGAGATGCTAGTCAGCCCATCGCCCCCTTGCAACGCTCCCGCACATTGCAAAGCAAAAAAAAACGGCGCGGCCCTTTACAGGGTCACGCCGTTTTCATTGGCCTGAGTGAACGGGCCAATCACCATCAAGCGATGACGTCAGTGCTCCATTCGCCGTTCACCAGGCGCTTGAGGCCCAGCGGGTTGGCGTTTTGTAGCGCCGCCGGCAGCAGGCTGTCGGGGTAGTTCTGGTAGCAGACCGGGCGCAGGAAACGATCGATGGCCAGGGTGCCCACCGAAGTGCCGCGCGCATCGGAGGTCGCCGGGTAAGGACCGCCGTGCACCATCGCGTCCGAAACCTCAACGCCGGTCGGGTAACCGTTGACCAGAATGCGGCCGACTTTTTCTTCCAGCACCGGCACCAGCCACTGATACTTCTGCAGGTCGGCAGTTTCGCCGATCAGGGTGGCGGTCAGTTGGCCGCGCAGGGCCAGCAGTGCGGCTTTCAGTTCCGCGTCGTCCGCCACTTCAATCAGCAGCGTGGTCGGGCCGAACACTTCTTCCTGCAGCAACTCGTCGCCTTCTAGCAACATGCTGACGTCAGCCTTGAACAGCTGGGCCTGGGCCTGCTTGCCTTCCTGCGCCTTGCCGGCCAGGTGCGTGACGCTCTTGTGCGCCAGCAGCTTCTCGACGCCTTTGCTGTAGCTGCGCAGGCCGCCCTCGTTGAGCATGGTCTGAGGTGGCTGACCGCCCATGTGCTCGGTCAGCTGCTCGGTGAACGTGGTCAGGGCAGGGGAGCGAATACCGATCACCACGCCCGGGTTGGTGCAGAACTGGCCTGCGCCCATGACCACGGACGCCGCGAGTTCGCCGGCGATGGCCGTGCCGCGCGCCGTCAGTGCGCCGGGCAGCAGGACCACCGGGTTGATGCTCGACATCTCGGCGAACACCGGGATCGGCTGCGGACGCTCGGACGCCAGTTTGCACAGGGCGTTGCCGCCGTGCAGGGAACCGGTGAAACCGACGGCCTGAATGGCCGGGTGCTTGACCAGGCCTTCGCCGACGCCGCTGCCGAAGATCATGTTGAACACGCCTTTTGGCATGCCGGTCTTCTCGGCGGCGCGAACGATGGCGTTACCCACCAGATCGGCAGTCGCCATGTGGCCGCTGTGGGCTTTCACCACAACCGGGCAACCGGCAGCGAGTGCCGAAGCGGTGTCACCGCCGGCGGTGGAAAAGGCCAGCGGGAAGTTGCTGGCGCCAAACACGGCCACCGGGCCGACGCCGATGCGCTGCTGGCGCAGGTCGACACGTGGCAGCGGCTTGCGATCCGGCAGCGCCTGATCGATACGCGCGCCCAGGAAGTCACCGCGACGCAGGACTTTGGCGAACAGGCGCATCTGGCCTGAGGTACGGCCACGCTCGCCCTGGATACGACCGGCCGGCAGCGCGGTTTCCTGGCAAACGAGGGCCACGAAATCATCGCCCAGGGCGTCGAGTTCGTCAGCGATGGCATCGAGGAATTCAGCGCGACGGGCCGGGCTCAGCTGGCGGAATTCAAGGAAGGCGTCTTTGGCGGCCGATGCAGCGGCGTCGATTTCCGCGTCAGTGGCTTGATAGAAGGTGTAAGGCAGTGCTTCGCCAGTGGTGGCGTCGAGGCTTTTATGGCGTGCTTCGCCGAGGCCGCTGCGGGCGCCGCCGATGAAGTTCTGACCGAGAACGGTAGGCATCTGCTTCTCCTGTTATTTTTGGGGCGAATCGATCAGGCGTGGGCCTGATGGAGGAATTCGAAATCGTATGAAGCGTAGCGGGAAGAGCTCAGGGGCTCATCGTAAAGTCGACAGTCATCATACAACTGCATTTTTTCAGCCGCAAGGCGCGCAGCGATGAGGTACCGAGCAAGCCCGGCCATCAAAATAGCCGGGCTCTGGATTGCGATCAACGGGCCTACGCCAGTCATGCACTATCAATAAGACGATCAGGCATTCGGCTCGTCTGTATTGATGTACTCCGGCACTTTGGCCAGCGGCAGGCGGCGGGCCTGCTCGATGCCGATGCCCGGGCGCTCCGGCAGTGGCTCGAGCTTCTGCGGCTGGCCGGTGGTCAGCGCGCGTTCAATCGCCTCGACCACCCGCACATCGCGCCAGCCTTCGTCGCCGTCCGGCTCGGGTTCGCGGTCCTGCAGGATGCAGTCGGAGAAGTACTGGGTCTCGCCGCCAAACTGGTCGACCACCGGGTGCGTGTGCTCGGTGGTCTTGCCGTCGATGATCGCGCGGTAACCAATCGCTACGCCTTCGCCGAAACCGAAGCATGGCGAGGCTTCGAACTCGCCCTTGGTGCCGATCAGCTGGAACCGCTCGGTGGACGGCAGGCTGTAACTCACGGTGAAGGTCGCAAGGCGTTCTTCTGCAAAGCGCAACGTCACGTTGACCGTGTCGAAGGTGTTGATCTCGCGGCCAGGCGTTTTGATGCCGACGGCGTGGACTTCGATCGGCTCGGCGGCAAACAGGTTGCGCACGGCGTTGATCGGATAAGGCCCCATGTCGGCCACGGGACCTGCGTCGAAGCCGCTCTGCATGCGGTGGTTGGCCGGGTCGGTGGTCTGGGCGAAGGTCGCGGTGAACAGGCGCAGGTCGCCGAGGTCACCGGCGCGCACACGGTGGACCATTTCGACGGTGCCGGGCTCGAAGTGCAGGCGGTAGGCGACCATCAGTTTGGCGCCCGAGCGTTTAGCGGCTTCGGCGATGGCCAGACAGTCTTCTTCGTTGGCGGCCATGGGCTTTTCCAGCAGCACGTGGATGCCGGCTTCCAGGGCAGGAACGGCGAATTCGCGATGGCGGAAGTTGGGGGTGGCCAGGTAGATGGCGTCGATTTCGCCGGAGTTGAGCAGGGTGTCGAATTCGTCGTAGTGGTAGCTTTTGAGGTCATAGAGCGCCGCCAACTGGTCGGCCTTGATGGGGTCTCCGGTGACGAGGGCGGTCATGACGGAGTTGTCGGTCTGTTCGAGCCCCGGCATGAATGCGCCTTGGGAGATCCAGCCTCCAGCGACCACTGCGTAGCGGATTTTGCCGTTTGCGTCTGGCATGTATAAGCCTCCATTTCTCAGCGGACGGTGTGTCCGGCAGCTCTGTAGTCGGCAGGTGGCGGGGGCAGAAGTTCAATCCAATCGTCCCTCGTGAACCCTGCGGTGGGGCTTAGCACGATCAAGATCAAGGTCAAGGGCGTCTGCCTAAGGGCAGACTGTTTCGCCTTCGGCGAGTTACTTGGAAAAGTCGAAAGTCGCACCATCCCCAAGTAACCAAAGGTGCTTGCTCGTGGTTGGGCCCCTCCTGCGTCGGGGTTCCTTCACTCCGGTCCCGCTCCGTGGGCCCGCGCCGAACGGACATCCATGTCCTGACGGCGCTCTCGCCGCATCCCTGCGGCTCGGCCCACTGCGCGAGACCTGCGTTCAGCCTGCACCCAAGTCGCGATTGGCGGTGACTGAGCTTTATGCGTACGAAGATCAAAAGCAGATCAACAGCAGATCAACAGCAGATCAACAGCTTCCCGGCTGAAGCCGGTCCTACAGGGGGCGCCGCCAATCCCACTGGGTGCACGCGCTGTTTTTTAGTGGGACCGGCTTTAGCCGGGAAGAGGCCGGTGCAGGCGCTATCATTTATGATCGTACCCACGCTCTGCGTGGGCATGCATCCCGGGACGCTCCGCGTCCATTCCGGCTGAACCCGATCCTGCTGAATGCGCGCGGAGTGGGTATGTAGGACCGGCTTTAGCCGGGAAGGGGCCGGTGTGGGCGCTATCAACTTCCCTGCTCAACCAAATTCCATCAGCAGATCCCGCAACCGGTCCAGCGCGGGGTCGATGTCGAGCAGGTCAATCGCACCAAAGCCGAGCATCAGTCCGTCGCGCGGCGGCGCGTCGCTGTAGAAACCGTGGAGGGGGTAGAGGCCTAGCGCTTTGTCCCGCGCGCGGTCGACCAGCAGGTGCAGATCGACCGCCCGGTCGAGCGAGGGCTTTAGCATCACCGCCATGTGGAAGCCGGCCGTGCACGGGATGGTTTCCAGCCAGGGCGACAGATCGCCCCCGATGCGCGCCAGGATGCGTTCGCGGCGTCCGGCGTAGGTGCTGTGGCAGCGTCGGATGTGTTTGTTGAGCAGGCCTTCACTGATGAATTTGCTCAGCGCCCATTGCGGCAGCGTCGAGGTGTGCCAGTCGGTCAGTTGCTTGGCTTTGATCACCGCTTCGAGGATCGCCGCCGGCAGCACGGCGTAACCCAGCCGCAGTTCCGGCAGCAGGGTTTTGGAAAAGGTGCCGACGTAGGCCACGACGCCGTGTTCGTCCATGTTCTGCAACGAGTCAGTCGGGCGCCCTTCGTAGCGGAATTCGCTGTCGTAGTCGTCTTCGATGATGATCGCGCCAATCCGGCGTGCTTTCTCCAGCAAGGCGTGTCGACGCGCCAGGCTCATGGGCATGCCGAGCGGCATCTGATGGGAGGGCGTGACGTAGATGGCGCAGACGTTGTCCGGGATCTGCTCGACGATGATGCCTTCGCTGTCGACCGGCACGCTGGCGACCTCGGCCCCTTGGGCGGCAAACAGCAGCCGCGCCGGTGTGTAGCCCGGGTCTTCCACGGCGACGGGGCTGCCGGGTTCGATGAGCACGCGGGCGATCAGGTCCAGGGCCTGTTGCGCGCCGTTGCACACCACCACGTCATCGGCCACGCAGCGGACGCCGCGGGCAAAGGCAATGTGCCCGGCAATCGCGGCGCGCAGGGCGGGCAGGCCTTCGGGCTGGCTATAGAAGCCGCGTTCGGTGGACATCTGCCGCACCGCGTGGTGCACGCAGCGCCGCCACTCGTCATGGGGAAACTGGGTTTTTGCCGTCGCGCCGCCGAGAAAATCAAAGCGCAGGGTGCCCGCGCGGGTCGGGTGGCGCAGGGGCAGGGAGATAGCTTCCCATTTCGCCACGATGTGGGCGCTGGCCAGCGCCGAAGGTGCCGGCCGAGGCGGGCTGTAAGCGCTCAAGGCGTTGACGAAGGTGCCGCTGCCGACCTTGCCCACCAGGTAGTTTTCGTAGGTCAACCGGCTGTAGGTGTCGGAGATGGTTTTGCGCGACAGCCCCAGTTGCGCGGCCAGCAGGCGACTGGGCGGCAATTGCACGCCCGCCGCCAGCCGGCCCGACACGATACTGTCGCGCAGCTGTTCATAGACTTGATGGGCGAGGTCCTTGCGGCCCTCGATAACGATGTGTAATTCCACGCAAACCCCTGAACAGCGCCGGCGGTGCGGATGCACACCGGTGGATTTTAGCCAGTGCAGCAGCGCGCGTCACAGCAACCGATGCAACGTTTACGCGCCAAGGTGCTCTTAGAGTTAGGCATAAACCTGACACGCACAGGCAGGACGGTCCGGACAGCGCTCGCAGAGCCCTGGGCCGCCGCTCCCATCCACTTGAAGATGGAACCCCGAACATATGACCACCCCGGACAAGCAGTACGTGGAATGGCTGGTTGAGCAATCGATGCTCAACGCCGCAAAGCAACGCGCAAAATTGTATGGCGGCCAGGGCCGTCTCTGGCAGCGGCCTTACGCCCAGGCCCGTCCAAGGGATGCTTCGGCCATCGGCTCGGTCTGGTTTACCGCCTACCCGGCGTCGATCATCACCCGCGAAGGCGGCTCGGTCCTCGAAGCGCTGGCCGATGAAACACTCTGGCACGCGCTGTCGGAAGTCGGCATCCAGGGCATTCATAACGGCCCTTTGAAAGCCTCCGGCGGTTTGAAAGGCCGCGAGCGCACCCCGAGCATCGACGGCAACTTCGACCGCATCAGCTTTGAAGTGGATTCGTCCCTGGGCACCGACGCGCAGTTTCTCAACCTCAGCCGCATTGCAGCCGCGCACAACGCGATCGTCGTGGATGACGTGATCCCGTCCCACACCGGCAAGGGCGCGGATTTCCGCCTGGCCGAGATGGCCTACGAAGAGTACCCGGGCCTCTACCACATGGTGGAGATCAAGGAAGAAGACTGGTCGCTGCTGCCTGAAGTCCCCGCCGGCCGTGACGCCGTCAACCTGCAGCCGGCCACCGTCGATGCGTTGCGCGACAAGCATTACATCGTTGGCCAGTTGCAGCGGGTGATCTTCTTCGAACCCGGCGTCAAAGAGACTGACTGGAGCGCCACGCCCATCGTCACCGGCGTCGACGGCAAGGACCGCCGCTGGGTCTATCTGCATTACTTCAAAGAAGGCCAGCCATCACTGAACTGGCTGGACCCCAGTTTCGCCGCGCAACAGATGATCATCGGCGATGCCCTGCACGCCATCGACGTGATGGGCGCGCGGGTCCTGCGTCTGGACGCCAACGGCTTCCTCGGCGTCGAGCGCAAGGCCGACGGCACGGCGTGGTCCGAAAGCCATCCGCTGTCGATCACCGGCAACCAGTTGCTCGCCGGCGCGATTCGCAAGGCCGGCGGTTTCAGCTTCCAGGAGCTGAACCTGACCATCGACG